>DASQBU010000113.1:0-2276 GCA_035635035.1 Pseudomonas sp.
CCTCGCAGGCGCTCTGCAGGCCGGCGAGGTCGACCCGGTAGCGCTCGGCCAGCTTCAGCGCCATGCCTGGCGCACCTGCGCGCGGTTGAGCGCCAGCCACTGCAGGGCGATGATGCTCGCCGCATTGTCGATGCGCCCGCAACTCACCGCTGCCAGCGCCTCGTCCAGGCTCAGCACCAGCACGCGGATGTCTTCGCCCTCCTCGGCCAGGCCGTGGATGCCACCGGCACCGGCACTGTCGCAGCGGCCGACGAACAGGTGCACGCGCTCGTCGCTGCCGCCGGGCGAGGGATAGTAGGCGGTCACCGGCCACAGCGCGCCGAGGGTCAGGCCGGCCTCCTCCACCGCCTCGCGACGGGCCACCTCCTCCGGCGACTCGTCCTTGTCGATCAGCCCGGCCACCAGCTCCAGCAGCCAGGGGTGAGCACTCTTGTCCAGCGCGCCGACGCGGAATTGCTCGATCAGCACCACGCAATCGCGCGCCGGATCGTAGGGCAGCACGCAGACCGCATCGTGGCGGACGAACAGCTCGCGGCTGATCAGCGGACCCATGCCGCCGCGGAACTGCTCGTGGCGCAGATGCAGGCGATCCAGGGCGTAGAAGCCGCGGAAACAGGCCTCGCGCTCGACGATTTCCACTTTCAGGTCGGTCGTTTTCGACGACTCGCTCATATACTTCCCCCACTGCGGCGCGCCACCCGGCCGCGCCGATGAATATTGCCATCCGGTCGGATCCTGCCGGTGCGCCACCCTACCCAGCATCGCCCGCCCACTCAAGGAGCCCCATGCGTCTTTACCGTCTTTTCGCCCTGGCCAGCCTGCCGCTGCTCGGCGCCTGCCAGTCTCTCGGCCTGCAGCCCGCGCGGCTGGAGCCGCAACGCATCGCCTGGGAGCAGCGCGCCGCCGGCTGCCAGGCCGAGCGCTGCAGCCTGGTCAACGTCGACACCCTGAAGTTCGCCGACCAGCCGCGCCTCGACGCGCTGATCGAGCAAGCGCTGCTGGCGATGACCCACGGCAGCACCGATGGCCCTCAGCCCGCCTCGCTGCGCGACTATGCCCGCGAACTGCTGCGCCAGGCGCCGGAAGGCCGGGAAACCTGGCTGCAGGCCAAGCTGAGCGACCAGCACGGCGACCTGGCGGTGATCGAACTGTCCAGCTACCTGGACGCGGGCGGCGCCCACGGCCTGCCGGGGCGCGGCTTCATCAACTACTCGCTGGCGCGGCAGCGCGCGCTGCCGCTGGGGGAGCTGCTGATCCCCGGCGGCGAAGAAGCCTTCTGGCAGGCGGCCAGCGAAGCGCACCAACGCTGGCTGCGCGCGCAAAAACTCGAGGGGGATGCGGAGTTCCGCAGCAGCTGGCCGCTGCGGCCAACCGCCAACGTCGCCCTGCTCAAGGACAAGGTCCTGCTCAAGTACGACAGCTACGCCATCGCCCCCTACGACATGGGCCACCCGACGCTGGAGATTCCCTACAGCCGCCTGCGCAACATCCTCAAGCCGGAATACCTGCCGCAGTAGTCTGCAGCCCTACCGCCGGCCAGGCGAGCGAATGCCGACCGGCGGAAGCGGCCAGAAAGCGGGGAGAAAAAACAGAAAGGGGGGGAGAAAAACGGGGAGGAAAGCTGGAGCCCATGGGCGGACTTGAACCGCCGACCTCTCCCTTACCAAGGGAGTGCTCTACCGCTGAGCTACATGGGCCGAATCGGCGCGCATTCTAATCAGCCCGCCGGCGCGCGTCCACTGTAAAATCAACGGGTTGCGCCAAAAAGTGCAACCGTCGCGACCGTCGGGGCCGGCCAGAAACGACAACGGGCCCCATCTGGGGCCCGTTGTCATTCAGCGCAGAACGTCAGACCTTGTGGTAGAGCTGCGAGCCCTGGGCCTTGAACTCCTCGGCCTTGGCCTGCATCTCGCGCTCCAGGTCGGCGGTGGCCAGCTCGACGCTGTCGATCTTCTCCAGGCCGGCGGCGTAGTCGCGCACTTCCTGGGTGATCTTCATCGAGCAGAACTTCGGCCCACACATCGAGCAGAAGTGCGCCACCTTGGCCGATTCTTTGGGCAGGGTTTCGTCGTGGTAGCTCCGCGCGGTGTCCGGGTCGAGGCCGAGGTTGAACTGGTCCTCCCAGCGGAACTCGAAGCGCGCCTTGGACAACGCGTTGTCGCGGATCTGCGCGCCCGGGTGGCCCTTGGCGAGGTCGGCGGCGTGCGCGGCGATCTTGTAGGTGATGATGCCGGTCTTCACGTCGTCCTTGTTCGGCAGGCCGAGGTGCTCCTTCG
>DASQBU010000114.1:0-4963 GCA_035635035.1 Pseudomonas sp.
GGGAGATGGTCGCCCTGCTGGAGACGGCCGCCGCGCGCATCCCGGCCGAGCGGCTGTGGGTCAATCCGGATTGCGGGCTGAAGACCCGCGGCTGGGCGGAGACCCTGGCGGCGCTGGCCAACATGGTCGCCGCCGCGCGGCAGCTGCGCGGCAAGGCGCGGGCGGCGGCGTAGCGGCCGGCGGCAATGGTGCTCCTGCGCCCGCAGCCGCAGGGTAGAAGACGTGCGCAGCGATCTTCTCGCCGGAGCGTGGCGGACAACGCTGCGCGGTTGTCCACCCTACGCTTCGCGCTGGGCGGTATCGCCGCAGGGGGAAAGATTCGTCCGGCTCAGGCCAACAGCGGGTCGCTCAGCTCGCGTTCGCGGATGCCCTGTTCGATGGTCGCGGCGACCCGCTGCAGGGCCGCCAGGTAGCGCTGGGCGGCCTGTTCGATGGTCATCGCGCGGGCCACGTAGACCAGGTTCAGGCAGCCATAGACCCGCTGTTCGCCGCAGATCGGTACCGCGATCGAGGCGATGCGCTCCTCGCTGTTCCAGCTGCCGTAGTTCTCGCCGTAGCCGAGGCGACGGGTGCGGCGCAGCAGGTTGTCCAGCGCCACCGGATTGCGCGCCAGGCGGCCTTCCTCGTCGTCGCGCTTGGCCAGCAGTTCGAGGATGCGCTCGCGCTCGGCGTCCGGGCAGAACGCCAGGTAGGCCAGCCCGGTGGCGGTGAGCAGCAGCGGCAGGCGGCGGCCGACCATCGAGCGGTGGAACGACAGCCGGCTGAAGCGGTGGGTGGTCTCGCGGATCACCATGGCGTCGACGTCCAGGGTGCAGATGTCGGTCGGCCAGTGCACCTCCTGCAGCAGCTCGGCGAGCAGCGGCGCGGCCAACTGGGAGATCCACTGCTCGTCGCGGAAACCCTCGCTCAGTTCGCGCACCTTCATGCTCAGGCGGAAGCTGTCGTCCGACTCGCTGCGCCGCACGTAGCCCTCCTCCTGCAGGGTCTCCAGCAGGCGGCGCACGGTGGTGCGGTGCAGGCCGGTCAGCTCGGCCAGCTTGCCCACGCAGGCGCCACCGTCCAGGCGGTTGAGCGTGTTGAGCAGCAGCAGACCGCGGGTCAGGCCGCGTACGGTCTTGTATTCGGTGTCGTGTGCGCTGGTCATTTCTCGGGTACTGCATCGATTCGGTACCCACTCATTCAAGCATGGGACGCCTGTGGCGGCCCACTTAGCGGAAAGGCGAAGAGCGACCAGCGGACAGGACCCGCCGATGCGACGCAAAGCCGCGGCGCGCCTGGCCTGGCGGGCGTTTCCAGGGGATTTCGCAGCGCGCGCGGCACATCGGCGGTTGCGATAAAAATCCTTTAAAAACAACGATGTGCACTCAGTGCACGCGATGCCAGATAGTTTTATTGCTTCCCGAAACCTGCCCCTAGAATGGCCCCGTCCGATCTGAACAAAAAACAACCAGGGGTGGATTGCCGTCTGCCGAGGCTAACCGCTGTCCCCCTACCTTGACGCGTTCGGCCGCTGCCGGTCGCCTGTCGCCAGAGGTCACGGAGGTTTCATGACTGTAAAACTCAAATGCCTGTCGCATACACCCCTGCGTGGTCTCAACGACCCGGGTGCCGCGGTCGTTGCCGAAGTCGATGCGGTGACCGCCAAGCTGCGCGCCGAGGTCGAGGCGTTCGATCCCGAGCTGATCGTGATCTTCGCCCCCGACCACTACAACGGGCTGTTCTACGACCTGATGCCTCCGTTCGTGATCGCCACCGCCGCCGAAGGCGTCGGCGACTACCAGAGCCTGGCCGGCCCGCTGTCGATCCCGCGCGACCTGACCATGCAGCTGACCCGCTTCATCCTCGACAACGACGTGGACATCGCCCTGTCGCACCGCCTGCAGGTCGACCACGGCTGCACCCAGACCCTCGAGGAAATGACCGGCGCCATCGACCGCTACCCGGTGATCCCGATCATCGTCAACTCGGTGGCCCCGCCGTTCGCCCCCTACCGCCGCGTGCGCAAGCTCGGCGAGGTGGTCGGTCGCTTCCTCGCCACGCTGAACAAGCGCGTGCTGATCCTCGGCACCGGCGGGCTGTCCCACGAGCCGCCGGTGCCGCTGCTGGACAACGCCCCGGAGGCCATCGCCGAGTTCCTCATCGCCGGGCGCAACCCGACCGCGGAAGCGCGCGCCGCCCGCCAGGCACGCACCATCGCCGCCGGCAAGATCTACGGCACCGAGCTGTCGCAGCAGACCCCGCTGAACGCCGACTGGGACCTGGCCTTCGTCGACCTGCTGGTCAACGGCCGCCTCGACGAGATCGACGAATTCAAGATCGAGGAGATCTCCAAGGCCGCCGGCCGCTCCGCCCACGAAGTGCGCACCTGGGTCGCCGCCTTCAGCGCACTGGCCGCCACCGGCGCCTACAGCGCCCGCCTGGACTACTACCGGGCGATCAACGAATGGATTGCCGGCTATGGCGTGGTGAGCGCCGAGCAGGTCTGACTCGTCCGAGTCAGCGCCATCCCCAACAAGAGTGCGTCAGCCGCAGCGCGTGCCGCGGCGAGAAAGAGGTCAGAGACATGAGCCACATCGAAACCCAGATCCCCAGCGAAGCCGAAATCGTCGCCCGCGCCCAGGCGCTGATCCCGCGCCTGCGCGAGCGTGCCGAGGCCTGCGAGAAGGCGCGCATGGTGCCGAAGGAAACCATCGCCGACTTCCAGGAAGCCGGCTTCTTCAAGATCCTGCAGCCCAAACGCTGGGGCGGCTACGAGATGAGCCCCAACGTGCTGAACAAGGTGCTGATGGAACTGGCCCGCGGCTGCCCGTCCAGCGCCTGGAACGTGATGGTGCTCGGCGTGCATCCCTTCGAGGTCGGCCTGCTCGACCCGCGCTGCGGCGACGAGCTGTGGGGCGCCGACAACACCCGCCTGGTGTCCTCCTCCTACGCGCCGTTCGGCACCGTCAAGCGCACCGAGGGCGGCTACGTGCTCAACGGCGAATGGCTGACCTCCAGCGGCTGCGACCACGCCGCCGGCGGCGCCTTCCTCGGCGGCCGGGTGGCCAACGACAAGGGCGAGATGGAGTTCCGCTCGTTCTGGGTACAGCGCAGCGACTTCGAGATCGTCGACGACTGGCATGTGGTCGGCCTGGCCGGCACCGGCAGCAAGAAGCTGCTGATCAAGGAAGTCTTCGTCCCGGACTACCGCAGCCACGTGATCGCCGCCTACGACCAAGAGTCCCACGGCCAGGTCGACAACCTCTACAAGATGCCGTTCTTCTTCGTGTTCTACGCCGCCGTGTCCTCGGTGATCATCGGCATGGCGCGCGGCATGGTCGACCTGTACGTCGAGCACATGATGCCGCGGCAGAACCTCAACCAGGCGGTCGGCGCCGCGGTCAACGACCCGTTCATCAAGGGCCGCCTGGGCGAGGCCTACGCCAAGATCCTCGCCTGCCAGGCCCGCGTGCTGCACAACACCGACGAGGCCTGGGAGTATGCCTCGCGCGGCGAACTGGTGCCGCTGGACGTGCGCGTGCGCCACTTCGCCACCAACCAGTTCACCGGTGGCGAGTGCTTCGACGCTGCGCACATGATCTTCAAGAAGACCTCGACCCGCGGCGTGTGGCTGAACTGCCCGATGCAGCGCCAGATGCGCGACATCCTGGTCGGTGCCAACCACATCACCCAGAACCAGGACAACATCGGCGATCTGCTCGGCGGCCAGCTGCTCGGCAACCCGCTGCCGGCGGCCAACCCGTTCGGCGTCAAGGTCTGATTCCGAACTGGAACCGAAGCCGGAACCGATGGGTGGGCCATGCAGCCCACCCACATCTGCCCGCTGCGTGAGAGTTAGTGTCATGAGCAAACAAATCAATCAACTGCTGGACTGGAGCGCCAATCCCCAGTTGGCCGGCCTGCCGACGGTCAGCGCCGACGACCACCGTGTCGGCATGCGCAACCTGGCGGCCGCAGTCACCATCATCACCGCCCGCGACGGCGACACCCATCTCGGCCTGACCGCCACCGCGGTCTGCTCGGTGACCGCCGAGCCGCCGCGCCTGGTGGTGTTCGTCAACAAGAAGGTCGCCGCCTGCGAGGCGATCCTCAACAGCGGCGCGCTATGCGTCAACGTACTGTCCGGCGAGCAGGAGCACGAGGCCAAGGTATTCGCCGGGATGGTCGAGGGTGTATACGGTGAGGCGCGCTTCCAGCACGGCCAGTGGCATGATCTGGCCACTGGCGTGCCGGTGCTCGAGGGCGCCCTGGCCAACTTCGATTGCCGAGTGGTCAAGGTGTTCGACGAGAGCACCCATCACGCCTTCCTCTGCGAAGTGCTGGCGACCCGCGGCCTGCAGGATGGCGAGCCGCTGCTGTACCTGAACGGCGCCTTCCGCCGCCTCGCCCCCCAATCCTGAATTCGAGGAAACTGTTCATGACTGCACAAGCACTGACCGAAGCGTCCACCAGCCAACTGGTCCGCATCAAGGAAGGCGACCTCGACCTGCAGCTGCACTACAACGATTGCGGCAGCGGTAGCGAGACCGTGGTGATGCTGCACGGCTCCGGTCCCGGCGCCAGCGGCTGGGCCAACTTCAACCGCAACATCGAGCCGCTGGTCAGCGCCGGCTTCCGGGTGATCCTCATGGACTGCCCGGGCTGGAGCAAGAGCGACTCGATCGTCTGCACCGGCTCGCGTTCCGACCTCAACGCCCGCGCCCTCAAGGGCCTGCTCGACGCCCTGGACATCGATCGCGCGCACCTGATCGGCAACTCGATGGGTGGCCACAGCGCGGTGGCCTTCGCCCTGGCCAACCCGCAGCGGGTCGGCAAGCTGGTCCTGATGGGCGGCGGCACCGGCGGCGCCAGCCCGTTCGTGCCGATGCCCACCGAGGGCATCAAGCTGCTGCAGGGCCTGTACCGCGAGCCGACCATCGACAACCTGAAGAAGATGATGAACATCTTCGTCTACGACACCAGC
>DASQBU010000115.1:0-2786 GCA_035635035.1 Pseudomonas sp.
CGCGACTACGTGGAGGAGGAGCTGACCGTGGCCGGGCGCACCTTCCGCTACCGCCAGCCGGAAGGCGCCTTCACCCAGCCCAACGGCGTGGTCTGCCAGAAGATGCTCAACTGGGCCTACGACGCCCTCGGCGAGCGCAGCGACGATCTGCTCGAGCTGTACTGCGGCAACGGCAACTTCACCCTGCCGCTGGCCACCCGCGTGCGCCGCGTGCTGGCCACCGAGATCAGCAAGACCTCGGTGAACGCCGCGCTGGCCAACATCGCCGACAACGGCATCGACAACATCGAGCTGGTGCGCCTGTCCGCCGAGGAGCTGACCCAGGCGCTCAACGAGGTGCGCCCGTTCCGCCGCCTGGCCGGCATCGACCTGAAGGGCTACCAGTTCGGCAGCGTGTTCGTCGACCCGCCGCGCGCCGGCATGGACCCGGACACCTGCGAGCTGACCCGGCGCTTCGACAACATCCTGTACATCTCCTGCAACCCGGAGACCCTGGCGCAGAACATCGCCCAGCTCGACGACACGCACCGCATCGTGCGCTGCGCGCTGTTCGACCAGTTCCCCTGGACCCACCACATGGAAAGCGGCGTGCTGCTGCAGCGGCGCTGACGCCCCGCGCGGCGCGCGCCCGTGCGCCGGCCGAAAACTGACGAACGGTAGCCCGCCCCCGGCGCTGCCGTCATATAGCCATCACGTTTCTTGTGGATATTTGGGGTGTCGCTTTTGAGGGCTCGCCGGGAGCTTCACTCCCGCGACAGGGCGGTCACGGATGCCTCGGCCCCTGTCGTCACCCGGGCGCTTCCCGACGAACCTCAGACAGCTCCCTCCAGACCCCCTGTTGCAGCCAACGGAGAAACGACATGGCACATTACCTGGATGAGTTGCTGCTGGAGTTCAAGCACCTCGTGCACGCGCGGGCGGCCGAGGTCGACCCGGCCGAGGAACGCGACTGGCTGGACCTCGCCTTCGGCTGGGCGATGGGCCGCGGCCTGCCGGTCGGCGCGTCCGAGGAGTTCGTCCAGCTCTACTCGGAAAGAACCGGAACCTGCTGCTGAACGTGGCGGGGCCGCCGGGCTGACCGGCGCCGCACCGCTCGCCTCCCCCGCAGGGTCTACCGTTCGTTTGCCGCCGCGCCCCCGGTCGGGCGGTTGCATCGCCGGCCAATACCTGAGAAAAGGCAGGCCGGGCCGCCAGCCGCGGCGCAGCAGATGAACGGGAACGAGCGATGAGCAACGAACTGCAGGTAGAGGACATTCAACTCGGCGACGGCAAGGCGGTGGTCAAGGGCGCCCTGATCACCACCCAGTACAACGGCTTTCTCGAGGACGGCACCAAGTTCGATTCCTCCTGGGACCGCGGCAAGCCGTTCCAGTGCGTGATCGGCACCGGCCGGGTGATCAAGGGCTGGGACCAGGGCCTGATGGGCATGCGCGTCGGCGGCAAGCGCAAGCTGTTCGTCCCCGCGCACCTCGCCTACGGCGAGCGGCAGATCGGCGCGCACATCAAGCCCAACTCCAACCTGATCTTCGAGATCGAGCTGCTCGAAGTGCTGACCCGCGACGATTGAGGCGCATGGGAAGCGGGCGGATTTCCGGCTGGCGCTCGCCGCAACCGCGTTATCGAGCCGCCGATGGCGACGGCGGTCCAGTACAACCCCGGCCTGCCGTCATATTTCCATCACATTCGAGCGATTAAATGCCGCGCACGTGATTACCCAGGCTGTACGAAATACCGCGTTGTCGGGTGGCACGCCTCACGGAGGAAACCCCGGCGTCCCGCAACGCCCGCCAAGGAAGGTGCGACGCATCACCCGCAGCCTCGACCGGCCTCCTTCGGACTCCTGAATGACCGTCACAGAACAACTCACCGCCCTCGACCGCATCCTGGCCCAGGGCGAGCTGACCACCCTGTTCCAGCCCATCCTCTGCCTCTCCGGCCAGCGCGTGCTCGGCTACGAGGCGCTGACCCGTGGCCCCTCGAACAGCCCGCTGCACGCGCCCATGCCGCTGTTCGCCGCGGCCCGCCACGCCGGCCGCCTGGCCGAACTGGAGCGGCTGTGCTGGCGGCTGGCCTGCCAGCGCTTCCAGCAGCTCAAGCTCGGCGGCCGACTGTTCCTCAACATGTCCCCGGACGCCCTGCTCGAGGCGGAGCACGAGATCGAACCGCTCCTGCAACTGCTGCAGAGCCTCGGCCTGCCACCGGGGCAACTGGTCATCGAGCTGACCGAGCACGCGCCCATCGAGGATTTCGCCCTGCTCGAGGCGGCGGTGAACCACTACCGCGCCAGGGGCTTCGCCATCGCCCTCGACGACCTCGGCGCCGGCTACTCCAGCCTGCGCCTGTGGTCCGACCTGCGCCCGGATTTCGTCAAGATCGACCGCCACTTCATCGACGGCATCCACAAGGATCCGGTCAAGCGCGAGTTCGTCAGCTCGATCCTGCAGATGGCCAAGAGTTCGCGCGCCGAGGTGATCGCCGAGGGCATCGAGTGCGTCGACGAGCTGGACGTGCTGCTGGAGATGGGCGTCGACCTGGTGCAGGGCTACCTGTTCGCCCGCCCGCAGGAGCAGCCGCCGGTCGACGTCCGCGGCTGCCTGCCGGAGGTCGAGCGGCGGCAGGCCAATCTCCACGAGCCGGCCGACGACCTCTCCGTGCTGCTCATCGAGCAGCCGGGGGTGGCGGACAGCACGCCGATTGCCCAGGTGCTCGGCATGTTCCAGGCGCAGCCCTCGCTCAGCGCCCTGGCGGTACTCGACGAGCAGCGCCGCCCGCTCGGCATCGTCCAC
>DASQBU010000116.1:0-6247 GCA_035635035.1 Pseudomonas sp.
GAGATTCCATCCGGATCGCGGCTGCGGTGACAGCCTGCTCGGCGCAGCGCCGGGTGGGCGGTGCGGGCCTGGGGCCACAACCGGGTGGGTTGTCGGCGGGGCGGTGCCTGGTTGGGCGCCGCCGGGGGTGAGCGTCCGGGCCTGGTAACGATTCAAACTGTACGCCCGCCGGCGCGGCAGGTGTTTGCGAAATCACCCCAGAAATCGACCGCTTGCGCAAGCATTCACCAATAACGCATGCTTTGACGCAATCAAACCAAGCAGACAGGCCGCCATGGGCAAACTCGACCGCTACGATCTGCGCATCCTCGCCGAACTGCAGCGCGACGCACGGATCTCCAACCAGGAACTGGCCGAACGCATCGGCCTGTCGCCCTCGCCCTGCTCGCGGCGGGTCAAGCAACTGGAGGACGACGGCTACATCCTGCGCCAGGTCGCCCTGCTCGACCGCAAGAAGCTCGGCCTGACCCTCACCGTCTACGTGCTGGTCGGTATGGACCGCCACACCCCGGAGCGTTTCGAGCACTTCGAGACGGCGATCCGCCAGTGCCCGCAGGTGCTCGAATGCAGCCTGGTCACCGGCATGGAGGCGGACTACCAACTCAAGGTGGTGGTGCCGGACATGGACCACTACCAGCAGTTCCTGCTCGGCACCCTGACCCGCATCGAAGGGGTGTCCAGCGTGCGCTCGAGCTTCGTGCTCAACCAGGTGCTGGCCGGCACCGAATTACCACTGGAGCACCTGCGCTGAGCAGCGTCCGACGAAAAATGTGAAGCCTTCGCATTTTGCCGTTTGCCTGCACAATTCAACCGCCTATAATTTGTGCGCGTTTTTACGCATGCCTGCGTGGCCTAACAGATAACAACTATCGCCCGCCCCCTGAGCGCACCACATCTCCTGCAGGAGGGATCGATGGACCCCGAAGTATTCGAACATTGGATGATGACCGGCCTGATCGCCGCGCTGGTCGGATTCATGGCATTCATCGTCTGGGATCTGGCGAAAAAGTCCAAAGCCGGCAAGTTCGGCACCTTCATTCTCTTCTTCGCCCTGGGATTGGGCGTACTCGGCTTCGTCATCAAGAGCCTGGTGATCGGCAGCCTCGAAGGCATGTAACCCTCAAGCGTTCGCAAGCTCCTGCATCACTCCGCCACAGGAAGGCAGAGGGGATAGGGGCACAATTGCCACAAGGAATACCATGACTGCCGCCAACCGCGTGATGCAAAGCTACGGCCGCTGCTGTGCCAGCCCGAGCTTCTTCGACACCTTCTACGGTCACTTCCTCGCCAGCTCGCCGGCGATCCGCGACAAGTTCACCCACACCAACATGGTGGCGCAGAAGCAACTGCTGCGCGCCGGCATCCTCAACCTGGTGCTCTACGCGCGCGGCATGTCCGACACCAAGCTGCGCGCCCTCGGCCAGAGCCACTCGCGCGAAGGCCTGGACATCCGCCCGGAACTCTACGACCTGTGGCTGGACGCGCTGCTGCTGGCCGTCAAGGAGCACGACAAGGACGCGACCCAGGAAGACCTGATCGCCTGGCGCGAAGTGCTCGGCAAGGGCATCAACCTGATCAAGTCGTTCTACTGATCGCCCGGCCGGCGGCCACTTCCGGGTCGCCGGCTCGCCCCTGGCAGCTCACAGCTGCGCCGGCACTTCCCGCCATTCCCCGGGCGCCAGCCCCTCCACACTCCACGGCCCGATACGCACCCGCACCAGACGCAGGGTCGGCAGGCCGACGGCCGCGGTCATCCGCCGTACCTGGCGATTGCGTCCCTCGCGGATCACCAGCTCCAGCCAGCAGGTCGGCACGCTCTTGCGAAAGCGCACCGGCGGATCGCGCTCCCACAGCGCGGGCGTCGCGATGCGCCGCGCCTCGGCCGGCAGGGTCGGCCCGTCGTTGAGTTCGACGCCGGCGCGCAGGCGCGCCAGCTGTTCCTCGCCGGCCTCGCCCTCCACCTGCACCCAGTAGGTCTTGGCCAGCTTGTGCTTCGGATCGGCGATGCGCGCCTGCAGGCGGCCGTCGTTGGTCAGCAGCAGCAGGCCCTCGCTGTCGCGGTCCAGGCGCCCGGCCGGGTAGACGCCGGGCACCGCCACGTAGTCCTTGAGGGTGGCGCGGCCGTCGGCGTCGGCGAACTGGGTCAGCACGTCGAACGGCTTGTTGAGCAGCAGCAGGCGCGGCTCGGCCGGCGGCGCCTTGGCCACCCGGCGTGGCGGCTGCTTGCCGGCCGGGCGCGGCGCCCCCGCCGTGCGGCTGCGCGGCGGGCGGGCGGACGGATTGCGTGGCGGGCGCGCCATCACAGGCTGTCGCGCAGCCGGCGGCTGCAGCAGTTCTGGTAGCGCTTGCCGCTCTGGCACGGGCAGCGCTGGTCGCCGCTGCCGCCCAGCGCCAGCCAGGCCTCCAGGCGCTCGCGGGTCTGCTGCAGGGTTTCCCGCGCCTCCTCGTCCAGCGCCGGGCGCCCGAGGGCGGTGCAGACCCGCAGGTAATCGTCCAGCAGGGCATCGCGACTCAGCGCCTGGTAGCGCGCGGCGAGCGGCACGCCCTCGTAGCGGCGCTGCGGGTCGGGCAGGAACAGCCAGACCCGGTCGCCGGACTGGACATTCCACAGCCGGCCGTCGGCGTCGCGCCAGCAGGCGCTGAACTCCGCGCGCAGGGCCTGGCCCGGCCACTCCTGCAGGCGCCAGCCATCCACGCGCGCGCCCCCTAGGCTGGCCACCGCCCGCCCCACCGAATACCAGGGCTCGCCGCCCTGGCTTTCCGGCAGCGGCAGCGGCGCGGCCACCTCGGGTTCGGCGCCGGGCACCAGGGTGCGGGCGAAGCGGCGCAGGGGATTGCTGAAGCGGGAGGGATCGACGAAGGACATGGCGGTTTCGCAAGACGACGCCCCGGGCTCGCAAGCGAGCCGCCGCGGAGTGCGGCGCGGGCTGGGGCGGCCATTCTAGCAGGCCGCCCCGGGCCGCTCGACGGCGGACTCAGTCGAGCGCCTGCAGGCGACTGCGCGCCAGCAGGGCCGCCACCTCGACGCCGGCCGGCAGACAGCCGTAGACCGCAGAGGGCGCGTCCAGGCGCGCGGCGATGAAGGCGTCGCTGACCATCTGCGGCGCCCCCTGCAGCAACAGATTGGCCTGCAGCGCCACGGCGATCTCGCCGCACAGCTGGCGCGCGCGATACTCCAGGCCCTCGCGGTCGCGCAGGGCGTGCTTGAGGCGCAGCACCTGGGCTTTCAGGCGCGCCTCGCCGTGGCCGTCGGCCAGCTCGGCGAACAGCGCCTCGGCCACCGCCGGACTTTTGTCCAGCGCGCGCAGCACGTCCAGGCACTGCACGTTGCCCGAACCCTCCCAGATCGAGTTGACCGGCGCCTCGCGGTACAGCCGCGGCAGGATGCTTTCCTCGACGTAACCGCCCCCGCCCAGGCACTCCTGCGCCTCGTTGACGAAGGCCGGCGCGCGCCGGCACACCCAGTACTTGCCGACCGCGGTGAGCAGGCGGGCGAAGTGCCGCTCCTGCTCGTCCTCCGGGCGCTCCAGGGCATGCCCCAGGCGCAGGCTGAGCGCCAGCGCCGCCTCGGACTCCAGCGCCAGGTCGGCCAGCACGTTCTGCATCAGGGGCTGCGCCTCCAGCGCGCGGCCGCCGACCTGGCGCTGCGCGCAGTGGTGCAGCGCCTGGCTGAGCGCCTGGCGCATCAGCGCCGCCGAGCCGGTCGTGCAGTCGAAGCGGGTCAGCGCGACCATCTCCAGCACGGTGGCGATACCGCGCCCCTCCTCGCCGACCAGCCAGGCCAGCGCGCCGTGCAGCTCGATCTCCGCCGAGGCGTTGCTGCGGTTGCCCAGCTTGTCCTTGAGGCGCTGGATATGGATGCGGTTGTGCGAACCGTCCGGGCGCAGGCGCGGCAGCAGGAAGCAGCTCAGCCCCTGGTCGGTCTGCGCCAGGGTGAGGAAACCGTCGCTCATCGGCGCCGAACAGAACCACTTGTGCCCCAGCAGCTCGTAGGCCTGCCCGGGACCGCTCGCACCGACGGCGAAGGCGCGGGTGCTGTTGGCGCGCAGGTCGGTGCCGCCCTGCTTCTCGGTCAGCGCCATGCCCAGGGTCAGGCCGCGCTTGGCTGCGGCCGGCAGCGGCTGCGGATCGTAGTCGAGGCTGAGGAGCTTGGGCAGCCAGGCCTCGGCCAGCTCGGGCTGGCGGCGCAGCACGGCGACACCGGCATGGGTCATGGTCAGCGGACAGGCGCTGCCGGCCTCGACCTGGTTGTGCAGGTAGAACAGTCCGGCGCGCAGCACCTGCGCCCCGGGACGCGGCTCGCGCCACGGCAGCGCGTGCAGGCCGTGGGCGATACCGGCACCCAGCGCCTGGTGCCAGGCCGGATGGAACTCGACCCGATCGATGCGCCGGCCGAAACGGTCGTGGCTATGCAGCTCCGGCGGATGGCAGTCGGCAGTGAAGCCGGCCGCCAGCAGCTCGCCACCGGCCAGCTCGCCGTAGGCGGTCAGCCGCGCCTCGCCCCAGCCCGCGCCGAAGCGCTGCAGCCACTCCTGCAATGGCCGGTCGCCGCGGTACAGGTTGTTGCCGTCCAGCGGCGTCGGCTGGTTGGTCACGGCATGGGTTGGCGCGGACTGGGGCGGGGCAAACACCAGCTGGCAGCGGCTGCAGCGCCAGTAGTCGTGCAGGTCGGCAGCGGACCGCTCCGCGCAAGGCTCCGGCGCCGTCGCCAGGCTGTGACAGCGGGGGCAGTGCCAAGGCGCCGGGGCTGCCATCACATCACCTAGCCAATCCCTTCGTCGCCGGGATGGAAGGCGGGGGCCAGCGTCGAACTGCGACTGCACAGGCTGATCACCAGGCGGGCGATCAGGTCGTGCATGATGATGGTGTGGCGGTTGCCCTGCGCCTCGAAGTGCTGCTTGATCTTCGCCTTCAAGCTGCGATCGCCACTGACCTCGACCAGGATATCCACCTCGCCGACCGCCTCGACCATCGCCATCGGGTCGGTGAAGCAGGGGATCAGCCGCTCGTGTGCCAGGAGCATGCCCGGGGACTCGGGATCGAGATCAGCCACTCCCGACACGCGGATATAGTCGTATTGCAGCAGATCGTGCAGCAGGGGGGTTCCTGTACGGCCGGCACCGATCACGGCAATGCTGATGTTTTGCGACATGGGTGATAACTCCTTTTCTTTCAATGACAAAGCCAAGCTCCGTTGATCCAGACGACAAGCTAGCAGCTTGCCCGTCAGGCGACTATGGCGATGATGTCATCTACGACTACCGCGTTACGCCTCCTCCGCAACCACTGCAGCGACTCTGCCCCTCCAGTAAAGCAGAACCGCAGCGCCCGGTCGCACGCGGGCAGCCGTCCGGCTTTGGTGATAAGCTCACGCGCCATGAACAGATCCCCCTTCCGTCCCGTCGTCCTCTGCCTGTCCGGCCACGATCCCAGTGGCGGCGCCGGCCTGCAGGCGGACATCGAGGCCCTGCTCGCCCAGGGCTGCCACGCCGCCCCGGCGGTCACCGCGCTGACCGTGCAGGACACCGTCAACGTCAGCGACTTCCGCGTCCTCGAGCGCGCCTGGGTACTGGCCCAGGCCGAGGCGGTGATCCATGACCTGCCGGTTGCTGCGGTCAAGCTCGGCATGCTCGGCTCGGTGGAGATGGTCGACACCGTGGTGGAGATCATGGCCAAGCTGCCCGGCGTGCCGCTGGTCTGCGACCCGGTGCTGCGCGCCGGCGGCGGCGGTGCACTGGGCAAGGACGAGGTCGGCTACGCGATCCGCGAGCGCCTGCTGCCGCTGTGCCGCATCGCCACGCCCAACCTGCCGGAAGCGCGCATCCTCGCCGAGCTGCCGGAGGGCAGCGCCGACGAGTGCGCCGAAAAGCTGCTGCCGCTGTGCGAGCACCTGCTGATCACCGGCGGCCACGGCGACGAGCGCGAGGTGCACAACCGCCTGTACTCGCGCGACGGCAGCCGCCACGACTTCACCTGCGCGCGCCTGCCGGGCAGCTACCACGGCTCCGGCTGCACCCTGGCCAGCACCCTGGCTGGCCGCCTGGCGCTGGGCGAGGAGCTGGTCAGCGCGGTGCGCTCGGCGCTCGCTTACACCTGGCGCACCCTGCGCGACGCCGAGCAGCCCGGCCACGGCCAGTACGTGCCGCGCCGCCTGCCGCTGGATTTCTGTTCCTGACGTTCCGACCCCCGACCTTCTGTTTCCGACAATGCCTGCCCGAGGAAGCCTGCCGATGAAGCCGCTGCGCGG
>DASQBU010000117.1:0-8691 GCA_035635035.1 Pseudomonas sp.
TGGCGGCGCCGCACCGACCCAACTGCCCGCGCTGGCCGCCAGCACGCTCTCGGCCCCAGCCAGGGCCAGCAGACCAATACCCAGCCGTGCCCCCCGCGACAAGGTCATGTGCATCGGGGCATCTCCTCGATCAGCAGCAGCTCGACCTGCAGATAGCTGGCCGCCGCCTGCCGCAGGTTGTCGAGCAGACCCGCACTGGCCGCTATGCCGTCGTGCAAGGCCAGCAGACGCGCCGGACCGCCGTGCTCGCGCAAGGTGCGCAGCTGGCGCCAGGCGCGCCGGAACGCTTCCTCGTCGTCGTCCACCCACAGCGCCCAGCGCGACTGCTGGCTGGCCAGCACGTCCAGATGCGGACTGTCCGGATCGAGCGGCACCACCTTCCAGCGCGTCGGCGCGCCGACCCAGCGATGGCCGTTGGCCGCCCAGCGCGCCAGCACGGCCTGCACGCGGCGCGGCCGCGCCGCGGCGGCCCCCGGCACGCCGACCACCAGTAGGGTGACCGGCGGCTCGGCGGGGGCTGGGGCCGCCGCGACGGCTTCGACCTCCGCCGCCGGCGGCTGGGCAGCGGCGAACTGCTCGGCCCAGCGCCGCAGACCGGCGGCCTGATCGGCGGCGGCCATCAGCGGACTGCGGTCGCGCTGCCGGCGACCTGGCGGAAGGTGTCACAGGCCGCCAGCAGATGCAGCAGGGCATCCAGCTGCTGCTGGGCCGAGCGCTGGCGACGACTGCCGGCCAGGTTGAGCAGCTGGGCGCGCACATCCATCGCCCAGTCACCCTCGGCCTGTTCCAGGCGGCTGGCGGTGGCGGCCAGGCCGGCAGCGAGGAACAGGCGCAGCTCCGCCTGCAGCGGGCCGAGCAGGCTCTCCAGACTGAGCCAGGCACGTCCGGTCAGGCTCGGCAGATCGTCGCAGAGCAACTGCTGGCGCAGCATGGCCTGCTGCTCGTGCCACCCCTCCTCGCCCTGGCTGACGCTGCTGGCCAGCCAGACCCGCTGCAGCGGCGGGCGGCCGCTGTCGAGATCATGCAGCACGCCGAACCAGGCGCGCAGCGGCCAGGCGCCGCTGAGCTGGTCGCGCTCGCGACCGGCGTCGAGGGCGACGTCCAGCACGGCGAGGTCGAGCTGCACGTTGTGGCTGCGGTAGCGGCACTCGAGGCTGCCGGCTGGCATGGCGATTTCCGCCAGCGTCTGCAGTGCATAGCGCTCGCCGGCATAGTCGACCCGGCCGTTGGCCTTGGCGGCGGCCAGCCAGGAACCGCCCTGGGCGGCCAGCGCGCGCAGGGTGGCGGCGTCCGGGCTGGCCGGCAGCAGATGACCGGCCGCCGGCCAGTACTGGGCCGCCCACTCGAAGCGCGCCGCCGCGCCGGCCGGCAGCTGGTGAGCCAGCCAGGGCCGCGCCAACAGATGACCGGCGCCGTCGAGGGCGAGCAGCGGCATGTTCCAGGTCTGCCCCGGCAGCGCGCCGGCACGCCCCCACAGCAGCAATGCGACCGAGGACGGCTGCGGGCTGGCCGCCAACAACTCGGCAAGCCGCTCGCCCTGCAGGCTGCGCGGCAGCGCCGCGAGCTGCCAGGCGGCCTCGAGCAGGGCGAAGCCGTCCACCTCGCGACGCAGGCCGTCGAGGGCCGCAGCCATGGCGCGGCCATGGCCGAGCAGCCCGCGCGACAGCGCCTCCAGGCGCTGCGTGCTCGCCGCCGCCGGTGTGCCGGCGACGAAAGGCGAGGCCTGGCTGGCGGCCAGCGCCTGCTGCACCAGCGCCAGAGCATCGGCCGGATACAGATCCTCCGGTACCTGCTGGCCGCATGACAGGTAGTGCAGGCGCAGGTTGTGGCGGATCAGGATGTCGAGCACCGGGCCGAGACGGGCGGCCTCGTCGCTCTTGGTAACCAGGCAATCGTCCAGCCGGCTGCCGGCGGCACGGGCGGCACGCTGGTAGGTGGAGACCACCTCCTCCAGGGTGTCGCCGTGGCTGGCGGCGTTGAGCAGCAGCATCAGGCGCACCGCATGGCCGGCACCGCCGAGCTGGGCGATCTGGCCGATCAGCCGTTGGTCGCGCTGGCTCATGCCGATGGTGTCGATGATCACCAGGCGCTTGTCGGCGAGCTGGGCCAGCACACCGTCGAGGTCGGCGTCAGCCGGCAGCGCCAGCACCTCGACGCCGAGCAGGCGGCCGTAGATGCGTAGCTGCTCGTGGGCGCCGATCCGGTAGCTGTCGGTGCTGAGCAGGGCGACCTGGCCGCTGCCATGGCGCATCACGTAGCGCGCGGCGAGCTTGGCGGTGGTGGTGGTCTTGCCCACCCCGGTGGGGCCGACCAGGGCGAGGATGCCGCCGTGGTCGAGCAGGTCACTCTCGTCCTCCGGCACCGGCAGGCGCGCGGCGAGCTGGCGCTCCAGCCAGGCGCGCGCGGCTGGAGCGTCGGCCGGCCCCTGCTGCAGCTCGGCCGGCAGCGCGGCGAGCAGCTCGTCGCACAGGTGCGCGCCGAAGCCGGCCAGCAGCAACAGCTGGCGCAGGCGCGCGGCGATGCCATCGGGGGCGCTGGCCGGGGCCATCTGCCGATTGAGCAGCTCGCGCATGTCCTGCATCTCGCCGAGCAGGCGCTCGCCAAGCACCGCGAAGTCGAGCGCGGGAGCCGGCGGCGGCGTCACCGGGCGCGCGGTTTCTTCCTGGGTGCGCTGGTAGGCGGCGGCGCGCTGGGCGCCGAGGCTCGGATGCGGCGCCGCCGGCGGCGGGGCCGCCGGCCGTGGTGGCACCACGGGGGCCGCTGGCGGTGGTGCCGGGCGCGGCGCGGCAGTCGGCGCCGGCACATCGGGGACCAGGGTCTGGTGCACCTCGTCGGCCATGGCGAGGATCTCCACGCCCTCGGCGGTGGTGCGGTTGGACAGGATCAGGGCGTCCTCGCCCAGCGCGGCGCGCACCAGGCGCATGGCCTCGCGGCTGTTGGCACCGACAAAACGTCTGACACTCATCAGCTATTGCCTCCGATCATGTTGGTCACCCGCAGCAGGCGGTCATCCGGAATCTCCGCCAGCGACATCACCACCAGGTGACGCAGGCGGCGGCGCAGGAAGCGGGCCAGGGTGGCGCGCAGGCGGTGCTGCACCACCAGCACCGGCGGCTCGCCGCCGGCTTCCTGGCGATTGAGCGTGACCTCGGCCTGCTCCATGAGGTTGGCGGCCAGACCCGGCTCGAGAGCGCCGCCACTGGTCATCGCCTGGGTCAGCACCTGCTCGAGACCGGCATCCAGACCGATGACGTGCAGCTCGCCGCGCGAACCGAACCACTGCTGGGTAATCGCCCGACCGAGCGCCACGCGCACCGCGGCGACCAGGTCCTGGACGTCGGCCTGCGGGCTGCCGTGCTCGGCGAGGGTATCGAGGATGCTGCGCAGGTCGCGGATCGACACCTCCTCCTCGAGCAGGCTCTGCAGCAGGCGCTGCAGGGTGGTGAGGCTGACCACCTTGGGCACCACCTCCTCGACCAGCGACTTGCTGTCGGCGCCGAGACGATCGAGCAACTGCTGTACCTCCTGGCGGCCAAGCATCTCGCTGGCGTTGCGGTGCAGCAGGTGGTTGAGGTGGGTGGCCGCCACGGTGCTGGCATCCACCACGGTGTAGCCATACACCTGCGCCAGCTCGCGCTGGCTGGCCTCGATCCATACCGCCGGCAGGCCGAAGGCCGGGTCGGTGGTCGGGATACCCTCGAGTCTGCCGGACACCTGGCCGGGGTCGATGGCCAGCCACTTGCCCGGCTGCAGGTCGGCGCGGCCGATCTCCACCCCCTTGAGGGTGATCACGTAGGTGTTCGGCGCCAGTTCCAGGTTGTCGCGGATGTGCACCACCGGCGGCAGGAAGCCGACGTCCTGGGCGAACTTCTTGCGCACGCTCTTGATCCGCGCCAGCAACTCGCCCTGCTGGCGGTGGTCGACCAGCGGGATCAGCCGGTGGCCGACCTCAAGGCCCAGGGTGTCGACCAGTTGCACGTCGTCCCAGCTGGCCTCCGGCACTTCGGCCGGTGGCGGAAGCGGCGGATTGGTTGCCTTGTCGAGCAGCTCCTGCTCGCTGCGTTTGCCCAGCCACCAGGCGAGGCTGCCGAGCAGCGCGGTGAACAGCAGGAACACCAGGTTGGGCATGCCCGGCACCAGGCCGAGCAGGCCGAGCACACCGGCTGCCAGCCAGAGCACCTGCGGCTTGGCGAACAACTGGCCGAGCATCTGCTGGCCGACGTCCTGGTCGGTGTTGACTCGCGATACGGTGACACCCGCGGCGGTGGAGATCACCAGCGCAGGGATCTGCGCCACCAGGCCGTCGCCGATGGTCAGCAGGGTGTAGGTTTCCGCCGCCTGGGCAAAGCTCAGGCCATGCTGCAGCATGCCGATCAGCAGGCCGCCGAGGATGTTCACGCCCATGATCACCAGACCGGCCACGGCGTCGCCACGGACGAACTTGCTGGCACCGTCCATCGAGCCGTAGAAATCGGACTCCTGGGACACCTCGCGGCGGCGCAGGCGCGCCTCGTCCTCGCCGATCAGGCCGGCGTTGAGGTCGGCGTCGATGGCCATCTGCTTGCCGGGCATCGAGTCGAGGGTGAAGCGCGCGCCCACCTCGGCGATACGCCCGGCACCCTTGGTGATCACCATGAAGTTGATGATCACCAGGATGAGGAACACGGCGATGCCGACGGCGAAGTTGCCGCCGACCAGGAAGTGGCCGAACGCCTCGATCACCTTGCCGGCCGCATCGCCACCCTCGTGACCATGGATCAGCACCACGCGGGTCGACGCCACGTTCAGCGACAGGCGCAGCAGGGTGGTGAACAGCAGGATCGCCGGGAAGGCGGCGAAATCCAGCGGCTTCTGGGTGAACATGCTGACCAGCAACACCATGATCGACAGCGCGATGTTGAAGGTGAAGAACAGGTCGAGCGCGAACGGTGGCAGCGGCAGGATCATCATCGACAGGATGATGATGATCAGCAGCGGGCCGGCCAGCAGCTTGGCCTGGCCGTTGGCGCCCAACCCCGCGCGGCCCAGCCAGGCGGTCAGTGCGTTCATTGCGACTCCTCGGACTTGCGCCGGCGACCCGGTTCAGCGAACCCGGCCGGTACCGGCAGATCGTGCGGGGTGGGCGGCATCTCGCCACCTTCCACCCGCACGCGCTTGAGACGATAGGCCCAGGCCATTACCTCGGCCACGGCGGTGTACAGTTCGGACGGGACCTCCTTGTCGAGATCCACGTGGAAATACAGGGCGCGCGCCAGCGGCGGCGCCTCCAGCAGCGGCACGCGGTGCTCCTGGCCCAGCTCGCGGATGCGTTGGGCCACCTGCTCGGTACCCTTGGCCACCACCCGCGGCGCCCCCATGCTGCCCTCTTCGTAGGCCAGGGCCACCGCATAGTGGGTCGGGTTGGTGACGATCACGTCGGCGGTCGGCACCTTGCTCATCATCCGCCGGCGCGCCACCGCCTGCTGCTGCGAACGGATGCGCCCCTTGACGTGCGGATCGCCCTCCGACTCCTTGTGCTCCTGGCGCAGGTCCTCCTTGCTCATGCGCAGCTTGCGGGCGTGGCTCCACAGCTGGTACGGCACGTCGATACCGATCACCAGCACCAGGGTGAAGACGATCTGCGCGCAGGCCTTGGCGGCCAGGTGCACCAGATTGGCCAGCGCCTGCTGCAGCGGCTGGCCCATCAGCGCCATCATCTCACCGGCATGCCCGGAGATGAACTTCACCGCCACCGTACCGATCAACAACGACTTGGCCAGCGCCTTGGCCAGCTCGGCGAGCGCGTGGGTGGACAGCAACCGCTGCAGCCCCTGCAGCGGATTGAGCCGGGAGAACTGCGGCAGCAACGCCTTGCTGCTGAACAACCAGCCGCCGAGCAGCATCGGCGCGGCCAGCGCGGTCACCATCAGCAGGATCATCAGCGGCATCAGCGTGATCAGGCTGCGCCGGCCGAGGTCAAGGACGTGGGCGAGCATGCGCAGCGGATCGAAAGCCAGCGCGCGATCGAACTGGAAGGCCTGCTCCATGACCATGCCGAGCTGGTCGTACAGCATGCCGCCGAGCACCCACAGGCCACCGACGCCGGCCAGCAGCAGCAGGAAAGTGCTCAATTCACGGGAACGGGCGACCTGCCCTTCTTCGCGGGCCTTTTCCAGTCGCCTGGGTGTCGCTGCTTCGGTCTTTTCCAGATCGCTTTCGTCAGCCATGGCCGGATGCGCGCCTTCGGCGACTCATGGTTAAGCGTGGCATTGTGCGTCGGCGGCTGTCGCCTCAATCGGCGAAAAACACGCGGATGCGGGGGCTTATTCCCGCCCTAACGAAAAAACCGCGCCCCACAGGGGGCGCGGTTCGCGGAGCAGGATACTGCGGATCAGAAGCCGAGCTGATCGAGCAGATCGTCGACCTGATCCTGGTTGGCCACCACGTCTCCACCGCCTTCGGCGGGTTTGATCTGCGGGCCGTTGAGCAGCGAATTCTTCTTCTCCGGCTCTTCCCACTCGGATTCGGCCAGTCGCTTGAGCAGGGCGGCCTCGCTGCCATCGGGCACACTGTCGATCAGCACCTGGACCAACTGGTGCTCGATCTCGCGAATGACCTCGTTCATCTTCTTGATGACCTGGCCGGTGAGATCCTGGAAGTCCTGCGCCATGAGGATTTCCAGCAGCTCGCGCTGGGTGGTCTGGGTCTGCTTCGGCACGTCGCCCAGGTAGGCGCGGGTGTCGTTGACCAGCTCGCGCGCCTCGGCCAGCTCGATGGGGTTGGCGAACCAGGCCTGCCAGCGGGCATCCAGCTCCTTGGCGCCCTTCTCCAGGATTTCCTGCGGCGGCTTGGCGCGATCGATCGCATTGAGCGCACGCTCGGCAGCCTGCTCGGTCATCGTCGCCACATAGGTCAGCCGGTCGCGGGCATCGGGTATGGCCTGGGCGGCCTTCTCGATCTCCTTGTCCAGACCGAGCTCGCGCATGCTTTCACGCAGCATGCGGGTCAGTTGACCGATGCGCTGGATCAAATTTTCCGGGTCAGTGCCCCAGTTGCTCGCAGCTTTCTGCGCGTCACCGCTCATTAGCCTGTCTCCTTGGGGCGTTGGTTATTTGCCCAGCTTTTCGAAAATCTTGTTGAGCTTCTCTTCCAGAATCGCCGCAGTGAAGGGCTTGACCACGTAGCCGTTGGCACCGGCCTGGGCGGCCGCGATGATGTTCTCCTTCTTGGCCTCGGCGGTCACCATCAGCACCGGCAGGTGCTTGAGCTTGTCGTCGGCACGAATCTGCTTGAGCATTTCCAGACCATCAAGGTTGGGCATGTTCCAGTCGGACACGACGAACTCGAAGTTGCCCGCACGCAGCTTGTTCAGGGCATCCTGGCCGTCTTCGGCTTCCTCCACGTTGGAGAAACCCAGCTCCTTGAGCAGACTCCGCACGATCCGACGCATGGTCGGAAAGTCATCTACCACCAGCATGCTCATGTTCTTGTCGGCCATTTGTATCCTCTCGATCTCGATGGCAGTTGCACGTTCGGCAGCCCCGCAGGGCACGCCAGAGGGGGCGCACAGGCGCCCCCATGGTCAATTGGGTCGGAACGGAAAGCCGCTCAGAACGACTCCCACTGCTCCTCGGCAGCGGCCGTCTTGCGTGCCGGCTCGGCCGACAACTGCGGACGCTTGAGCGGCGCGGCACTCTCGGCGCGCGGCGCCGGGCGCGCGGCACGGGCCTGCTCGCCGGCCAGGCGGAAAACTACCACCGCCTGCTCCAGGCTGTGCGCCTGATCGGCCAGCGACGCCGAAGCGGCAGCCGATTCCTGCACCAGCGCAGCGTTCTGCTGGGTCACCTCGTCCATCTGGGCGATGGCGGTGTTGACCTGGGCGATGCCGGCGCTCTGCTCCTGGGACGCGGCGGAGATCTCGTCGATGATGTCGGTCACCCGGCGCACGGCGTTGACCACGTCACCGATGGTCTTGCCGGCCTGATCGACCAGTTGCGAACCATCCTTGACGCGACGCGAGGAGTCCTCGATCAGCGCCTTGATCTCGCGAGCGGCGTCGGCGCTGCGGCTGGCCAGACTGCGCACCTCGCCAGCCACCACGGCGAAGCCGCGACCCTGCTCACCGGCACGCGCCGCCTCCACCGAAGCGTTCAGCGCCAGGATGTTGGTCTGGAAGGCGATGGAGTCGATCACGCCGATGATGCTGGCGATCTGCTGCGAGCTATCGGTGATTTCCTGCATGGTCTGCACCACGCGGCCGACCACTTCGCGGCCTTCGCCGGCGGTATGCGAAGCATCGTTGGCCAGGGTGCTGGCCTGACGGGCGTTGTCGGCGTTCTGCTTCACGGTGGCGGTCAGTTGCTCCATGCTGGCGGCAGTCTCCTCCAGCGCGGCAGCCTGCTGCTCGGTACGCGAGGACAGGTCGGCGTTGCCGGTAGCGATCTGCTGGGCGCCGACCAGGATCGAGCCGCTGCCATCGCGCACGCTGGCGACGATGTTGGTCAGGCTGTCCTGCATGTCACGCATGGCCGCCAGCAGCTGGCCCACTTCGTTCTGGCTGGTCACGTTGACCGACTGCGAGAGGTCCGCCTTGGCCAGGCGCTGCAGGTGGGCGACGGCCTGCCCCAGCGGCTGCACCACCACGCGCTGCAGGCCCAGGCGCACGGCCAGCATGATCACGGCAGCAACGCCGAGCATCAGCAGGCTGATCAC
>DASQBU010000118.1:0-15049 GCA_035635035.1 Pseudomonas sp.
CCTGGCCCACATCGGCGCTCATGCCGAAGCGGGTGACGATCTGCCGGGCGATGTCGGTGACCTTGGCCAGGTCGTCGGCGGCGCCGGTGGAAATCTCGCCGAACAGCAGCTGCTCGGCGGCGCGTCCGGCGAGCAGCACCACCATGCGGTCCTTCAGTTCGTTGAAGGTGATCAGGAAGCGGTCGTCGGTCGGCCGCTGCAGGGTGTAGCCGAGGGCGCCGATGGAGCGGGGGATGATCGACACCTTGTGCACCGGGTCCATGCCCGGCAGGGAGCTGGCGACCAGCGCGTGGCCCATCTCGTGGTAGGCCACCACCTCACGCTCGTGTGGCTGCAGCAGGCGGCCCCGTCGCTCGGCACCGGCGACGATGCGCTCCACTGCCCGGGTGAAGTCGTCCATGTCGACCCGCTCGGCGCCGCGGCGGGTGGCGAGGATGGCGGCCTCGTTGATCAGGTTGGCCAGGTCAGCGCCGGTGAAGCCGGGCGTGATGCCGGCGATCTGGTCCAGATCGACCTCCGCGGCGACCTGGACGCGCTTGATGTGCACCTTGAGGATGGCCACGCGGCCCTTGCGATCCGGGCGGTCGACGACGATCTGGCGGTCGAAGCGGCCGGCGCGCAGCAGCGCCGGGTCGAGCACTTCCGGACGGTTGGTGGCGGCCAGCAGGACCACGCCCTCGCGCGGGTCGAAGCCGTCCAGTTCGGCGAGCAGCTGGTTGAGGGTCTGCTCCTTCTCGTCGTTGCCGCCGAAGGCGCCGACCCCGCGCATCTTGCCCAGGGCGTCCAGTTCGTCGATGAAGATGATGCACGGCGCCGCCCTGCGCGCCTGCTCGAACAGGTCGCGCACCCGCGCGGCGCCGACGCCGACGAACATCTCGACGAACTCCGAGCCGGAGATGGAGAAGAACGGCACCCCGGCCTCGCCGGCCACCGCCTTGGCCACCAGGGTCTTGCCGGTGCCGGGCGGGCCGACCAGCAGGATGCCCTTGGGAATACGCGCGCCGAGGCGGCTGTACTTGGGCTGGTCCTTGAGGAAGGAGACGATCTCCTCCAGCTCGGCCTTGGCCTCGTCGATGCCGGCGACATCGGCGAAGGTCACCCCGGTATCGCGCTCCACGTAGACCTTGGCCTTCGACTTGCCGACGCTGACCAGCCCGCCGAGCCCCTGCTTGTCGGTCAGGCGGCGGAACAGGAAGCTCCAGAAGCCGAAGATCAGCACCAGCGGCAGCAGCCAGGACAGCAGGTTGCCGAGCACGGTGTTCTCACGCACCGCGCTGAACTTGGCCCCGGAGGCGGCCAGCTCCTCGGCCAGCGCCGGATCGACGCGGTTGGTGACGAAGTGCGTGCGGCCCTTGATCGGCTCCAGCAGCTTGCCGCGGATCTGCTGGTTGTCGACGCTGATTTCCTCCAGCTTGCCTTCCTTGAGCAGGGTGAGGAATTCGCTGTAGGCGATCGGCTCGACCGCCTGCCGATCGCTCCACCAGCCCTGGAACATCAGCAGCAGGCTGAAGGCCAGCAGGAAATACCAGGCGTTCCATTGAAACTTCTTGTCCATCCCGCACCCCGCTGCGCCCATGCTCTGTCTGTGCAGGATAGCCTGTGTCCGATGAAGCGGTTTTGTCAGAGGGCAAGACAACGCGGGGTCATTGCGGGGCAGGGCCACTGCCGATGGCGCTGCGGTGTGTGCGGCGGGAGTATGGGTGGCCTGACGCCACTGTCAGTACTGAGCTGCTGCGCGGCGGGTAGTGCGGCGGGGCGGGCAGCCCTTCGCGGTGCGCCGATTCTTGCAGCCTGAACGACAAGACCCGAGGCGAGCGCTTCGGGTCTTGTCGTTTCCGGGGCCGTTCAGGCCAGCGTGCTTTCCAGGCGGGTACCGTGGAGCAGGTTGTCGGCCAGCGGGCAGCGCCGCTCGATTTCCGCGAGCACCGCCTGCTTCTCCTCGCGGCTGAGGTCGGCGTCGAGGTCGACCTTCACCCGCAGCGCCTGGAAGCCGGGGCGCACGTCGTCGCGCCGGCCGAGCAGGCCGTCCGGGTCGTAGTCGCCCTCGATCTCGAAGTGCATGCCGCGCAGCTCGAACTTGCGCTGGTGGGCGACGAAGCGGCCGATGGTGCCGAAGCAGCCGGCCAGCGCGGCGAGGATCAGCTCCAGCGGCGTCGGGCCGAGGTCCTGGCCGGCGGCGTTCTTCGGCTGGTCCATGCGGATGACATGGTTGCCGGCCTCCACCGCGATGCCGAAGGCGTGGTCGAGACTGCCGCTGGCGCGCAGGGTCTTCAGCGTCATGTCACTGGTCCTTCTTGCAGGTCTTGATGCCCAGCAAGGCGTAGGCCGGGCACCAGTTCATCAGCCCGGTGGCCAGCGGCACCAGGCCGATCAGGCCCCACCAGCCGATCACCCCGGCGGCGCCGAGGACCAGCAGGACCAGGCCGGCGATGATGCGCAGGGTCTTGTCCGTCTTGCCAACGTTGCATTGCATCTGCATTTCTCCTTTGCGGGGGAGCGGTTGCCTACGCTCTCAGCGTAGCTGCAGCCGCCGGGCTTTGTTCCTGTATACCCCAAGGGGTATGAGAGCGCCAGACACGGACTGTCGCAGTGGGAACGGCGTGGCTGAACGGAGACGGCAGAAACGACAACGGCACCCGAAGGTGCCGTTGCGCAGTGCCGAGAGATCGACGACTTACTTGCCGGACCAGCGCTTCAGCACCAGGGTGGCGTTGGTGCCGCCGAAGCCGAAGCTGTTGCTCATCACGGTGTTCAGGGTGACGTTCTCGCGGGTCTGGGTGACGATCGGCAGGTCGGCCACTTCCGGGTCGATCTCCTCGATGTTGGCCGAGCCGGCGATGAAGTTGCCTTCCATCATCAGCAGGCTGTAGATCGTCTCGTGCACGCCGGCGGCGCCCAGCGAGTGGCCGGACAGGCTCTTGGTCGAGCTGATGGCCGGGGCCTTGTCGCCGAACACGGCGCGCACGGCCTTGGCTTCCGCCACGTCGCCGACCGGGGTCGAGGTGCCGTGGGTGTTGAGGTAGTCGATCGGGGTGTCGACGGTGGCCAGCGCCTGCTGCATGCAGCGGATGGCGCCTTCGCCGCTCGGCGCGACCATGTCGTAGCCGTCGGAGGTGGCGCCGTAGCCGACGATCTCGGCGTAGATCTTGGCGCCGCGGGCCAGGGCGTGCTCGAGCTCCTCGACCACCACCATGCCGCCGCCGCCGGCGATGACGAAGCCGTCACGCTTGGCGTCGTAGGCGCGCGAGGCCTTTTCCGGGGTGGCGTTGTACTGGGTGGACAGCGCGCCCATGGCGTCGAACAGGCAGCTCTGGCTCCAGTGCTCTTCCTCGCCGCCGCCGGCGAAGACCATGTCCTGCTTGCCCATCTGGATCTGTTCCATGGCGTGGCCGATGCAGTGCGCGCTGGTGGCGCAGGCCGAGGCGATGGAGTAGTTCACGCCCTTGATCTGGAACGGGGTGGCCAGGCAGGCCGACACGGTGCTGCTCATGGTGCGCGGCACGCGGTACGGGCCGATGCGCTTGACGCCCTTGTCGCGCAGGGTGTCGATGGCTTCCATCTGGTTGATGGTGGAGGCGCCACCGGAGCCGGCGATCAGGCCGACGCGCGGGTTGGAGATCTGCTCCTGGGTCAGGCCGGCATCCTTGATCGCCTGTTCCATGGCCAGGTAGGCGTAGGCGGCGGCATTACCCATGAAGCGGAACACCTTGCGGTCGATCAGCGCTTCGAGGTCGAGGTCGACCGAGCCGGAAACCTGGCTGCGCAGGCCCACGTCCGCATAGGACTGGTTGAAGCGAATGCCCGGGCGGCTGGCGCGCAGGCTGGCGGAAACGGTCTCTTTGTCATTGCCCAGGCAGGACACGATGCCCATCCCGGTGATCACGACGCGACGCATGCGGGTAACCCTTAAAAACTATCGGTGGAAGTGAACAGGCCGACGCGCAGGCCTTCGGCGCTGTAGATCTCGCGGCCATCGACGCTGACGGTGCCATCGGCGATGGCCAGGACCAGCGAGCGGTTGATGGTGCGCTTGATATGGATGTTGTAGGTGACTTTCTTGGCGGTCGGCAAGACCTGGCCGAAGAATTTCACCTCGCCCGAACCCAGGGCACGGCCGCGGCCGGGGTTGCCCTGCCAGCCGAGGTAGAAGCCGACCAGTTGCCACATGGCGTCGAGGCCCAGGCAGCCGGGCATCACCGGATCGCCGATGAAGTGGCAGCCGAAGAACCACAGGTCGGGGTTGATGTCGAGCTCGGCCACGATCTCGCCTTTGCCATACTTGCCGCCGTGTTCGCTGATGTGAACGATGCGGTCGATCATCAGCATGTTGGGGGCGGGCAGTTGCGCGTTACCCGGGCCGAACAGTTCACCGCGACTGCAGCTCAGCAGTTCTTCCTGGGTGAAGGCGTTTTGTTTGGTCATGCGAGCTCCTCGACGATCCCTGTACTACAGGGGGGCATATCTTTTCCGGCCGCGCGCTGCGTGTGCTGGAGGCGTGGCTGCGACCTAGTCATAGACTATGGTCTGTTGATGAAAGTCACAGCGCGGCGCGGGTCATTCTGTGACGAATGCCGGCAGCCACGACTGTGCGGATGTGCAAGCGTGCCGTATTTCACGCCGCCGCGCCACTCATCTATGGTCTTGACCCCATCCAGCGTTGCAGGGTGCGGCGCAGATCGGAGCGTTTGAACGGCTTGGCCAGGTAGTCGTTCATCCCCGCGGCGAGGCAGGTTTCGCGGTCGCCGGGCAGGGCGTTGGCGGTCAGCGCGATGATCGGCGTGCCCTGGTTCGGCCCTTCGCCGGCGCGAATCTGCCGGGAGGCGGCGTAGCCGTCCAGGCCGGGCAGGCGGCAGTCCATGAGGATCGCTCCGTAGGGTTTTTCGCGCACCGCCTGCAGGGCCTGCGCCCCGTCGCTGACCAGCTGCACCTGGTAGCCCAGGCTGCGCAGCATGGCCTCGATCACCGTCTGGTTGACCGGGTTGTCCTCCACCAGCAGTACCGCCTGGTCCGCCCCCGGGGGCGGCTCGTCGACGAGGATCGCCTGCTCCTCGGTGCGCCCCTCGCGCCAGGGCAGGGGGATTTCCAGGGTGAAGATCGAGCCCTGGCCGACCGTGCTCTCGGCCAGCAGGTGGCCGCCCATGCGCTGGGCCAGGGTGCGGGCGATGGACAGGCCGAGGCCGGTGCCGCCGTAGCGGCGCGAGGTGGAGGTGTCGGCCTGCTCGAAGGCGTCGAACATGTGCTGCAGCCGGTCGGCGGGGATGCCGATGCCGGTGTCGCTGACCGCACAGCTCAGCCACAGCGTCTGCGCGTCCTGGATGTGCCAGTGGGTGGTGACGGTGATGCAGCCTTCCTCGGTGAACTTCATGGCATTGCCGAGCAGGTTGACCAGGATCTGCCGCAGACGGGTCGGGTCGCCGCGTACCTCGATGTTTTCCAGGCCCGGCTGGATCTCCACCTGCAACTGCAGGCCGCGTTGCTGGGCGCTGTGGCGGAAGGCCTGCACCGAGCCGGCGATCAGCTCCAGCAGGCGGAACGGGATGTTCTCCAGGGCCAGCGAGCCGCGCTCGATGCGCGAGAAGTCGAGGATGTCGTTGATCACCTTGAGCAGGTGCTCGGTGGATTCGGTGGCCAGCGTGGTGTATTCGACCTGCTCGCTGCTCTGCTCGGTGGTTTCCAGCAGTTGCAGCATGCCCAGCACGCCGTTCATCGGCGTGCGCAGCTCATGGCTCATCATGGCCAGGAAGTCCGACTTGGCGCGGTTGGCCCGCTCGGCCTCCTCGCGGGCGGCGACCAGTTGGGTGATGCTGCGCTGCTGCTCCTGCTGCGCCTGCTCCAGTGCGCTGGCCAGGCGGTTGATGTGGCGCGCCAGCTCGCCCAGTTCGCTGTCATCGGTGCTCGGCAGCTCGCTGTGGTACTCGCCCTTCTGGATGGCCTGCACCGCCCGGTCCATGGCGCGGATCGGCTGGGACAGGCTGCGCGCCAGGCGATAGGCCAGCAGCAAGGTCAGGATCAGGGCCAGCAGGGCCAGGCTGGCGGCGCGCAGGAGGATCTGTTGCTGGCGCCGGCTGAAGGCCTCGTCGGTCATGCCGACCACCACCATGCCCAGGGCGTTTTCGTCGCTGGCGGGTTGCGGCCGGGCCGGGCTGAACTGGAAGGGGTCGTCGACGGCGATGGTCTGGCGCCGGATCGGCGCCTTGAACACTTCGACCTTGCTGTCCTGCGCGGCGTTGGCCTGCTCGGCATAGGCGAGCAGCTGCCCCTCGATGTCGTGCACCTCGATGAAGCGCACGTGCGGCGTGTTCAGGCTGGCGTGCAGCAGGCCTTCGAGGATCGGCGTGTTGCCGGAAATGACCCCGTATTCGGCGGCGGGGGCCAGCTGGTTGGCGATCTGCTGGCCGGTCTGGACCAGCTCCTCGCGCAGGTCCTGCAGGCGGGTGGAGGTGAAGTAGCCGGTCAGCAGCAGGGTCAGCAGCAGCGCCGGGCCGAGGCTGATGGCCAGGGTACGGCTGCGGATGTCGCTCTTTGTCCAACGCATCATCATTTGCCGCTCTCCCATTGGCGCAGCCGCTCGGCCTGCGCGAGGTCGTCGGTCAGCTCGATGCCCAGCGAGCGGGCGACCTGTGGGTTGCTGAGTACCTTGAAGTCGTGCGGATAGGCGGCCCGCGGCCATTGCTGCGGCGGTAGCGACAGCAGGCGGTCGAGGCTGTCCAGCCAGTCGTGCTGGTCGCTGTAGCTGCTGCTCAGGCTGCCGGCGCGGACGAAGGCCGCGGTCGGTCCGATCAGCGCCTGTTTGCGCCCGTAGCTGGCCAGCAGCACGCTCTTGATGGTCTGCGGGTTGAGCAGCGCCGGGTCATCCAGGCCGAGCAGCACGTCGCTTTCGTCGAGCAGGCGGTTGAGCGGGCGGCTGTCGTTGGTGTCCGGCCAGAGCCCGGCATGGATCTCCAGTCCCTGGGCCGTGGCGAGCGGGCGCAGCTCGTCGATCAGGAAGCGGCTGTGTTCGCTGTACAGCACACCGACCCGCTGGGCCTGCGGCAGCAGTTGGCGGATCAGGCGCAATTGGCGCTCCGGCGGCGGATCGTTCCACAGCAGGGTCAGGAGCGGCGGGCGGCGGCCGTGCAGGCGCTGGAAGGCCTGGACCCGGCTGATCTGCAGCAGCAGGGTCGGCGGCCCGTCCGCCGCGCTCAGGCGCCAGTCCAGGGCATCGGCGCCGAACAGGACCAGGCGACTGTCGGCGGGCAGGGCGGCAGGGGTGGACAGGTCGCGGGCGGCGACGAAGCGCACCTGGTCCGCCGGCCGGCGGGCGGCCAGGTCGGCGACGAACTGGCGCAGGGCCGGCGAGTCGTTGCTGGCGGCCAGGATGATCTCGCCCGCCCTGGCCGCCGGCAGCCAGGCGAGCAGCGCGGGCAGCAGACAGGCCAGGAAGGCGAGGTGGTGCAGAATACTCATCCCTGAGTGCTTCGGCATGGGTCAGAACTCGAGTTGCGTGGAGAACCAGAACACCTGGCGCTCGTCGTAGCGGTTGTTCGTCCAGCCGAGCGGTTCGTCGTCCAGGCGCTGCTGCATCACGCCGGCCAGTTCCATCTGGGCGCGACCGATGTGCAGACGCTTGGCCACGCGCAGGTCGACGCGTTCGAAGCGGTATTGGTTGAGGGCGTCGGCGCCATAGTAGAACAGGCTGCTCGACCAGTCGTGACCCCAGTCGTGCAGCCAGCCCAGCGAGCCGCTGTGGCGCGGGGTCAGGTTCTGGTCGATGCGGTGGCTGGCGTCGAACTCGACATAGGCGTGGGTCAGGCGCAGGCGGTCATGCAGGGTCGCTCGCCAGTCCAGCTCGGTTTCGACCCCCTCCAGGCGCAGGAAGTTGCCGTTGGTCGGGGCGAAATCGTAGACCTTGAGCGGCTCGCTGATCAGGTTGGTGATCTCGTCGTAGAACAGCTTGACGTCGAGTTCGAGACCGACCTCGGCGAAGCGGCCATGGTAGCCCAGCTCGCGGGAGCGCATGCGCTCCTGCTCGAGATTGCCAGGGCCATGGGCGCTGGCGAAGTACCGCGCCTCGCTCTGGCCGAGGGCGGCCGGGCGCAGGTCGCTGACGCGATACTGCCAGCTGGCGTCGTTCTCGAACATGTCCGGCGAGCGCACGGCCTCCGAGTACACCGCGCGCAGGCCGTGGGCCGGGGTGATCAGGTAGTTGAGGGCGATGCGCGGCGACAGCGAGCTGCCGACCGAGTTGTTGTCCTCGAACATGGCGCCGCCCTGCAGCAGCCAGTGCTGGTCGATGTGCCACTCGAACTGGCTGAACAGGCTCCAGGTGTCCCGGCTGTTCTTGCCGTTCAGGTAGACATCGGAGTCGGCCTCGTCGTGCTTGTAGGCCAGGCCGCTGACCAGGCGCAGGTCGTCGGACAGGCTGAAGGTGTCCTGCACCTCGATATCGAAGCGGTTCTCGCGCACGTCCTCGTTGATCAGGCCGCAGCTGTGCGCCAGGGTGCCGGTGGAGCGGTCGAGGCTGGCGCCGGCCTGCTGCAGGAACTGCTTGGCCAGGGTGACCTGTGCGTCAGTGCCGGCCGGGGGCTTGAACTTGCCCTGCGCGATGTTCTGGCTCAGGGCCTCGACGTAGTCCGGCGAGGAGTCCCAGAGCGCGCGCAACTGGGGGCTGAACGCCACCGAGGCTTCGCAGGCGCGCCACTGGCGCAGGCGCTCCCACTGCTGCAGGTTGCCCTGCACGTACAGGCTGTGCTTGGCATCCAGGTCGATATTCCAGCGCAGGCTGCTGGCGAAGTCGCGGGCCCGGGTGTCCGAGTTGCCATCCTGCTCCCACGGCTGGGCGGCGATCGGCAGGACCGGCTGGTAGTGGTTGCGGTTCTGGTTGCTGCCTTCCTTGAGCGCCAGCTGCCAGTCGAGCGACTGATTGGCGGCCAGCTCCTGGTTCAGGCGCAGGTTGAGCCGGCTGAGGCGCCGGCCGTCGCGGAAGTCGCTGCCGTCGGCGCGATGGTCGAAGCCGTCGTCCTCCAGGCCGGACAGCGACAGGCGCAGGTCCCCGTCGCCCCAGCCGAGGCCCTGGCTGGCGTACCAGTCGTCGATGCCACGCTGGCCGCGGGTGACTTTCAGGCGGGTGCCGTGGCTGTCGTGCGGGGAGCGGGTGAGGATGTTGATCACCGCCATCAGCGCGTTGGCGCCGTAGCTGACCGTGTTGGGACCGCGGAACACCTCGATGCGCTCGATGTCCTCGATGGCCACCGGGATGTCGCCCCAGTCGACCTGGGCGAAGCCGGCGCGGTACACCGAGCGGCCGTCCACCAGCACTTGCAGGCGGCGGGCCTGGTTGGCGTTGCTGCCGTGGTAGTTGACCGTGGTGGTGTTGCCGTTCTGCGGCACCACCAGCATGCCGGGCACCAGGCGCAGCAGCTCCGCCAGGTCGCGGGCGCCGCTGGCCGCGATCAGCTCGCGGTCGAGGACGCTCATGCTGCCCGGCACCGCGGCCGGCGCCTGGTGCAGGCGGGTGGCGGTGAGCACTTCGGGCATGTCCGGTGCCGCGGCGAACAGGTCTTCGGTCGCCGCCGCCTCGCCGGCCACCAGCGTGCCGGCCAGCAGCGCCAGTGAGGTACGTATGCAGCCTGCCATGGCAGCATCCCCTTGTTGGTGTCGATGTGAGGGCGCGCATGGTAACCGAGGCGCGACGTTTTGCCAGCGCGCGGCATCACGCTGTGCTGGCCGGGCGGCGGGCGGGTCGTATAATGCAGCGATTGCCGCCTGGGCGGTTCGATACGGATTCATCATGACTGAGCAGCAACCCATTGCCGTGCTCGGCGGCGGCAGCTTCGGCACCGCGCTGGCCAACCTGCTGGCGGAGAACGGCCGCTCCGTGCGCCTGTGGATGCGCGACCCGGCGCAGGCCGAGGCGATCCGCGTCAATCGGGAAAACCCGCGCCACCTGCAGGGCATCAAGGTGCACCCGGCGGTCGAGCCGGTGACCGACCTGCGCGCCACCCTGCAGGCCAGCGAGCTGGTGTTCGTCGTGCTGCCGTCCTCGGCCCTGCGCAGTGCGCTGCAGCCGGTGGCCGACCTGCTGGCCGGCAAGCTGCTGGTCAGCACCACCAAGGGCATCGAGGCGCAGACCTTCAAGCTGATGAGCCAGATCCTCGAGGAGATCGCCCCGCAGGCGCGCATCGGGGTGATCTCCGGGCCGAACCTGGCGCGCGAGATCGCCGAGCACGCGCTGACCGCCACGGTGGTCGCCAGCGAGGACGAGGAGCTGTGCCGGCGCGTGCAACAGGTGCTGCACGGGCGCACCTTCCGCGTCTACGCCAGCCGCGACCGTTTCGGCGTCGAGCTGGGCGGCGCGCTGAAGAACGTCTACGCCATCATGTCCGGCATGGCCGCCGCGCTGGGCATGGGCGAGAACACCAAGAGCATGCTGATCACCCGCGCGCTGGCCGAGATGACCCGTTTCGCCGTGCACATGGGCGCCAACCCGATGACCTTCCTCGGCCTGGCCGGGGTGGGCGATCTGATCGTCACCTGCTCCTCGCCGAAGAGCCGCAACTACCAGGTCGGCTTCGCCCTCGGCCAGGGGCTGAGCCTGGAGGACGCCGTGACGCGCCTCGGCGAGGTGGCCGAGGGGGTCAACACCATCCGCGTGCTCAAGGCCCGCGCCGATGAGCTGGGCGTGTACATGCCGCTGGTGGCCGGCCTGCATGCCATACTTTTCGAAGGCCGGACCCTCGAGCAGGTCATCGGCCAGCTGATGTCCGGCGAGCCGAAGACCGACGTCGACTTCATTTCCGCCAGTGGTTTCTAGATTCCGAACAAACAAAAGGAGCGTGTTGCATGTCCGGTTGCAAGCACAATTGTGAGGGCCTGATCCTGCGCATCCTGTGGATCGCGCTGTTCGTGCTGGTCTGGCGGGTCGCCGAGCTGGTGCTGTTGGCAACGGTGCTGGTGCAGCTGGCCTACCGGGTGTTCAGCGGCAGGCCGAATGTCGACGTGATGAACTTCGGCGACAGCCTGAGCCAGTACCTGGCGCAGATGGGCCGCTTCGCCAGCTTCCACAGCGACGAGAAGCCCTGGCCGTTCGCCGACTGGCCGACCCCGCGCGAGCCGCAGGGCGAGGGCGCCGAGGCGGTGTGCGCCGCTGCTGTGGCGACGGCTCCGGTGTCGCCGGCTGCGCCGGCCAGCCCCGCGGCGCAGCCCGCCAGCGTCGCGCCAGCCGCCGAGAGCGCCCCGACGCCGGCCGAGCCACAGGCCAAGGGCGAAGACGAGCCGGCTGCCGAAGCCGCGCCCGAGGTTGCCGGCGCGGAGCCTGCCGCCGCCGGGGACGCCAAGCCGGATGCCGCGGCGGACACCCCCGCAGAGCCCAAGGCATGAGGCTGTGGCTGCTGCGCCACGGCCAGGCCGGTCCCTACGTGCGCGCCGGCGACCACCTGCGCGAACTGACCGCCCACGGCCGTCGCGAGGTCCTGCATGCCGCCGGCCATCTGCTCGGCGAGCCGCTGCAGGCGATCCTGGTCAGCCCCTACGTGCGTGCCCAGCAGACCGCCGAGCTGGTCCATGAGGCGCTCGGCCGCGAGCCGGCGCTGCTGACCGTCGAGGGCATCACCCCGGACGACGACCCGCGCGAAGCCCTGCGCCTGCTGGCTGGGCGCCCCGAGCAGAACCTGCTGGTGGTCAGCCACCAGCCGTTGCTGGGCGCCCTGGCCGGGCTGCTGGTGCACGGGCACCTGCAGGACCCGCTGCCGCTGCAGACCGCCAGCCTCGCCCTGCTCGAGGGCGAGATGGCGCTGGCCGGGCTGATGGCGCTGCGCGCGTTGCACCATCAGCCGGAGCACTGAGCTGCGCATGATCGCCCGTGTCGAGGAAATCCGTTTCAACCTGCCGCATGTCGAGCTGGCCGCGCACCTCTATGGTCCCGAGGACGGTCAGCCGGTGCTGGCCCTGCACGGCTGGCTGGACAATGCGATGAGCTTCGCCCGCCTGGCGCCGAAGCTGCCCGGACTGCGCATCGTCGCCCTCGACCTGGCCGGCCATGGGCTGTCCGGCCACCGCGCCGCCGGGGCCAGCTACCAGCTGTGGGACTACGCCCTGGACGTGCTGCTGGTGGCCGAGCAGCTGGGCTGGCAGCGTTTCTCGCTGCTCGGCCATTCGCTGGGCGCCATCGTTTCGATGCTGCTGGCCGCGGCCCTGCCCGAGCGGGTCGCGCGCCTGGCGCTGATCGATGGCCTGCTGCCGCTGACCCACGAGCCGGAGCTGGCGCCGCACCAGCTCGGCGAAGCGCTGACCGCCCAGCTGGCGCTGCCCGGCAAGCGCAAGCCGGTGTATGCCAGCGTCGAGCGGGCGGTGGAGGCCCGTCTGCGCGGCGGCTATCCGCTCAGCCGCGAGGCCGCCGAGCTGCTCGCCAGTCGCGGGCTGGCGCCGCAGGCGGGCGGCTACACCTGGCGCACCGATCCGCGCCTGACCCTGCCCTCGCCGCTGCGCCTGAGTCCGGCCCAGGCCGAGGCCTTCGCCCGCGCGCTGCGCTGCCCGGTCAGCCTGGTGCTGGCCGACGACGGCCTGCCGGTGCGGCGCGCCGAGTGGCTGGCGCTGATCGAAAGCCTACCGATCGCGCTGCAGCGCCTGCCCGGCGGTCACCACCTGCACCTCGACGACGAGGCGGGGGCCACGGCCGTTGCAGACTGTTTCAAAGCCCTGTTCGCTGTGCCTTGACTTGCGCCGGGCAACTGCCGAGGCTGAACGGGTTTCAGAACGGAGATTCTGCATGACCGAGCCGTACCGCGCAGTGAGGCGCAGTGCCTGCCCGCGTTCCCGTGGCGATCTGGCGCTGGTCCGGCCGGTCGGGTTGCCCCTGCGCGCCGCGCTGACGATGGCGTGCCGATGAAGGGCTGGAGATCGGCTCTGACGGTCGCCGCGCTGCTGGCAGGTAGTGCCGCGGGCGCGGATGTGCCGGGCAGCAGCGATCTGGAGATCCTGCCGCGCTTCCCCCGCGCCGAGATCGTCGACTACCGCCAGGAAGACAATGCCGAGCGCCTCTATCCGCAGGGTGCGCTGCGCCGCATCGGCGGACGCCTGCGGGTGGACGGCGAGATCGACGTGGTCGGCCGCCTGCGCGCGCTGACCTACGAGCTGCCGGAAGGCCACGCCAGCGCCGAGGCCTTCGCCCAGGCGCGGGCGGCGCTGCAGGCCCAGGGCGCGCGCGTGCTGCACTGGTGCGAGGGGCGCGAGTGCGGGGCGAGCAGCCTGTGGGCCAACAACGTGTTCGGCAATGCGCGCCTGTACGGCCCGGACGAGCAGCAGGCCTGCCTGCTGCTGCAACTGGCTTCGCCGCACCAGGACAGCCTGCTGGCGCTGTATGCGATCACCCGTGGCAGCCGGCGCGGCTATCTGCACGTCGAACTGCTCGAGGCCAATGCACCGCTCGGCGAGCGCCTGCCCAATGCGGAAACCCTGCTGCGCCAGCTGAAGGACGCCGGCGTGCTGGAGCTGGCGCAGCTGCCGGCCGTCCCCGCCGACCCGTGGCTGGCGCTGCTGGCCCAGGTGTTGCGCCTGGACACCGGCGTGCGCCTGCGGCTCGACGGGCAGGCCGCGCCGGCCTGGCGCCAGGCGCTGATCGAGCGCGGCAGCCGGGCCGACCGCCTGGACAGCGCGGCCAGCGCGACCCCCGGCCTGCGCGTGGAGTGGCTGCGTTGAGCCGCTGCGCGCCGCCGGGCCTTTTCCTTGCGCCGGCCGAGGCCGGCGTCTTGCCTCCCCGGATGCCTCGATGATCGAACACGACCGCCTGCTGATGCAGATCCTCATGCTGACCCTGCTCGGCGCCTGCCTGTGGGTGCTGGCGCCGTTCGTCTCGGCGCTGTTCTGGTCCGCCGTGCTGGCCTTCGCCAGCTGGCCGCTGATGCGCGGCCTGAGCCGCCTGCTGGGAGGGCGCACTGCAGTCGCCGCCGGTCTGCTGACCCTGGGCTGGATGCTGCTGGTGGCCGGGCCGCTGGTCTGGCTCGGCTTCAATCTGGCCGACCACATCCGCTCGGCCATGGAGCTGCTCAAGAGCCTGCAGCTCGAGGGCCTGCCGCCGCCGCCGGCCTGGCTGGCCCGCGTGCCGCTGTTCGGCGCCCGCCTGGTGGAGTTGTGGAACTCCATCGACCAGCAGGGCACCGCGCTGTTCGCCGCGCTCAAGCCGTACCTGGGCGAGGTCGGCAACTGGCTGCTGGCGCGCAGCGCCCAGCTCGGCCGCGGCCTGCTCGAGCTGGTACTGAGCCTGGTGCTGATGTTCTTCTTCTATCGCGACGGCCCGCGCCTGGCCGAGTACGCGCGCAGCCTGCTGGAGCGGCTGATGAGCGGGCGCGCCGACTACTACGTGGCGCTGGTGGCCGGCACCGTGCAGCGCGTGGTCAACGGCGTGATCGGCACCGCCGCGGCCCAGGCGATCCTCGCCTATGTCGGCTTCCTCATCGCCGGCGTGCCGGGGGCGCTGATCCTCGGCCTGCTGACCTTCGCCTTCAGCTTCATCATGATCCCGCCGCTGGTCTGGGGGCCGGCCACCGCCTGGCTGTTCTGGCAGGGCGAGTACGGCATGGGGGTGTTCCTCGGCATCTGGGGCTTCGTGGTGGTCAGCGGCGTGGACAACGTGCTCAAGCCCTATCTGATCAGCCGTGGCGGCAACCTGCCGCTAGTGGTGGTGCTGCTCGGCGTGGGCGGCGGTATCCTCGCCTTCGGCTTCATGGGCCTGTTCCTCGGCCCGACCCTGCTGGCCGTGGCCTACAGCCTGATTGGCGACTGGATCGCCAGCCAGCCGCACAAGCGCCAGCCGGCGCCCCCGCAAGAACACGGTTGAGCCCCGAGGGGGCGTTCATTACTCAATTCAGGAAGAGTTGACATGACAAGAACACGAGTTGCCCTGAGTGCACTGCTGGCCGCCGGCGTGCTGGGCGCACTGGGACCCTGGTATACCGGCACGCAGCTGGAGGCGGTGTTGCGGGACTCGATCCAGCAGAGCAACGAGCAGCTGCAGAGCAGCGTGCCCGGCAGCCGGGTCAGCCTGGAGCTGGTATCCCTCGAGCGCGGCTTTTTC
>DASQBU010000119.1:0-7904 GCA_035635035.1 Pseudomonas sp.
CGCGCCGTGGGCGATGGTGCTGCCGAACGGGCCCTGCTTGCGCGCACGTTCCGGGTCGGTGTGGATCCAGTAGTCGTCGCCGGACAGCCGGGCGAACTCGTCGATCAGCGCCTGGTCGACGACGATCTGGTTGCTCCAGGCGGTGAACTGCTCGCTGACCAGCGCGTGCAGGGCCTCGGCGTCGTCGACGCGGATCTGCCGGCGCGGTGCCTGCTCCTAGACCTGCTCGACCGCCTCGGGCTCGTCGAAGCGGCGCGGGGCCACATCCTTGTCGACGCCGGTGAAGCGCAGCAGGGTTCTGCCTTCGGCATCGACGGTGTCGAACACCGGCTTGAGGCGCATGCCGACCTTGATCTCGTCCTCGGCGAGGCCGACCAGGGTGGTGTTGATCCGCACGCCCTCGTCCAGCTCGACCACGGCGAGCTTCTGCGGCGCCTCGTCGGCGAAGTCCGGCAGGGTCGGGATGCGCGCCACGGTGAAGCTGTACAGCGTGCCGCTGCCGGAAACGTCCTGCCATTTGAGGTCGTGGGAATAGCAGCGGTCGCAGTGGCGGCGCGGGTAGAAGATCCAGTGGCCGCAGGCCTGGCACTGCGGGATGCTCAGGCGCTGCTCCTTGAGCGCGGCCCAGAACGGTGCCGAGATTTCCGTCGGCGCGGGCATCGGTTTGTTGGTCGACATCTGGCTCATGCTCCCTGGAGAATCAGTGCGCCCTGCTCGCTCATCACGCCGCCGGTACCGGAGACGTAGACGTTGTCGCAGCGGGCGAGCTGGCGGTCGCCGGCGCGGCCGGCGATCTGGTGGAAGGCCTCGACGACCTGCGACATGCCGCCGGCCGAGCCGGCCTGGCCGAAGCTGAGCTGGCCGCCGTGGGTGTTCATCGGGAAGTCGCCGCGCCAGGTCAGGTCGTGCTCGCGGACGAAGCGCATGCCCTCGCCCTTGGGCGCGAAGCCGGCGTCCTCGAGGGTCAGCAGCACGGTGATGGTGTAGCAGTCGTAGATCTGCGCGGCATGCATGTCGCTCGGCTTGAGGCCGGCCATGGCGAAGGCGCGCTCCGAGGCCGGGCCGACCGGGGTGCGGGTCATGTCGGCGGCGTAGGACGGCGACTTGAATTCCAGATGCTCGCCGAATCCGGTGACCACCGCGCCGCGGTTGCGCGCACGGGCGGCGACTTCCTTGGAGGCGACGATCAGCGCCGCGCCGCCGGCCACCGGCATGACGATCTCCAGCACGTGCAGCGGGTCGGCGACCAGCTTGCTGGCCAGCACCTGCTCGGTGGTCAGCGGCTGGCCGAAGAACATGGCGTCGGGGTTGAACTGGGCGTTGAAGCGCTGCTGCACGGCGATCTTGGCCATCGCCTCGGCGTCGTAGCCGTACTGCGCGGCGTAGCGCTGGGCGATCATCGCGTAGCCGGTGTTCTGGCCCATGTGCCCGTAGGGCAGGTCGAACTCGGCCTCGGGCGCGCCGAAGGCGGTGCTGTGGCCGCCGAAGCGCATGGCGCGGGCCATCCAGCTGGGGTCCTCGTCGGGGCCGAACGGCGCCATGCGCGCCGGCAGCACGCAGAGCACCGCCTGGCACAGGCCCAGTTCGATGGCCGCGGCGGCGCGCCAAACCATGCCGACCGAGGTGCAGCCGCCGAGATCGACCACTTCGGCGAAGTTGAGCTTCATGCCGAGGTATTCGGCGGCCATCGCCGGGACGAACACCGAGGCCTCGTGGAACTGCGGGCCGTTGATCACCAGGCCGTCGAGATCCGAGGCTTGCAGACCGGCGTCGGCCAGCGCGCGCGCGGCGAGGTCGGCCACCTGCTCCAGGTGGAACATGCGCGGCGCGGTGGTGTACTTCTCCGGTTTGTACTGGGCCGCCCCGACGATGGCGGCGTTGCCTTTGAGTCCCATGGTTGTCTCCACTGGTGCAGGACGTGACTGGAGCCACTGTGCGGCAGTCGCGTCCGGCGCGAATCGTTCAAATCGAGTAGGCCGGGCAATCCCGTAGGGGCGAATTCATTCGCCTTGCCGGGGGATTCTGGCGAATGAATTCGCTCCTACAGGTGCCCTGATCGAGTGGGCCGGGCAGCGGACTGCCCGGCCCCGGAGTGACAGGCGAATGAATTCGCCCCTACAGCCCCGTCCCTTACAGCGAGTACTTGATCGACAGGGTGGCGTAGTCCCGGTCGGCCAGCGGGCGCTTGATCGGGTCGGCCTCGCCGAGGAAGGCGTTGTAGGCCAGCGCCACTTCCAGGTTGCTCAGGTACTTGAAGGTGGTGCCGACGGTCAGGCGACTGTCGCCCTTGGCGCCGGAAATGGCGCCGGCCATCGGCGTGGAGCCCTCGATGACCTGGGAGAAACGCACCGGCACGTCCAGGTCCCAGCCGCTGAACACGCCCGGGTAGTTGAACACGCCGACCAGCGAGTAGGCGGTGGAGGTCTTGCTCTTCCAGGCCGACGAGGTCTTGAAGGTGTAATCGTCGGCACCGTTGAGGTCGTCCACGTTGTCGACCCGCACGTGGACCACCTCGCCCATGAAGGTGGTCTGGCTGGCCCACGGGCGGTCGCCGAGGATGCGCATGAACGACAGCTGCATCTGCTGGCCCTGGCCCTTGGTCGCCTTGGGCCCGCCGGAGGTCAGCACCTGCACCGGGGCGCCGTCGCGGTACGACCACTCGCCGCCGACCTGGGTGTCGCCGATCTTGGTCGAGAAGCTCACGCCGGTGAGGTGGATGTCCTCGAAGTAGTCGATCTTGTAGCCCAGCGGGCCGCTCGGCGGGAAGCTGATCTCGATGCCCGCCGGGTTGCGGTCGTGGTAGGTGATGCGGAACAGCGACAACTCCAGATCGTTGGTCGGCCGGTAGCGCATCTGCACGCCCCACTGGCCGCCGTCGCTCGGCTTGTCGGTCGCCAGATAGGGAATATTCATCCCGCCGTAGCGCAGGAATTCGCGGCCTGGGCCGGTGACGTCGCTGTAGGACAGGTAGCTGCCCACCGGCGCCAGTTCGTTGCCCCGCCACTCGTACTGCACGTAGGCGCCCAGGCTGAACGCCTCGTTGAGGCTCCACTGGCCGGACACCTGGCCCACCGGCAGCAGCACTTCCTTGGCCTCGATACCCGGCAGCGCGGACTTGACCACGTCGACCGGCGCCTGGGCACCGGAGACGCCCGGATAGATCAGGCTCTCGCCCCAGGACACCACATGCTTGCCGGCCTTGACGTCGATGCTCTGCCCGCCATCGGTGCGCCAGCCGCTGAACACGTAGGCATCGAGGATGCGGCTGCGTCCGCCGCTGTAGTAACGGGTGTAACTGCTGAATTCGTCGTAATCGCCGAACTTGTTCACCCGGTCCGGCGCATTGTTGTCGTTGCCGCGGTGGTAGACGTCGTCGTAGAAGGTGCTGGCGCGGACCACCGCGCCGTAGTCGTCCTTGCGCAGGGTCAGCTCGGCCAGCGCGCCGAGGCGGTTGGTGACCAGGCTGCCCTTGTCGAAGTTGCGGTCGCCGTCATCCATGTTGAGGGTCAGCGGCCCGTCGGTCAGCGCCTTGGCCCGACCCTCAGTGCGTACGCCCAGGCCGTAGCTGCCGGTCAGGGTCCAGTCGAGGGAGACGCCATTGGCGAATTCGATGGTCTCCCCGGCCTGCACGCCCCCGCTCGCCAGAGCGATCGCGGCGGCCAGTCCCATCAGCGGGAACCCCTGGGCTACCAGAGTCTTGCAACGTGGCTTGTTGTTATTGTGCATGCTGCTTCTCTCCTAATGACGGCCAACCGGCCGCGTCGAGTTTCCAGGCTTTGCCTGCCAGACTTCGTCGTCAAAAAGGACTAGACCGGCCGGCAACCGTCTCTTCGGGATAGGCGCGGCGGTAGCGGTACACGCCCGCCGCCGTCTCGCGCACCAGCAGTCCCTCGGTGATCAGGTAGTTCGTGTGGGCCAGCGTTTCGGCGATGGCCATCAGTTCGTCGAAGCGGCTCTTCAGCCGCGGGAACAGCTCGACCATCAGCTCGGCCGCCGTGCACGGCTGCGCGCAGCGCTCCAGCACCAGCTCGAGGTGCCGGCGATGGTGCTCGCGCAGCTGGGTCAGCCGCGTGTGCAGGCCGTGGAACGGCCGCTCGTGGGCCGGCAGCACCAGCACGCCGTCGGGCAGTTCGGCGAGGCGCGCGAGCGAGTCCAGCCAGTCGCGCAGCGGATCGCCGTCCGGCTCGTAGACGGCGACGCCGACCGTCGAGGTGATGCGCGGCAGCACCTGGTCGCCGGAGATCAGCAGGCCGTCCTCGGCGCAGTACAGGCAGGCGTGCTCGGGCGAGTGGCCGCGGCCGACCACCACCTGCCAGCGCCGCCCGCCGATGGACAGCACGCGGCCCTCGCGCAGGCGCTGGAAGGCCGGCGGCGGCGTGGGCCGGAAATGCGCCTTGCGCACCAGCGGCAGGAAGGCCGCCGAATCCTCGGCGCCAAGGCCCGCCTGGCGGTAGAACTGGTGGAAGGCCCAGTCCGGCTCGTCGTCCTGCGGCGGTGCGACGTGGATCGCCTGGTACTCGGCGTGGGTCATGTACACCGGGCAGTGGAAACGCTCGGCCAGCCAGCCGAGCAACCCGCTGTGGTCGTAGTGGAAGTGGGTGCAGATCAGCGCCAGCAGCGGCCGGCCTTCCAGCACGCCGCCCAGCACTTCCTCCCACACCGCGCGGCTCTGCGCGGTGTTGAGGCCGCTGTCCACCGCCACCCAGCCGTCGCCGTGGCGCAGCAGGTAGAGGTTGATGTGGTCGAGGCCGAACGGCAGCGGCATGCGCAGCCATAGCACGCCGGGCGCCACCTCCAGGGTCTGCCCGTCGGCCGGCGGCGCCACCCAGGGGTAGCGCAGGCCGGCCTTCAGCTCGTGGCCGTTGTGGTCGAGGTCAGTCATGGGCTTCACCGAACGGCCGCAGGCCGATGCCGGCCAGCACCTCGGCCGAGTACGGCCGGTAGGTGCCGGCGCCGTCGTCGCGCACGTACAGCGGGTCGGCGAAGGCGGCCGGGTCGTAGCCCTGGCGCTGCAGGTCGACCTTGCGCAGCTTGAAGGTGCTGGTCAGGTCGGCGGCCTTCGAGACGCGCACGAACACCGGCGCGGCGTAGCGCGGCAGGCGCGCCTCGGTCAGCGCGTAGAAGCTGTCCGGGTCGAACTCGCGGCCTTCCTGCATCAGCACGGCGGCCATGCCGGCGCGGCCTTCCTGGCCCGGCACCTGCACGCCATAGATGTTGATCAGCTCGAGACCCGAATAGTCGGCCAGGGCGTCGGCCACCTCCAGGGTCGAGACGTTCTCGCTCTTCCAGCGGAAGGTGTCGCCGATGCGATCGACGAAGTAGAAGTAGCCGTCGTCGTCGTAGCGCAGCAGATCGCCCGAGCTCCAGTAGGCGTCGCCCTTCTGGAACACGTCGCGCAGGATCTTCTTCTCGGTGGCCTCGACCGAGGTGTAGCCCTCGAAGCGGCCGCCGCCGATGTCCGGGTGGTCGACGATGTAGCCGATCGCCTCGCCGACCTCGCCCGGCTGGCACAGCAGGTAGAAGCCGTTGGCGTCGCGCGGGTGCGACTCGCTTTCCACGTCGAAGCGCACCAGGCGGAAGTTGGTCTTCTCCCAGTACGGCACCCGGCCGCAGGAGCCGATGCGGTTGTCGACGTTGATCAGGTTGGTGTTGGCCTCGGTGGAGCCCCAGCCCTCGAAGATCTGTACCGGACCGAAACGCTCCACCCAGCGCTGCCAGGACTCCGGGGAGAGCCCGGCGCCGAGCATGGCGCGCAGGCTGTGCTCGCGGTCGCGTTCGTCTTCCGGCAGGTTGAGCAGGTAGCGGCAGATCTCGCCGATGTACTGGCAGACGGTGATGCCGTTCCTGCGCACGTCGCTCCAGAACTCGCGCACGCTGAAGCGGCGGCGCACCACGATGGCCGCACCGGCCTTGAGTGCGGTGGAGGTCACCGAGGTGGCCGCGGCGCCGTGGTACAGCGGCAGGCAGCAGTAGAAGACGTCGGCCGGGCTGGCCTCGAGGGTCTCCACCATCACGTCGCCCGAGCTCATCCAGCGCATGTGGCTGTAGCGCGCCGCCTTGGGCAGGCCGGTGGTGCCGGAGGTGAAGATCAGCAGGCTCGGCGTCTCGGCGCTGATGCCCTCGCGCAGCGCGCGCGGCGGCGGCTGGCGCGAAGCGGCCGCCACCTCGGCGGCAAAACCGGCGTCGGCCAGGGCGCGCAGTTCGGCAGCCGCCGGCTTTTCGGCGTCCGGCACCAGCCACAGCGGCACGTCCGGGCGGCCCTCGGTGGCGGCGAAGTTGGCCAGGCATTCCTCACCGGCCAGCACGGCGCTCGCGCCGATGCTCTCCAGGGCGTGGGCCAGCGGCTTGCCGCTGACGTGGGTGTTCAGCGGCGCCACCACCACGCCGAGCTTGACCAGGCCGAACCAGGCGAAGAAGAACTCCGGGCGGTTCTCCAGGGCCAGCGCGCACACGTCGCCGGCCTTGAGGCCGCGGGCCAGGGCGGCGTGCGCCACCTGGTTGGCGCGCGCGTCCACCTTGGCGTAGCTGTAGCGTTCCTCGCCATAGACCAGCATGGTCTGCGCGGCATGGCGCAGCGCCTGCTCCTCGAGGCGGTCGGCGATGGTGTAGAGGTCGCGCGGCTTGACCAGCGCGCTGGCCGCGGCGCGGCGGTCGAGGCGCGCCTGGGTCACCTCGCGCGGCACCGGGGCGGCGTGGAGCTGTGCCGCGGTCTGCGCATCAATGCGATCGTTCATGTCATTCCCCTTGAATGGATTCGCGGGCCTGCGGCTTACTGCGCCGGCACCGGCCAGCGTGGGTAGTCGAGGTAGCCGCGTGGCCCCGGGGTGTACAGCGAGCCGCGGTCGAAGCCGGCCAGCGGCGCATTGACGCGCAAGCGCTCAGCCAGGTCCGGATTGCCGATGTAGTGGCGGGCGAAGGACACCGCCGCACCCTGCCCGCTCTCGATGGCCTGGCGCGCCGCCTGACCGTCGAAGCCGTCGTTGAGGATCAGCGCGCCGGGGAAGTGCTCGCGGGCCAGGGCGAAGGCGTCGAGGCCGGGGACCGGCGAGCGCATCACGTGCAGGTAGGCCAGGCCCAGCGGAGCGATGGCGTCGAGCAGCGCCGCCGCGGTGGCGGCCGGGTCGCTGTCCTCGCTGTCGTTGTAGGGGTTGCCGGGGCAGATGCGCAGGCCGACCCGGCCGGGGCCGATGGCCTCGGCCATCGCGGCGAGCACCTCGGCGGGGAAGCGCACGCGGTTCGCCACGCTGCCGCCGTACTGGTCGGTGCGCTGGTTGCTGCCCTCGGCCATGAACTGCATCGGCAGGTAGCCGCTGGTGCAGTGCAGCTCGACGCCGTCGAAGCCGGCGGCGCGGGCGTTGCGCGCGGCCTGGGCGAACTCCTCGATCACCTCGCGGACTTGGGCGGTGCTCAGCTCCGTGGGCTGGTCGGTGTCGACCATGCCGGCGGCGTCGCTGAACAGTTGGGTGCGCGCGCGCAGCGCCGAGGGCGCCACGGTCGCTGCGCCGGCCGGCTTGTTGTGATGGCTGGAGACCCGGCCGACGTGCATCAGCTGCAGGACGATGCGCCCGCCAGCGGCGTGTACCGCCTGGGTGACGCCGCGCCAGGCGGCGATCTGCGCGGCGCTGTAGATGCCCGGGGTGCGGCAGTAGCCCAGACCTGCGGCCGAGGGCGCGGTGCCCTCGGCGACGATCAGGCCCGCGCTGGCGCGCTGGGCGTAGTACTCGACCATGTCCAGGGTCGGCATGCCGTCGGCCGCGGCGCGGCTGCGTGTCATCGGCGCCATCACCACGCGGTTGGCCAGTTCGATATCGCCGAGGCGAACGGGTTGGAACAGCGGATTCATGGTCATCTCCTCAGCGCACGCGGATTTTCGGCGCGCCGGCACCGCGGCGCAGGGTGGTGAG
>DASQBU010000120.1:0-1560 GCA_035635035.1 Pseudomonas sp.
GCCGTCTCGTCGATGCCGAACCACAGGATTACCAGCGGGATCAGCGCCAGGTGCGGCACGTTACGGATCATCTGCACCGAGCTGTCGAGCAGGTGCTCGCCCCAGGTTGACAGCCCGGTGATGAAACCGAGCGCGAGGCCGAGGCTGCCGCCGATGACGAAGCCGATGGCGGCGCGCCAGCCGCTGATCGCCAGGTGCTGCCAGAGTTCGCCGCTGGCCAGCAGGCTCCAGCCGGCGGTCAGCACGGCGCTGGGCGCCGGCAGGATGCGGCTGGACAGCCAGCCGCTGACCGCCGCCAGCTGCCAGACGGCGAGCAGCAGGATCGGCAGGGCCCAGGGCGCCAGGCGCCGGAGGAGTTTTTCGGTATCGCGCGTACTCATGATGCCAACTCGTGTAGGGGCGAATTCATTCGCCTTGGGCACGCCGTGGTGGGCGAATGCATTGGCCACCACGGCGTGCTCCGGCGAGCGGGGTTCGCGGCCTCAGCTCTGCGCCGCGGCCTTGGGCAGGATGTCGCTGGAGATCATCTCGCCGAACGGGCTGACGTAGCCGCGGCTCTGCGGGCGTTCCGCCTGGGCCACGTCCAGGTGCGGGAACAGCAGCTCGGCGACCCGGTAGGACTCCTCCAGATGCGGGTAGCCGGAGAACACGAAGGTGTCGATGCCCAGCTCGGCGTACTCCTTGACTCGCGCCGCCACGGTCGGGCCGACGCCGACCAGTGCGGTGCCGGCGCCGCCGCGCACCAGGCCGACCCCGGCCCACAGGTTGGGCGACACTTCCAGGTTGTCCTTGCTGCCGCCGTGCAGGGCGGCCATGCGCTGCTGGCCGACCGAGTCGAAGCGCGCCAGCGAGGCCTGGGCCTTGGCGATGGTGTCGTCGTCCAGGTGGCTGATCAGCCGCTCGGCGGCAGCCCAGGCCTCTGCATTGGTCTCGCGGACGATCACGTGCAGGCGAATGCCGAACTTCACGGTGCGGCCGTGCTTGGCGGCGCGCGCGCGCACGTCGGCGATCTTCTCCGCCACCGCCTGCGGCGGCTCGCCCCAGGTCAGGTACAGGTCGACCTGCTCGGCGGCCAGCTCGTGGGCGGCCTCCGAGGAGCCGCCGAAGTACAGCGGCGGATGCGGTTGCTGCAGCGGCGGGTAGAGCAGCTTGGCGCCCTTGACCTGGATGTGCTTGCCGTCGAGGTCGACGGTTTCGCCGGACAGCACGCGGCGCCAGACGCGGGTGAATTCGTCGGCGGCTGCGTAGCGCTCGGCATGCGACAGGTGCAGGCCGTCGCCGGCCAGTTCGTCCGGATCGCCGCCGGTGACCAGGTTGAACAGCGCGCGGCCGTTGGACAGGCGATCGAGGGTCGCGGCCTGACGGGCGGCGACGGTCGGCGAAATGATCCCCGGGCGCAGGGCAACGAGGAACTTCAGACGCTGGGTGGCCGGGATCAGCGAGGCGGCGACCAGCCAGGAGTCCTCGCAGGAGCGCCCGGTGGGAATCAGCACGCCGCCGTAGCCGAGGCGATCGGCGGCCTGCGCCACCTGGGTCAGGTAGCCGTGGTCGACGGCGCGG
>DASQBU010000121.1:0-4474 GCA_035635035.1 Pseudomonas sp.
ACAGGTCGGCGGCGAATATATCCATCTCGGCCTCGCCGTCGGCGCCCACCAGCCAGATGCCTTTATCCTTGAGTTCGCGCAGGGCGCGCGCCAGGTTGGTGACTTGAATGAAAGGCACGGTTTCCGCCGCGCCGCTCGCGACTTTGCGCACGATGGGCGTCAGTCCCACCGCGCGATCGCGCGGCGCGATCACCGCATGCACACCCGCGCCGTCGGCGGTGCGCAGGCAGGCGCCGAGGTTGTGCGGGTCGGTCACCCCGTCGAGCACCAGCAGCAGCGGCACCGACTCGCCGCGCGCCAGCAGTTCCTCGAGGAAGTTCTCCCCCCAGACCTGGCTCGGACTGACCTCGGCGACCACCCCTTGGTGCACGCCCTCGGCCCACTCGTCCAGCTCGCGGCGTTCGCGCTGGCCGACCGGCACGCGCGCCTCGCCAGCCAGCTGCACCAGCGCCTGCACGCGCGGATCCTGGCGCCCCTCGGCCAACCACAGCTGCTTGACCCGCCTGGGGTGATGGCGCAGCAATGCCTCCACGGCATGCACGCCGTAAACCCGTTCCCACTGACTCATTCTTCGACCTTGCGTTTACGTATGGCTCGTCCGTCCGGCGCATCCCCGGCCGGCTTGCTGGCCTTGGCCTTGCTGGGCCTGGCCACCCTGACCGGCCGCGGAATCCCCTTCTTGCCCGCCGTCTTGCCAGTGCCGGCCGCCTTGGCCGACTTGGCGGCCGGCTTCGCCGGCGCCTTGGCCTCGTCGAGCAGTTTTTTCTTCAAGGCGCGGCTTTTCTGCACGTCGATATTGCCGAGCAGCAGATCGGCCTGCTCCAGCAGCTCAGGCGCCACTTCAGGCAGCGCCTGCACCCGCCCGGTCTTGGGCGCCTGCAGGCGCGGATTGCCTGCCGGCGCAACCGCCGGCGGCTCGCCGCGCGGGCGGCCCGACGCCTTGTCGTGCGCCGCCCCGCCGGCGCCCGCCCGACCGCCCTGGCGCTTGCGCCCCGGCACGACCGTCAGCGGATTCTCGGCCATTTCGAAATCGATCTTGCGCTCGTCCAGATCGACCCGCGCCACCAGCACCTCGACACTGTCGCCGAGGCGATAGCTGCGCCCGGCACGCTCGCCGGTCAGGCGGTGGTGCACCGGATCGAAGTGGTAGTAGTCGGCCGGCAGCGCGGTGATGTGCACCAGGCCTTCCACGTAGATGTCGGTCAGCTCGACGAACAGGCCGAAGCCGGTGACGGCGGTGACCACCCCGGCGAAGGTCTCGCCGACGCGATCGCGCATGTATTCGCACTTGAGCCAGTTGACCACGTCGCGGGTCGCCTCGTCGGCGCGCCGCTCGGTCATCGAGCACTGCTCGCCGAGCTGCTCCAGCCGCGCCTCGTCGTAGGGATAGATACGCGCCTTGGGCAGGCTCGCCGCCCCGACGCGCACCACCTTGTCGGTCTGGCGCTTGGAGCGGATCACGCTGCGGATCGCCCGATGCACCAGCAGGTCCGGATAGCGGCGGATCGGCGAGGTGAAGTGGGTGTAGGCCTCGTAGTTGAGACCGAAGTGCCCGGCATTGTCCGGGCTGTACACCGCCTGGCTCAGCGAGCGCAGCATCACCGTCTGGATCAGGTGATAGTCGGGACGCTCGCGCACCGCCTCGAGCAGGTTGAAATAGTCCTTGGGCGTCGGCTCGCCCTTGCCGCGATACAGGGTCAGCCCCAGCTCGGCCAGGAAGCTGCGCAGCTTCTCCAGCTTTTCCGCCGGCGGCACGTCATGCACGCGGTACAGCGCCGGCACCTCGTGTTCCTCGAGGAACCGCGCAGTGGCGACGTTGGCGCAGAGCATGCACTCCTCGATCAGCCGGTGCGCATCGTTGCGCTGGGTCGGGCGGATCTCGGTGATCTTGCGGTCGGCACCGAAGACGATGCGCGTCTCCTGGGTCTCGAAGTCGATGGCGCCGCGCACCTGGCGCGCCGCCAGCAGCACCCGGTACAGCGCGTACAGCTGACGCAGGTGCGGCACCAGGTGCGGCATCTGCTGGCGCAGGTACTTGGCCTCGCTGGAGTTGGGCTTCTCCAGCAACTGGCTGACCTTGGTGTAGGTCAGCCGCGCATGGGAGTGGATCACCGCCTCGTAGAACTGGTAGTCGGTCAGCTCACCGTTCTTCGACACGCTCATCTCGCAGACCATGGCCAGGCGGTCGACCAGCGGATTGAGCGAGCACAGCCCGTTGGACAGCTCCTCCGGCAGCATCGGGATCACCCGCTCGGGGAAGTACACCGAGTTGCCGCGCTTGACCGCCTCCTCGTCCAGCGCCGAGCCCACCGTTACATAGTGGGACACGTCGGCGATGGCGACGAACAGCCGCCAGCCCTCGCCTTTCACGGCTTCCGCGTAGACCGCATCGTCGAAGTCACGGGCATCCTCGCCGTCGATGGTGACGAAGGGCAGCTCGCGCAGGTCGACGCGCTTCTCCTTGTCCTTCTCCTCCACCTCGGGCTCGAGGGTCTTCGCCTCATCGAGCACCGCCTGCGGCCACTCGTGGGGCAGGTCGTAGCTGCGCAGAGCAACCTCGATCTCCATACCCGGCGCCATGTAGTCGCCGAGCACCTCGACCACCTCGCCCTGGGCCTGGCGGAACACCGTCGGCCACACCTCGATGCGCACCTGGACGAACTGCCCGTGACGCGCCGCGCCCTGCTTGCCGGGCAGCACCAGCACCTGCTGCTGGATCTTCGGGTTGTCGGCCACCACCACCGCCACGCCGCTCTCCTCGAAGAAGCGGCCGACCAGGGTCTCGTGGGCGCGACTGAGCACCTCGACCAGCGCCCCCTCGCGGCGACCGCGCCGATCGACGCCGGAGACCCGCGCCAGGGCGGTGTCGCCGTCGAACACCAGGCGCATCTGTGCCGGGCTGAGGAACAGGTCGTCGCTGCCGTCGTCGGGGATCAGGAAGCCGAAGCCGTCGCGGTGGCCGCTGATCCGCCCACGGATCAGGTCCAGCTTGTCCACCGGGGCATAGGCGCCGCGGCGGGTATAGATGAGCTGGCCGTCGCGCTCCATGGCGCGCAGCCGGCGGCGCAGAGCCTCCTCGGACTCCTCGCCGCGCAGGCCCAGCTCTTCGAACAGTTGCGCCCGGGTCGCCGGCGCGCCGCGCTCGGCCAGATGGGCGAGGATCAGCTCGCGACTGGGAATGGGGTTCTCGTATTTCTCCGCCTCGCGGGCGGCCTCGGGATCGAGGCTTTGCCAATCGGCCATGTGTCGGTTTTTACCTTTGGTTGTCTTGCACTTGGTCATGCCTATATTGAAGCGCGAAAGGGTCGTCTGGCGCAGCCTTGTCGGCACAATAAAATTTTTTCGCATCAGGGGTTTACAAGCCAGCGGGGCCAGCCGTAAGATGCGCGCCCACAGCAGCAGCAACCCTGCACGCTGTAACGATAGAGCAGATGAGCAATCATCGCACTATTAGCCCAGGTGGCGGAATTGGTAGACGCGCTGGTTTCAGGTATCAGTGGTGGCAACACCGTGGAAGTTCGAGTCTTCTCCTGGGCACCAATTCCAAAAGAACCGGATCGAAAGATCCGGTTTTTTTTCGCCCGCAGAAAAGCCCCTCGGCAACGGCACTCGCCAGCCAACCGCCCGAACGCCTCCCCTCTCAGCGCAGCAAACAGCTCGGAAACAGAAAAGGCCGCATCAAGCGGCCTTTTCCTCACCCCACCAGCGATCAGGCGTACGGATGACGCAGGACGATGGTTTCGTTGCGGTCCGGACCGGTGGAGATGATGTCGATCGGCGCGCCGACCAGCTCTTCCACGCGCTTGATGTAGGCACGGGCGTTGGCCGGCAGCTCGTCGAGGGACTTGGCGCCGACGGTGGACTCGCTCCAGCCGGGCATTTCCTCGTACACCGGCTCGAGACCGACGTAGCTGTCGGCGTCGGTCGGCGCTTCGCTCATGATCTCGCCGGCGGCGTTCTTGTAGGCCACGCACAGCTTGACGGTCTCGAGGCCGTCGAGCACGTCCAGCTTGGTCAGGCACAGGCCGGAGATCGAGTTGATCTCGATGGCGCGACGCAGGATCACCGCGTCGAACCAGCCGCAGCGACGGGCGCGACCGGTGGTCGAGCCGAACTCGTGGCCGACCTTGGCCAGGCGCGCGCCGACCTCGTCGAACAGTTCGGTGGGGAACGGACCGGAGCCGACGCGGGTGGTGTAGGCCTTGGTGATGCCGAGGATGTAGTCCAGGTACAGCGGACCGAAGCCGGAACCGGTAGCGGTGCCGCCGGCGGTGGTGCTGGAGCTGGTCACGTACGGATAGGTGCCGTGGTCGATGTCCAGCAGCGAACCCTGGGCGCCCTCGAACATGATGTAGGCGCCGGCCTTGCGCAGCTCGTGCAGGCGGGCGGCCACGTCGGTGACCATCGGGCGGAGGATGTCGGCGTAGGCCAGCGCTTCGTCGAGAGTCTTCTGGTAGTCGACCGGATCGACCTT
>DASQBU010000122.1:0-1714 GCA_035635035.1 Pseudomonas sp.
CGATCTCGTCGCTGGCCTCGTACATGCTGATCTTGCGCGCGGTGGCGTAGTTGCCGAGCTTCTCCAGGGTGGCCGAGCCGATCTCGCGGCGCGGCACGTTGATCACCCGCAGGAAGGCGTTGTCGTCGTCCGGGTTGACCAAGAGGCGGAAGTAGCTCATCAGGTCCTTCACCTCCTGGCGGGCGAAGAAGCTGGTGCCGCCGGACAGGCGATAGGGGATCTGGTGGTGCTGCAGCTTCAGCTCCATCAGCTTGGCCTGGTAGTTGCCGCGGTAGAGGATGGCGAACTCGCTGTAGGGGCGGTCGGTGCGCAGGTGCTGGGTGAGGATCTCCATGGCGATGCGCTCGCACTCGGCGTCCTCGTTCTTGCAGCGGATCACGCGGATCTCGTCGCCGTGGCCCATCTCGCTCCACAGCTGCTTCTCGAACACGTGCGGGTTGTTGGCGATCAGCACGTTGGCGCACTTGAGGATGCGGCTGGTGGAGCGGTAGTTCTGCTCGAGCATCACCACCTTGAGGCTGGGGAAATCCTCCTTGAGCTGCATGAGGTTCTCGGGGCGCGCGCCGCGCCAGGCGTAGATCGACTGGTCGTCGTCGCCGACCACGGTGAACTGCGCGCGCTCGGCGACCAGCAGCTTGACCAGCAGGTACTGGCTGGCGTTGGTGTCCTGGTACTCGTCGACCAGCATGTAGCGCACCCGGTTGCGCCACTTCTGCAGCACCTCGGGGTGCTCCTGGAACAGCTTGACCGGCTGCAGGATCAGGTCGTCGAAGTCGACCGCGTTGTAGGCCTTGAGGGTGCGCTGGTAGTGCAGGTAGACGATGGCGGCGGTCTGCTCGCGCGGGTTGCGCGCCTGCTCCAGCGCCTGCTCGGGGAGGATCAGGTCGTTCTTCCAGGCGCCGATCAGGTTCTTGATCTCGTCGACGCCGTCGTCGCCCTGGTACTCCTTCTGCATGATGTCGGCGAGCAGCGCCTTGACGTCCTGCTCGTCGAAGATCGAGAAGCCGCTCTTGTAGCCGAGGTGCGCGTGCTCCTTGCGGATGATGTTGAGGCCGAGGTTGTGGAAGGTCGACACCGTCAGGCCCTTGCCCTCGCCGCCGCGCAGCAGGCTGCCGACGCGCTCCTTCATCTCGCGCGCGGCCTTGTTGGTGAAGGTCACCGCGACGATGTTCTGCGCGCGGATGCCGCACTGCTGGATCAGGTAGGCGATCTTGCGGGTGATCACGCTGGTCTTGCCGGATCCGGCACCGGCCAGCACCAGCAGCGGGCCGCTGATGTAGTGGACGGCTTCCTGCTGGCGGGGGTTGAGTCGGGACATGCGGGCAGGGGTGTCTGGCTGCGAAGAAGCCGGCATTCTAGCAGGCAGGCCCGCCCCCGGCAGGGGCGGGCGACCGGGCGGTCAGGCGCGGCGCGGCAGCAGGAAGCTGAGCAGAAACAGGCCGGCGGCGCTGACCACGATGGACGGGCCGGCGGGGGTGTCCTGGTGCCAGGACAGCGCCAGGCCGGCGCATACCGCGAGCAGGCCGATGGCGCTGGCGCCGCCGGCCATCTGCTCGGGGCTGCGCGCGTGGCGCTGAGCGGCGGCGGCGGGGATGATCAACAACGAGGTGATCAGCAGCACGCCGACGATCTTCATCGCCACGGCGATCACCACCGCGATCAGCAGCATCAGCGCCAGGCGCAGGGCGCCCACCGGCAGGCCCTCGACCTTGGC
>DASQBU010000123.1:0-29530 GCA_035635035.1 Pseudomonas sp.
CTCGGCAATCGCGTTGCGTGCCTCGCTGATGATGTCGGCGTAGGGCACATAGGGCTTGACGTCCAGCACCGGGGTGCCGTCCAGCAGGTCGATGCCGGAGAGGTGCAGGCGCCCGGCCTCGACCCGCTCCAGTTTCACCACCGACTGGCCGATGCCGTTGGGGCGGTGGGTGGCGCGGCTGGCGAACACGCCGATGGCGCGGTTGCCGCCCAGGCGCGGCGGGCGCACCTTGAGGCGCGGCTGTTCCTCCAGCGCCTGGTGGAAGAGGAACAGCAGCCAGACGTGGCTGACCTGCTCCAGCCCCTCCACCGCGGCGCCGCTGTCGAACGGCGGCAGCAGTTCCAGCACGCCGCGCGCGGCGGGCGCCAGCTGCGGCTGGCGGGGAATGGCGAATTTCTCCTTGAAGCAGGAGCGCAGGATGCCGACGGGGGAGACGCTGTGCTGCATGGGGACGACTTCGGCGGGGAACGGGGCGAGCATGATACGCCGCCGCGCACCCGGCGGGGCGGCGGCGCGGCGGATCAGTAGCTGCGCTCGTCGTAGCCGGGGAACCAGTCCTGGCGGAGGATCACGCCGCGTTGCTTGAGGTCGTTGCCGACGCTCTCCACCATCGGCTCGGGGCCGGACAGGTAGACCGGCACCCGGGCCGCCAGCGGCTCCTCGTCGAGGATGCGCTCGGCGCTGATCGGCTCGCCGATCAGGTAGCGCACGTCCAGCTCCGGGTGCGCGCTGGCCAGGCGGTCGAGTTCGTCGCGGAAGGCGATCTGGTTGTCGCGGCTGAAGTACAGCAGCACGGCGTTGAGCGGCTTGCCGCGGGCGTGGCGCTCCATGAGCATGCTGCGAAACGGCGTGACGCCGATGCCGCCGGCGACCAGCACCACCGGGGTCGCCGAGACGTCCTCCCAGGTGAAGTCGCCATCGAGGTCGCGCACGCCGATGGACTCGCCCGGCTGCAGGCGGTCGAGGGCCTGCTTGAAGGCGCTGGGGCCGACCCGCGTGCTGACCTGCACCACGCCTTCACTGGGCGCCGAGGCGAGGGTGAACCAGCGCAGGTTGTCGGCCTCGTCGCTGCCGGCCTGCGGCAGGACGAACGCCTGGTTCTGCCCGGCCAGCCAAGTCAGGCCGCCGCTCTCGAAGACGAAACTCTTGATGTTGCCGGCCTCGCTGCGCGAGGAAAGGAGCTTGAGCTGCAGCATGGGCGTGTCCTCCGTCTGTAGCCAGCATAGCCGGCGGCAAGGCGGGGGAAGCCGGCGCAGACCGGCGGTCGCGGCGGAGGGAGGGGAGCGCCGGCCCCGTGCAGGGCCGGCGCCGGGACTCACAGGCCGAGCAGGCGCGCCACGTAGTCGGCGTCCTTGTCGCCGCGGCCGGACAGGTTGACCAGGATGTGCTGGTCCTGCGGCAGCGTCGGTGCCACGCGCATCGCCCAGGCCACCGCGTGGGCGCTCTCCAGCGCGGGGATGATGCCCTCGACCCGCGACAGGGTCATAAAGGCGTCCAGGCATTCCTGGTCGCTGGCGGTCTGGTAGTCGACCCGGCCGAGGTCTTTCAGGTAGCTGTGCTGCGGGCCGACGCCCGGGTAGTCGAGGCCGGAGGCGATGGAGTGCACCGCCGCCGGGTTGCCCGCGGCGTCCTCCAGCACGTAGCAGGCCATGCCGTGCAGCTCGCCCGGCTTGCCCTTGGACAGGGTGGCGGAGTGGCGACCGGGCTTGTCGAGGCCCTCACCGGCCGGCTCGACGCCGACCAGGTGCACCGCCGCGTCGTCGAGGAAGGCGGTGAACATGCCCATGGCGTTGGAGCCGCCGCCGACGCAGGCGGCGACGTGTTCGGGCAGGCGGCCGTGCTTGGCGAGGAACTGCGCGCGGGCCTCGTTGCCGATGATCGACTGGAAGTCGCGGACCATCTTGGGGAACGGGTGCGGGCCGACCACCGAGCCGATGGCGTAGATGAAGTTCTGCGGGTCCTTGAGGTATTCCTCGAAGGCGCTGTCCACCGCCTCCTTGAGGGTCGCCGCGCCGCGGGTCACCGGCACCAGGGTGCAGCCGAGGATCTTCATCTTGGTGACGTTGGGGTGTTCCTTCTCGATGTCCACCTGGCCCATGTGGATCTCGCAGGGGATGCCGACCAGCGCGCAGGCGGTGGCCAGCGCCACGCCGTGCTGGCCGGCGCCGGTCTCGGCGATCACCTTGGTCTTGCCCATGAACTTGGCCAGCAGCGCCTCGCCCAGGCAGTGGTTGATCTTGTGCGCGCCGGTGTGGTTGAGGTCTTCGCGCTTGAGGTGGATCTGCGCGCCGCCGAGCTTCTCGGAGAGGCGCCGGCAGTGGAAGATCGGGCTGGGGCGGCCGACGTAGTCGGCGAACAGATCGGCCAGCTCCTGCTGGAAGTCCTCGCGGCGGCGGATCTCCTCGTAGGCGGCGTCGATCTCGTCCATGATCTGCTTGAGGTGCGGCGGCACCAGCTGGCCGCCGTAGGGGCCGAAGTAGCCGTTGGCGTCGGGCATGGCGGCGAAGCGCGAAGAAGTGCTCATCTCGGATTCCTTGGGGGAGGAGGCGATGGCATGCGCCGTAATGGTGCATGCGCGGTGCCGGCCATCTTAACCAATCGGGTCAGGCCCACAAAGACGAAGGCCCGCCGGGTGGCGGGCCTTGCGGGAGCGACGGCTGGGGTTCAGAGCGCCTCGGCCCACAGGTCGTATTCGTCGGCGTCGGTGACGCGCACCCACAGCTTGTCGCCCGGCTTGAGCGGGGTTTCGCTGTCGACGTAGACGTTGCCGTCGATCTCCGGGGCGTCGGCGGCGGAGCGGCCGATGGCGCCCTCGTCGTCCACCTCGTCGATCAGCACCTCGATCTCCTTGCCGATCTTCAGCTGCAGGCGCGCGGCGCTGATCGCCTGCTGGTGGGCCATGAAGCGCTCCCAGCGCTCCTGCTTGACCTCGTCCGGCACCGGCTCAAGGCCCAGATCGTTGGCCGGGGCGCCGTCCACCGGGCTGTACTGGAAGCAGCCGACGCGGTCGAGCTGGGCTTCGGTCAGCCAGTCGAGCAGGTACTGGAAGTCCTCCTCGGTCTCGCCGGGGAAGCCGACGATGAAGGTCGAGCGGATGGTCAGCTCGGGGCAGATCTCGCGCCACTTCTTGATGCGCGCCAGGGTCTTGTCCTCGAAGGCCGGGCGCTTCATCGCCTTGAGCACCTTCGGGCTGGCGTGCTGGAAGGGGATGTCCAGGTACGGCAGGATCTTGCCGGCGGCCATCAGCGGGATGACGTCGTCGACGTTGGGGTAGGGGTAGACGTAGTGCAGGCGCACCCAGGCGCCCAGCTTGCTCAGCTCCTCGCACAGTTCGAGCATGCGCGTCTTCACCGGCTGGCCGTTCCAGAAGTCCAGCTTGTACTTGAGGTCGACGCCGTAGGCGCTGGTGTCCTGGCTGATCACCAGCAGCTCCTTGACCCCGGCCTTGACCAGGCGCTCGGCCTCGCTGAGCACTTCGCCGACCGGGCGGCTGACCAGCTTGCCGCGCATCGACGGGATGATGCAGAAGCTGCAGCTGTGGTTGCAGCCCTCGGAAATCTTCAGGTAGGCGTAGTGGCGCGGGGTCAGCTTGATGCCCTGCGGCGGGACCAGGTCGACGAACGGGTCGTGGTCGACCTTCGGCGGCACCACCTCGTGCACCGCGTTGACCACCTGCTCGTACTGCTGCGGGCCGGTGACCGCCAGCACGCTGGGGTGCACGTCGCGGATGCTGTCCTCGGACACGCCCATGCAGCCGGTGACGATCACCTTGCCGTTCTCGGCCAGCGCCTCGCCGATGGCGTCCAGCGACTCGGCCTTGGCGCTGTCGATGAAGCCGCAGGTGTTGACCACCACCACGTCGGCATCCTCATAGGACGGCACGATCTGGTAGCCCTCCATGCGCAGCTGGGTGAGGATGCGCTCGGAGTCGACGGTGGCCTTCGGGCAACCGAGGGAAACGAAACCGACTTTGGGCGTGGCGGTGGACATGCAGGCTAACCTCGAGTGGCGCCCGTCGGGCGCCTTGATCAAAAAGTGCGCAATTCTAGCGGCGCCCGGCGCGCTTGGCCAGTGCTGCGCAGGCAAACGAAAGCCCCGCGCGCGGAGCGGGCGGGGCTGGTGGCGGGGCGGGCTTCAGTCGCGGCCCGGCAGCATGCGCACGAGGGTGTTGTCGCGCACCACGTAGTGGTGGAACAGCGCGGCGACGGCGTGCAGGCCGATGAGGAAGTAGCCGGCGTTGGCGCCGAACTCGTGGAGTTCCTCGAAGGTTTCCGCCAGGCCGTGGTCCTTCTGCACCAGCATCGGCAGTTCGAAACCGAAGAACGGCGCCGGCTTGCCTTCGGCGTTGAGGATGAGCCAGCCGACCAGCGGCATGCCGACCATCAGCAGGTACAGGCCGAGGTGCATCAGGTGCGCCATGCCGGTCTGCCAGGCCGGCGGCTTGGGCTGGATCGCCGGCGCCTTGGCCAGCAGGCGGCCGAGCAGGCGCAGCCAGACCAGCGCCAGCACGCTCAGGCCGAGCATGAAGTGCCAGTGCTTGAGCAGCTCGCGCGGTTCGCTGCCCTTGGGGAAGTTGCCCTTGAGCTCCATGCAGGCGTAGACCGCAACGATCAGCAGCGCCATCAGCCAGTGCAGGGCGATGGACAGACCGCTGTAGCGGCTGACAGTGGTGTTCCCGGTCATCGTGGTTCCTTGTGCGAGGGGAAGATGCTGCAATCCTAGCCGATCGGCCTTAAGCGATCCTGAATCGGCGTCTCAGGGCGTGGCGGCCTGCTCCTGGCGCTGGCGAATGGCCTGCACCAGGCGGCGCGCCAGGGCCGGGTAGTCCTCGTCGAAATGATGCCCGCCGGGCAGCTCCAGCCGCTCGCCGATGGCGCCGGGCTGGGTGCAGCCGCTTTCCGCGGCTTCCTCGCTGCCGTACACGCACAGCACCTTGGTCGCCGGCACCTTGAGCAGTTCCGGGCCGGTGGGTCGCTCCTGGCCGGCCTTGCCCAGCCAGCCCTGCACCTCGATCTCGAAGCTGCCGCTGCGCGCCAGGGCGATCAGCAGCAGGGCGTCGATCTGCGCGCGGTCGGCCGCCGGCAGGCGGTTGTAGGTGGCGGGCAGGATGTCGGCGCCGAACGAGTAGCCGGCCAGCACGAAGCGCTTGGCGCCCCATTTCTGGCGGTAGCTCTGCATCAGCCGGCTGAGGTCGGCGGCGCACTGCTCCGGGCTCTTGTGCTGCCAGAAGTAGCGCAGGGCATCGATGCCGACCACCGGGTGGCCCTGGGCGGCCATCTCGTCGGCGACGTCGCGATCGAGGTCGCGCCAGCCGCCGTCGCCGGAATAGAACAGGGTGACGGTGTCGGCCGGTTGCTTGGCCGGCACTTCGACCACCGGCAGGTCGTCGCCGGCGCCCTGCAGCAGGTCGTGCAGCTGTTCGCGCAGCAGTTGTGCCAGCGGCGTGTCGTAGTTGCCGATGTGGGTGTCGGCATTGCCCTGGCCGCGGGCGAACGTGGCGCTGGCGTCGTCCGGGTAGTCGTTCCAGGCGATCCGCCAGTGGCCGTGGGTCGCCTGTTGCGGCAGCGGTGCGGCGCAGTCCGGGTGGTCGAGGTCGAAGTCGATGGACAGGGCGCGGGCGTTGTCGTCGGCCTGTCCGGCCAGCCAGCGCCAGGCGAGGGCGGCGCCCGGGCCGATGCCGGCGACCAGGGTCGGCGGGCCGTCAAGCTGGGCGGCGGCAGCCTTGAGACGGTTCTGCTGGGCGGCGCAGTCGCCTGCGGGCAGTTCGAACTGGATCAGGCGGGCGTCGCCGTTCTGGGCAAGGGCGAGCAGTTCGGCCGGGCTCAGCTGCTGGTCGGCCGGCAGGGCGAGGAGCACGCGGGCCTTGGCCTTGGCGGCGGGGACGGCGACGGTCAGGCGGCTGCCGTCGGCCAGTTGCGGCTGTTCGATGTGCGCCTCGTGCGGTTGCTGCTGCCAGAGCAGCAGGCCGGCACCGAGCAGCGCGGCGAGGGTGAGCGACATGATGTGGCGCCGTTTCGGTTTGCGCATGGAGCGGTATTTCTCAACGTCGGACCAGACCGGTGAGGCCGCCGGCAATCAGCGCGGCGGTGTCGGCCAGGGCCACCAGTGGATCGAGTCCGGAGGGCACCGCCATGTAGCGCGGCTCCCATTCCGGCTGGAATTTCTCCTTGAAGCGTCGCAGTCCCTGGAAGTTGTAGAACTGTTCGCCGCGGTTGAACACCATGGCGCCGAGGCGCTGGAACAGCGGCGCGCCGCGCCGCGGCTGCAGGCCGGAGAGCGGCACCATGCCGAGGCTGAAGCGCTCGTAGCCGAGCGACTTGAAGTGCAGCAGCAGGTTGAGGATGAGGAACTCCATGGTCAGCTTGGGCGCCTCGGGATGCATGCGCATCAGGTCGAGGCTGCCGATCCGGCGCTCGTCGGTTTCCTGCAGGTTGGCGAAGGCGACCGGCTTGCCCTGGAAGTGGACGGCCGCGATGCGGAAGAACTTGAGGTACTCGGGGTCGAAGCGGCCCAGGGAGAAGCCCTTCTCGCGGCCCTGCTTGCCCTGCAGCCAGGCGTCGGAGATCGGCTGCAGCTCGTCCAGCGGCGCCGCGCCCGGCTCGTAGATGTGCAGGCTGAGGCCGTCGCGCTGGCCGCGGCTGAGGGTGTAGCGCAGGTCCTTCATCGCCTTGTGCTTGTCCTCCAGGTTGAAGCGCGCCAGGTCGACGCGCGCTTCCTCGCCCAGCTTCAGCGCGCTCAGGCCGATGTCCATGTAGTTGGGCAGATTCTCGGCGCGCACCTGATAGAACACCGGGCGCGCCCGGTGCAGGTCGCAGAGGTCGCGGAACTGCCAGATCAGCTCGGCGCGGCGCTGCGCCGGGCCGATCGGGTCGAACAGCGCCACCAGGCTGCGCCCGTAGCGGGCGTACATCAGGAAGGCGTCGCCGGCGGGGTGGAACAGCAGGCCCTTGTCGCCGGTCAGCACCAGGCTGCCGTCCGGCTGGTTGGAGGCGCGGACGATTTCCGCCGCGCGCAGCAGCTCGCCGGTCGATGGCTCGAGGATGGTCAGTCGCGCCGGATGCAGTAGCCAGGCCACCGCCAGGCCGGCCAGCAGCAGGCCGCTGCCCAGGCTGGCGCGCAGGGCGCGCGGCGCGTTGGCGTCGAGGGCGAACTGCCACCACAACTCGTGTTCGTAAGGCACGTCCTGGAAGGCGAAGAACATCAGCCAGACCGAGGTGACCAGCACGCAGGCGCTGGCCGCGAGGTTGACCGGGGAGAACGGCATGTCCAGCAGGCGGCTGGGGCGATAGAAGACCGGGCGGAACAGCGCCAGCAGGAAGGCGGTGAGACTGAGCAGGCTGGCCTCCTCCCAGTCGACGCCCTTGAGCAGCGAGAGGATGGCGCCGGTGAGCAGCAGCACCAGGGTCAGCGCCCAGGCCGCCGACAGGCGCCGGCGCAGCCCCTGGGCCAGCACCAGGCAGAGCACGCCGACCAGGCTGGCGGCGAAGTGCGAGGCCTCGACCAGGCTCGGCGGGACCAGGAAGTCGAGCAGTTCCAGGCGCTCGTCCACCGCCGGGGTGGCGCCGGAGAACAGCAGCACCACGCCGGAGAGGAACACCAGCAGGGCCAGGATCGGCGCGGCCAGGCCGGAGGCGACGCGCAGGGCCCGGCGTCCCGAGGGGAGGAACTGGCGGGCTTCGAGCCCCAGCAGCAGCAGGCAGGCCGCGACGAGGGGCAGGCCGATGTAGATCAGCCGATAGAGCAGCAGGGCAGCGGCCAGCGGGGCGGGCTCCAGCTGGCCGGAGAAGGCCACCAGCATCACCGCCTCGAACACCCCGACGCCGCCCGGCACGTGGCTCAGCACGCCGGCGGCCAGGGCCAGCAGGTAGACCAGCAGGAAGGCGCCCAGCGGCGGGGCGGCGGGCAGCATCAGGTAGAGCACGCAGGCCGCCGCGCACACGTCGATCAGGGTGAACACCAGCTGCAGGGCGGACAGGCGCAGGGTCGGCAGGCGCACGCTGCCCTTGTACAGGCGGATCTCCACGCTGCCCGGCGTCGGCGCCCCCGGCAGGCGCCGGCGGGCCAGCCAGAGCACGCCGGCGAGGGTCAGCAGCAGCACCGCCGACGCCAGCCAGGCCACCGCCGAGGTCGGCAGGCGCAGGGCCTGGGCGGCATCTGGCAGGTCGCTGAGCGCGGCCATGGCGGACAGCACCGGCAGCGCGAAGCCCAGCGACAGGCTGGCGAACAGGGTGATGCGGGCGATGTCGGCGGTGCTGACGTTGTCGCGGCTGTACAGGCGATAGCGCACCGAGCCGCCGGTCAGCAGCGACAGGCCGATGGCATTGGCGATGGCCGAGGCGCAGAAGTTGCCGAGCACCATGCGCGACAGCGGCAGCTGGACGCCGGCGTAGCGGCAGGCGGACCATTCATAGCCGGCCAGGGCGGCGAAGCCCAGCAGGGTGGCGCCGACCGCGGCCAGCAAATGGCTGGAGGGAATGTCGTGGATGGCGCTGACCAGCGCGGCAGGGTCGAGTTGCTGCAGCAGATGCCAGCAAGCCAGCAGGCCGAGGACGAACAGCAGGAGGGTGAAGGCCAGGCCGATGGTGTGGCGGTAGGCGCCGAGCCGCTCGGGCCAGCGCAGGCCGGCCGGGCTCTCCGGAACCAAGGCGTTTTCTTGGTCGGAAGACGCGTTGTTGGCGTGCGGGGTGTTCGCGCGCATCTGGCACCTCTGACTCTATATGCCTCGGCGTTCGATCGCCGACGACAGGCTCCGTGTCATGGCAATTCTACCGGAGTACGCGGCTGTTCTTTATTATCCAAAGAAAAGCTGGCCAAACGAAAAAGGCCACTCTGACGAGCGGCCTTTTTGAATTGGTTGCGGGGGCAGGATTTGAACCTACGACCTTCGGGTTATGAGCCCGACGAGCTACCAGACTGCTCCACCCCGCGTCTGTGTGGCGCCATTCTACGCATGGACGCCGGCATGTCAAGCGGTGTGTCGAAAAAACTTCAAGCGGATCAGGGATTTACTCCGCCCGGTGGGGCTGGTGGGGGGCGGCAGGGCGCGCCCTGCGCGGGCTGCAGCCGAATCGGCAGCGGGCGGCGGCCACAGCCGGTACACTGTGTGTCTGTCCGTTCTGGCCGAAATCCGGCCCTGGCGATTTGCCGTGCGCAAGATCATCCACGTCGACTGCGACTGTTTCTTTGCCGCCATCGAGATGCGCGACGACCCGCGCCTGGCCGGCCGGCCCATGGCGGTGGGCGGCGCAGCGGACCGCCGCGGGGTGATCGCCACCTGCAACTACGAGGCGCGCGCCTTCGGCGTGCATTCGGCGATGGCTTCGCGCCACGCCCTGGCGCTGTGCCCGCAGCTGCTGATCGTGCGCCCGCGCTTCGAGGCCTACAAGGAGGCCTCGCGGCAGATCCACGCCATCCTGCAGGACTACACCGAGCTGATCGAGCCGCTGTCGCTCGACGAAGCCTACCTGGACGTCTCCGATTCGGCGCACTTCGCCGGCAGCGCCACGCGCATCGCCCAGGACATCCGCCGGCGGGTGCGCGAGCAGCTGGAGATCACCGTGTCGGCCGGGGTGGCGCCGAACAAGTTCCTCGCCAAGATTGCCAGCGACTGGCACAAGCCGGACGGCCTGTGCGTGATCCCCCCGGAGCGGGTGGAGGAGTTCGTCGCCGCGTTGCCGGTGGCACGCCTGCACGGGGTGGGGCGGGTCACCGCCGAGCGCCTGGCGCGCCTGGGCATCCAGCGCTGTCGCGACCTGCGCGAGTGGGAGCGGCTGGCGCTGGTGCGCGAGTTCGGCAGCTTCGGCGAGCGCCTGTGGCAGCTCGCGCATGGCATCGACGAGCGCCCGGTGCAGGTGGAGCGGCGCCGCCAGTCGGTCAGCGTCGAGCACACCTTCGACCACGACCTGCCGGACCTGGCCGCCTGCGCGGCCGAGCTGCCGGAGCTGCTGGCGCAGCTGGAGCGCCGCCTGGCGCGGCTGGACAGCAGCTATCGGGTGGGCAAGCCGCTGGTCAAGCTGAAGTTCCACGACTTCACCCAGACCACCCTCGAGCAGGCCGGCGTCAGCCGCGATGCCGACAGCTACCGGCGCCTGCTGGCCGCCGCCTTCGCCCGCGGCGGCAAGCCGGTGCGGCTGATCGGCGTCGGCGTGCGCCTGCGCGACCTGCGCGAGGGCGGCGAGCAGTTGGCGTTGTTCTAGGCGCGGGGCGCCGGGGTGGTTGCCCCGGGCGAGCTCAGCCTTCTTCCGGCTGCAGGCGCATCGGCTTGCCGTTCTCCGGCCACAGGCGCAGCTGGTCCAGCGGCGAGACATCCCAGCGGCGCACCTGCTGCAGCGCCTGGAAGAAGCGCGCCTCCTGCTCCATCAGCGCGGCCGGGCAGGCCTTGCGGGTGCTGCCGACGGTGCTGAAGCGCAGGATCTGGCCTTCCACGCCGTAGCCGGCGAACCAGTGGTTGCAGCCGCCGGTGCCGTAGGCGCGGTCGTCGGCGCCGAAGGTGATGGTCAGGTGGCTGCCCTCGAGCAGCGGTTGCTCGTCGATCCATTCGACCCGGTAGGCGCGCTCCTGCTCGAGGCCCAGCGGCGCGGTGGCGCAGCCGGCGAGGGCGAGGACCAGGGCGGCGGGACGGGCGAGGCGGGCGTGGCGGTACGGCATCAGGCCTCCTTGGCGCTGCAGTCCGGGCAGAGATGGCGGCCGGCCTGGCTGCGCCAGCCCAGTTCGGCCAGGCGGGCCTCGGCCGCCGGCGCGCGCGCCGCCTCGCCGAGGGCGGCGTCGACGGCGAATTCGAGGTCCAGCGGCGCGCCGCAGCCGTCGCAGGCGACCTGCCACTGCAGGATGTTCAGCTCGCGGAACGCCGGTCCCTTGGCCACGGCCAGCCACTGGCCGGGCGGATTGATCAGGTGGCGGACCTTGTCCACGCTCAGGCGCATGGACAGGTCGCGGCTGCCCTTGAGGCTGACCAGCAGGGTGTCGCCGCTGTGGATCGAGCCGCCGTTGCCGGTGACCTGGTACAGGCCGGGGGCCAGCGCGCGGCACTCGGTGAGGGTGTGTTGCGGATTGAGCAGGTTGTAGCGGAAATCGTGTTCGGTCATGGGGCCTCCGGACGGGGCGGGCATGCTATCACGCCTTCAGGGCTGCACCCGATTGCACGGCCGGCCGGCCTGCCAGGCGGCGATGTTGTCCAGGGTGGTGCTGGCGATCGCCGCCAGCGCCTCGTGGGTGAGGAAGGCCTGGTGCGCGGTGACGATCACGTTGGGAAAGGTCAGCAGGCGGGCCAGCACGTCGTCCTGCAGCGGCTGGTCGGAGCGGTCCTCGAAGAACAGGTCGGCCTCCTCTTCGTAGACATCCAGGGCGAGGTAGCCGAGCTGGCCGCTCTTCAGCGCGTCGATCAGCGCCGGGGTGTCGACCAGCGCGCCGCGCCCGGTGTTGATCAGCATGGCGCCGCGCTTCATGCGCGTCAGGCTGGCACGGTCGATCAGGTGGCGGGTGCTCGGCGTCAGCGGGCAGTGCAGGCTGACGATGTCGCTGTCGGCCAGCAGCGCGCCGAGGTCGACGTAGCGCGCGCCGAGGGCCAGCAGCTCGGCGTTGGGCTGCGGGTCGTGGAGCCGGACCCGGCAGCCGAAGCCGAGCATGATGCGGGCGAACACCGCGCCGATCTGCCCGCCGCCGACCACGCCGACGGTCTTGCCGCACAGGTCGAAGCCGCTCAGCCCGTGCAGCGAGAAGTCGCCCTCGCGGGTGCGGTTGAAGGCGCGGTGGATGCGCCGGTTCAGCGCCAGCACCAGGGCGACGGCATGCTCGGCCACCGCGTGCGGCGAGTAGGCCGGCACCCGCACCACCGGCAGGTCGAGGGCGGCGGCGGCGGCCAGGTCGACATGGTTGTAGCCGGCCGAGCGCAGGGCGAGCAGGCGGGTGCCGCCGCCGCGCAGCCGCTCGAGCACGGGAGCGGACAGGTCGTCGTTGACGAAGGCGCAGACCACCTCGGCGCCGCGCGCCAGGGCGGCGGTGTCGCGATCCAGGCGGGCGTCGAGGAAGTGCAGGGCGTGGCCGTGCGCCTGGTTGGCGGCGCTGAAGCTGTCGCGGTCGTAGGGCTTGCTGCTGAACAGGGTGATCTGCACGGGGCGTTCCTTCAGGTCGATGGCGCCGCTTCGGCGGCGGCGCGGGCGGCCTGTTCGGCCAGGCGGGTGATGGCCGCGTCCAGCTCGTCGAGGGCGACGCTGGCCGGGGCGTTCTGCTTGAGCAGGCTCTCGCAGCGCTGGCAGGCGGCGCGCAGCTGCGGCACGCCGCAGTAGCGGGTGGCGCCGTGCAGGCGGTGGATGCGCTCGAGCAGGGCGGCGCTGTCGTTGCTGGCGCGCGCCTGGCGGATCGCGGCCTGGTCGGCGGCCAGTGAGTCGAGCAGCATGTTCAGCATGTCGGCAGCCAGGTCGCTCTTGCCGGCGGCCAGGCGCAGGCCCTCGGTGGGGTCGAGCACCGGCAGTTCGGCGGCCGCACGGCCACGCTCGGGCAGGGCGGTCTCGCGCGCGTCGCCGCTGTTCAGCGACAGGCCGGTCCACTTCAGCACCACCTGGGCCAGCTGGCGCTCGCTGATCGGCTTGGTCAGGTAGTCGTCCATGCCGCTCTGCAGCAGGGCGCGCTTCTCGGTGGCCAGGGCGTGGGCGGTCAGCGCGACGACCGGCAGCGGCGACTGGCCGTGCTCGCTTTCCCACTGGCGGATCGCCTCGGTGGTTTCGCGGCCGTTCATGCCCGGCATCTGCACGTCCATGAACACCAGGTCGAAGGCTTCCTGCTGCACCGCGCGCAGGGCCTCGTAGCCGTTGTCCACCGCCTTGACCTGGGCGCCCATGTCGCCGAGCAGGGTCTTGACCAGCATCAGGTTGGCCGGGTTGTCGTCGACGCACAGCAGGCGCGGTGCGCGGCTGGCCAGCGGCGTGCCGGCATTGCTGCCGACCCGCTGCACGCGCGGGCTGAGCAGGTCGATCAGCGCGCGCTGCAGCTTGTTGGTGCAGGCCGGCTTGGCCTGCAGCAGGCCGTGGCTCTCCGCCAGGCTGGCGTGATACAGCGCCTGCTCGGTGGTCGGGCACAGCAGCAGCGCCTGGCAGCCCTGCTGGCTGAGCTCCCACAGCTGGCGGCTCAGGCGCTCGGGCGGGTGCTCGGCGGTGTTGATGCCGATCAGGGCGACGGCCAGCGGCGCGCTGCCGTGCTGGCGCAGCGCCGCTTCCTCGATCAGCGCGTCGAGGTTGGCGAATTCGATCACCTGCAGCCCGCAATCCTCGAGCTGGTGGCGCAGCGACTGGCGGGCCAGCTCGTGGCTTTCCAGCAGGGCGGCGCAGCGCCCGCCGAGCAGGGCGCGCGGCAGCTCGTCGCGCTCCTCGGCGGCCTTGGGCAGGGTGAGCTGCAGCCAGAACTCGGCGCCCTCGTCCTTCTCGCTGGTCACGCCGATCTCGCCGCCCATCTGCTCGATCAGGCGCTTGGAGATCACCAGGCCGAGGCCGGTGCCGCCGGCCTGCCGCGAGCTGGAGTTGTCGACCTGGTTGAAGGCCTGGAACAGCGAGCGCTGCTCGCTCTCGGACAGGCCGACGCCGGAGTCCTGCACGCTGATGCGCAGCTGGGCCTGGCTGATCAGGTCCTCCTCGAGCATGGCGCGCACCACGATGCTGCCGCTGTGGGTGAACTTGATGGCGTTGCTCACCAGGTTGGTCAGCACCTGCTTGAGGCGCAGCGGGTCGCCGACCAGCGACAGCGGGGTGTCGCGGTAGATCAGGCAGACCAGCTCCAGCTGCTTCTCGTGGGCCGCCGGGGCGAGGATGGTCAGGGTGTCCTGGATCAGGTCGCGCAGGTTGAACGGCGCCTGTTCGAGCACCAGCTTGCCGGCCTCGATCTTGGAGAAGTCGAGGATCTCGTTGATGATCGCCAGCAGGTTGTCGGCCGACTTCTGGATGGTCGTCAGGTAGTCCTGCTGGCGGCCGTCGAGGCCGGTCTTGTGCAGCAGGTTGGCGAAGCCGAGGATGCCGTTGAGCGGGGTGCGGATCTCGTGGCTCATGTTGGCGAGGAACTCGGACTTGATCCGGCTGGCCTCCAGGGCCTCCTTGCGCGCCATGGTCAGCTCGATGTTCTGCACCTCGATCATTTCCATGCTGTTGCGCAGGTCTTCGGTGGCCTGGTCGATGTTCTGCTGCAGCTCCTCGTGGGCGCTCTGCAGCGAGGCGGCCATGCGGTTGATGCCGCTGGCCAGTTCGTCCAGTTCGTGGCTGCCCAGCGCCGGCAGGCGGGTCTCCAGCTGGCCCTCCTTGATCTGCGCGACGCCCTGGCTGATCAGCTGCAGCGGCCGGCTGATGGTGCGGCTCATGCGCAGGGCGAGCAGGGCGGTGATGATCAGGCCGGCGACGGTCAGCAGCAGGCTGGTCAGCAGGCTGCGGTAGCTCTCCAGCAGGGTGCCCTGGTGCGACACTTCCAGGTCGATCCAGCCGAGCAGACGGTTGTCTTCCTCCGCGGGCGCATGGCCGCCGAGTTGGCGGTGCCGGCCATAGACCGGCAGCAGGAAGCGCGTGGCGCTGGCGCTGCGGGTCACGCTGAGCTGCTGCGGGTCGCCGGAGGGCTTGTCGCTGCGCATGCGCGGGCCGGCATGCACCAGCACCGCCCCCTGCGGGTCGAGCAGGCTGATGGCGCGCAGGTCGGGCTGTTCGAGGGACTGGATCGTCAGGCGCTCGAGCAGGGCGCTGTCGCGGGTGGCCAGCGGGCGGGCGCTCAGGGGCGCCAGCTGCTCGGCCAGCAGCTGGCCGCGCTCGCGCAGCTGGTCGTGCATCAGCTCCACCTGCACCCAGGTCGAGTAGCTGCCGAGCACCAGGGCCAGCAGGCTGGTCGGCAGCAGGGATAGCAGCAGGACGCGGCCCTTGATCCCGAGTTTGTCGAACACGCAGAGCCTCCGCGGCGTTGATGTGGCGGCAGTGTAGCGTCTCGGCGCGCTCGGCGATAAGCCGTGGAGCATCGGCTTTGGTCGACTGGGTGCCGGTGCATACGCATGCTGCTTATGTCTTCGAGGAATAAGCTTCGGCCTCGCCGAATTATCGAGCGGCCGCGTTTGCCGCTATCATGTGGCATCGTTTTTCGCGGCAAGAGTCGAGCGGCCCATGACCCTGCAGTTTCCCACTATCGCCGACTGCGTCGGCAATACCCCGCTGGTGCGCCTGCAGCGCCTGCCGGGCAACACCTCCAATACCCTGCTGGTCAAGCTGGAGGGCAACAACCCGGCCGGCTCGGTGAAGGATCGTCCGGCGTTGTCGATGATCACCCATGCCGAACTGCGCGGCGATATCCACCCCGGCGATACCCTGATCGAGGCGACCTCCGGCAACACCGGCATCGCCCTGGCCATGGCCGCGGCGATCAAGGGCTACCAGATGGTCCTGATCATGCCGGACAACATGAGCGCCGAGCGCAAGGCGGCGATGACCGCCTACGGCGCCGAGCTGATCCTGGTCAGCAAGGCCGAGGGCATGGAGGGCGCCCGCGACCTAGCGCTCAAGCTGCAGGCCGAGGGGCGCGGCAAGGTGCTCGACCAGTTCGCCAACCAGGACAACCCGGTGGCCCACTACGAGGGCACCGGCCCGGAGATCTGGCGGCAGACCGGCGGCACCATCACCCACTTCATCAGCTCGATGGGTACCACCGGCACCATCATGGGCGTGTCGCGCTACCTCAAGGAGCAGAACCCGGCGGTGCAGATCGTCGGCCTGCAGCCGCAGGAAGGCTCGGCGATCCCCGGCATCCGCCGCTGGCCGCAGGAATACCTGCCGAAGATCTTCGACGCCAGCCGCGTCGACCGGGTGATCGACATGGCCCAGGACGAGGCCGAGACGGTCATGCGCCGCCTGGCCCGCGAGGAAGGCATCTTCTGCGGGGTGTCCTCCGGCGGCGCGGTGGCGGCCATGCTGCGCCTGTCGCGGGAAGTGGAGAACGCGGTGATGGTGGCGATCATCTGCGACCGCGGCGACCGCTACCTGTCCACCGGGGTCTATGACCAGCCGGCGGCCGGGGCCTGAAGCCTGCGCCGCACCTTTCTTCTTTACTATCCGGTGCGCGTGGCGCACCTACACTGAATTCAAGCAGGTCGCCTGATGGCCAAACGCAATACCGGGCTGCGCTTCCAGCCGAGCGGCGGCGCCCGCGCCGTGCAACTGCCGGTCGGCAAGAAGCAGCTCCTCTCCATCGAGCGCCTGGCCCATGACGGTCGCGGCATCGCCCACGAGGGCGGGCGCACCTGGTTCGTGGCCGGGGCGCTGGCCGGCGAGCAGGTCGAGGCGCGGGTGCTGGCCGCGCGCAGCCAGGTGGTGGATGCGCGCGTCGAACGCGTGCTCGCGCCCAGTGCGCTGCGCCGTGCCGCGCCCTGTCCGCTGGCGGGGCGCTGCGGCGGCTGCACCCTGCAGCATCTGCCGCATGCCGAGCAGGTTGCCCTCAAACAGCGCACGCTGGCCGAGCAGTTGCACCGTCTTGCCGCACTGGAGCCGCAGGAATGGGCGGCGCCGCTGGTCGGGCCGGAGTTCGGCTATCGCCGCCGGGCGCGCATCGCCGTGCGCCACAGCCCCAAAAGCGGGCAGCTGGAGGTCGGTTTTCGCGCGGCGGCAAGTCAGGCGATAGTCGAGCTGGACCAGTGCGCGGTACTGGTACAGGCTTTGCAACCACTGCTCGCCGCGTTGCCCGCGGTGTTGCGCGGGCTGCGCAAGCCGCAGGCCATCGGCCATGCCGAGCTGTTCCACGGCACCGCCAGTGCGCTGCTGGTGCGCCACACCCAGCCATTGCCGGAGGAGGATCGCCAGGCGCTGCGCGGATTCTGTGCCACGCATGGCGCCCAGCTGTGGTGGCAGGGCGAGGGTGAGCCGCAGGCGGACGCTCCGGCGCAGGCGCTGGGCTACCGGCTGGAAGGTTACGATCTGACCCTGGCCTGGCGGCCGGGCGATTTCGTCCAGGTCAACGCGCCGGTCAACGACCTGATGCTGGCCCAGGCGCTGGACTGGCTGGCGCCGCGTTCCGACGAGCGGGTGCTCGATCTGTTCTGCGGCCTGGGCAACTTCGCCCTGCCGCTGGCGCAGCGGGCGGCCGAGGTGGTCGGCGTGGAAGGCGTGCAGGCGATGGTCGAGCGCGCGGCGGCGAATGCCGCGGCCAACGGTCTGGCCAATGCGCGGTTCCATCGCGCGGACCTGGCGCAGCCGCTGGAGCAGGCGAGTTGGGCGCGCGGCGGTTTCGCCGCGGTGCTGCTCGATCCGCCGCGCGACGGCGCGGCGGCAGTGGTCGGCCAGTTGCGTGGCCTCGGCGCGCGGCGGGTGCTCTACGTGTCGTGCAATCCGGCCACGCTGGCGCGCGATGCGGCATTGCTGGCGCAGCAGGGCTATCGCCTGAAGCGCGCCGGCATCCTCGACATGTTCCCGCAGACGGCGCATGTGGAGGCGATGGCATTGTTCGAGGCGGACGCGGAGCGTTCGTAGCGGGTCGGGCGGCGGGATGCGCCTGCTTCGACCTGCAAACCGGAGCGGCCCGCAGAAGGCCGCGCAATCGGGGTCTGCAGTGGCCCGGACCAGGCGTGACGGCTGGCATGCCGTGGCAGGAAAGGTGAAAGACGATGGTACAGGTAAGAGCGCAACAGCCGGTCAACACCGACGGCAGCATCAACCTCGAGGCATGGCTGGATCACATCCTCGATGTCGATCCTGCGCTTGACCGCGACAGCTTGCGCAAGGCCTGCGAGTTCTCCCGCGAGATCGAGCAGCAGGCGATCGCCGCCCAGCACATCTGGGCCGAGGGCATGTCCAGCTTTCGCACCGGACTGGAGATCGCGGAGATCCTCGCCGATCTGCGCCTCGACCAGGAATCGCTGATCGCCGCGGTGCTGTATCGCGCGGTGCGCGAGGGCAAGGTGAAGCTCGAGCAGGTCGCCCGCGACTTCGGCCCGCAGGTCACCAAGCTGATCGAGGGCGTGCTGCGCATGGCGGCGATCAGCGCCAGCCTCAATCCGCGTCAGTCGCTGGTGCTCGGCACCCAGGCGCAGGTGGAGAACCTGCGCAAGATGCTGGTGGGGATGATCGACGACGTGCGCGTGGCACTGATCAAGCTGGCCGAGCGCACCTGTGCCATCCGCGCGGTGAAGAACGCTCCCGACGAGAAGCGCTACCGGGTGGCCCGCGAGGTGTTCGACATCTACGCACCGCTGGCCCACCGCCTGGGCATCGGCCATATCAAGTGGGAGCTGGAGGACCTGTCGTTCCGCTACCTGGAGCCCGAGCAGTACAAGCAGATCGCCAAGCTGCTGCACGAGCGGCGCCTGGACCGCGAGCAGTACATCAACAGCGTGATGAACCAGTTGCGCGGCGAGCTGGCCGCCGCCGGCATCGAGGCCGACATCAGCGGCCGGGCCAAGCACATCTATTCGATCTGGCGGAAGATGCAGCGCAAGGGCCTGGAATTCAGCCAGATCTACGACGTGCGCGCGGTGCGCGTGCTGGTCCCCGAGGTGCGCGACTGCTACACCGCGCTGGGCATCGTGCACACCCTGTGGCGGCACATCCCCAAGGAATTCGACGACTACATCGCCAACCCCAAGGAGAACGGCTACCGCTCGCTGCACACCGCGGTGATCGGCCCGGAGGGCAAGGTGCTGGAGGTGCAGATCCGCACCCAGGCGATGCACGAGGAGGCCGAGCTGGGCGTCTGCGCCCACTGGCTGTACAAGGGCACCGACGTCAACTCCGGCTCCAGCCACTACGAGGAGAAGATCGCCTGGCTGCGCCAGGTGCTCGAATGGCACGAGGAGCTGGGCGACATCGGCGGGCTGGCCGAGCAGCTGCGCGTCGACATCGAGCCGGACCGGGTCTATGTGTTCACCCCGGACGGTCATGCCATCGACCTGCCCAACGGCGCCACGCCGCTGGACTTCGCCTATCGGGTGCACACCGAGATCGGCCACAACTGCCGCGGCGCCAAGGTCAACGGACGCATCGTGCCGCTCAGCTACAACCTGCAGACCGGCGAGCAGGTGGAGATCATCACCGGCAAGAACGGCGCGCCGAGCCGCGACTGGCTCAACCCCAACCTCGGCTACGTGACCACCTCGCGGGCGCGGGCGAAGATCGTCCACTGGTTCAAGCTGCAGGCGCGCGACCAGAACGTCAGCGCCGGCAAGACCCTGCTGGAGCGCGAGCTGGCGCGCCTGGCGCTCACCTCGGTCGACCCCGAGCGGCTGGCCGAGAAGTGCAACCTGAAGAGCGCCGAGGACATGTACGCCGCGCTCGGCGCCGGCGACCTGCGCCTGGCCCATGCGGTCACCGCCGCCCAGCAGCTGCTCGAGCCGGAGCGCGGCCAGGAGGTGGTCGACCTGCTGTCGCGGCGCGGGCCGAGCGGCGCGCGCGGCCACGACGAGATCCAGATCCTCGGCGTCGGCAACCTGCTCACCCAGATGGCCGGCTGCTGCCAGCCGGTGCCGGGTGACCCGATCGTCGGCTACATCACCCAGGGCCGCGGGGTGAGCATCCACCGTCAGGACTGCCCGTCGGTGCTGCAGCTGGGCGAGCGCGAGCCGGAGCGGATCATCCAGGTCAGCTGGGGCCAGGCGCCGGCCAAGACCTACCCGGTGGACATCCAGATCCGCGCCTACGACCGCTCCGGCCTGCTGCGCGACGTGTCCCAGGTGCTGCTCAACGAGAAGATCAACGTGCTGGCGGTCAACACCCTGTCGGACAAGGACGACAACACCGCCAACATGCGCCTGACCATCGAGATCCCCGGCATGGCCGCCCTCGGCCGCCTGCTGGCGCGCATCTCGCAACTGCCCAACGTCATCGAGGCCCAGCGCAGCCGCGCCTCCTGACCCACGGCGCTGCGCCGGCCCCGGGATGCCCGCCGACCGCGTTCGGCGCCGCACTCCCGGGGCTTTCGCGTTTTCCGGCGATGTGCACAATGCGTCGAGCCGCGGCGCGCGCCGCGCCAGACCAGCCGAACCGGGAAGACACCATGTACCAACTGAACGACCTGCTGCACCTGATGGCCCGCCTGCGCGATCCGCAGTCCGGCTGCCCGTGGGATCTCCAGCAGGACTACGCCAGCATCGTCCCGCACACCCTCGAGGAAGCCTACGAGGTGGCCGACGCCATCGAGCGCGGCGACTTCGCCCACCTGCCGGGCGAACTCGGCGACCTGCTGTTCCAGGTGGTCTACTACAGCCAGCTGGCCCGCGAGGAGGGCCGCTTCGACTTCGCCGCGGTGGTCGACGGCATCGTCCGCAAGCTGGTGCGCCGCCATCCCCACGTGTTCCCCGACGGCGACCTGTACGGCGCGGCCGACCTGCCGAAGCTCTCGGAGAGCGAGATCAAGCGCCGCTGGGAGGAGATCAAGGCCGAGGAGCGTGCCGAGCAGGCCAGCGCGCCACAGCAGCTGTCGCTGCTCGACGACATTCCCCACGCGCTGCCGGCGCTGTCGCGGGCGGCCAAGCTGCAGAAGCGCGCCGCGCAGGTCGGCTTCGACTGGCCGGCGCCGCTGCCGGTGCTGGACAAGCTGCATGAGGAGCTCGGCGAGGTGCTCGAGGCGATGGCCGAGGGCGACCAGGCGCACATCGCCGAGGAGCTCGGCGACCTGCTGTTCGTGGTGGTCAACCTGGCGCGCCACCTCAAGGTCGAGCCGGAGGCGGCGCTGCGCGCGGCCAACGGCAAATTCGAGCGGCGCTTCCAGTTCATCGAGCGGGCGGTGAACGCCAGCGGGCGGGCGCTGGGCGACTGCAGTCTCGACGAGCTGGACGCCCTGTGGGGCGAGGCCAAGCGCGCCGAGCGGCAGCCGACCGGCTGCGGCGGCTGAGGGGCGAAGGAGGGAAAGGGCAGGGAGCGGGACGCGCGGTCCCGCTCCGTGGGGTCAGACGATCCAGCGGTACAGCAGCACGGCGATCGCCGCGGCGGCGACCGGGCGCAGGATGCGGTAGGCCTTGGGGTTCTTGCGCTTGAACTGGCGGATCACCCCGCCGACGGCGTTGCCGACGCGCTTGAAGCCGCTGTAGGCGCGGTTGATCGCGCCGACCCGCTCGCCCTCGACGTTCTGCGGCGCGGTGGCGCGGCCGAGGGTGCGGCTGATCCAGCGGTTGATGCCGGCCAGCGGCTCCGGCAGCGGGCGCTCGACGTCGCAGAACAGGATCAGCCGGTCGGCGTCGGTCTCGTTCTTCACCCAGTGCACGTAGGTCTCGTCGAACATCATGTCCTCGCCGTCGCGCCAGGCGCGCGGCTGGCCGTCGACGAAGATGCGGCAGGCGTCGGAGTTCGGCGTAGCCAGGCCGAGGTGGTAGCGCAGCGAGCCGCCGAAGGGGTCGCGGTGCGGGTTGAGGTGGCTGCCGGCCGGCAGCATGGTGAACATGGCGCCCTTCACCGAGGGAATCTGGCGCAGCAGCTCGAGGGTCTTCGGGCATAGCTTGGCGGCCGAGGGCAGCGGCTGGTCGTCGTACCAGGTCAGGTAGAAGCGCTTCCAGCCGCGCTTGAAGAACGAACCGAAGCCGGCCTCGTTGTCGTGCAGCGCGGCGCGGATGTAGCCCTCGTCGAACAGCGCCAGGGCCTCCTCGCGGATGGTCTGCCAGTTGTCGCGCAGCAGGTCCAGCTCGGGGAAGTCGCGGCGCTCGACGTAGGGCTGCGACGGCGTGCGCGAGAACAGGTACATCAGCGAGTTGTACGGGCTGAACAGCGACGAGTGGTTGACCATCTGGCGCAGCAGCGGCAGGCGGGCCTGGCCGCGCAGGTGCACGTACAGGTTGCTGGCGACGAAGGCGCCGAGCAGGGAAACCTTGATGAGGGTTGCAGGCATGGCCTTGTCCATCATGGCGGAAGCGGAGGGCGACAATTATGGGCCTCTGGGTCCGGCAAACACCAGTGGCGGGGTGGCCAATGCGGCATAATGTCGTGCCGAGACGCTGGGGGGCTTGCGCAACGCAGGGGCAAGCCGGAGGATCGGCGGGCCGCAAACGCCGGCGCCTCCCCCTCTCCTGAATTGAATGAACGCCCGGCGGCGCCGGGCTGTTGGATGATCCTTTACGATGAGCATGTCATTGCGCGACCAGCTGCTCAAGGCGGGACTGGTCAACGAGAAACAGGCCAAGCAGGCCAGCAAGCAGAAGCAGAAGCAGCAGCGCCTGGAGCACAAGGGCCAGGCGGAGAAGGACGACTCGCAGCGCCAGGCCGCGCTGCAGGCGCAGGCGGAGAAGGCCGCCCGCGACCAGGAGCTGAACCGCCAGCAGCAGGAGAAGGCGCAGAAGAAGGCGCTGGCCGCCCAGGTCAAGCAGCTGATCGAGGGCACCCGCCTGCCGCGCCTGGACAGCGACGACTACTACAACTTCGTCGACGACAAGAAGGTCAAGCGCATCGCGGTCAACCCGATGCTGCGCGACAAGCTCAGCCGCGGCACCCTGGCCATCGTGCGCCTGGAGGGCAAGTACGAGCTGATCCCGCGCGAGGCGGCGCTGAAGGTGCAGGAGCGCGAACCGCAGCGGATCATCGTGCTCAACGTCGCCAGCGAGGTGCCGGACGACGAGGACGATCCGTACAAGGATTTCGTGGTGCCCGACGACCTGATGTGGTGAGGCGCGCCCAGAAAGCACAACGCCCGGCGCGAGGCCGGGCGTTGGTGGTGGAGCGGCGGGCTTACTTGCCCTGCACGTGGCGGGCGCCGACCGTGCCGTCCTTGAGCATGATCTGGTACTCCTTGCCGTCCTTTTCCTTCTGGTGCAGGCGCACCAGCAGGTAGTCCCAGTCCTTGGCGAACCACATCACGGTCTGGCGGTTCGTCTTGGTGGGGTCGCGCACGCGCTCGACCTTGATCGCGGTGATCTGTCCGGCCTCGGTCTGCACCGGCTCCTCGCCGAGCACGCGGAAGTCGTAGGTCTCGATGTCGTCGCCGTCGAGCACCTGGTAGCTCACGCTCTTCTTGCCGGCGGCGACGTCTTCCTGCAGCGCCAGCTGGTAGGTGGACTTGTCCAGGATGCCGCTCTTGAGCACCAGTTTGACCGGGGTGCCGCGATCGTTGCCGGTCACCTGCTGGGCCTTCCAGTCGAAGTCGTGGGCGATCTTCTTGCTCTTGCCCATGCCGCTGCGCTCGAAGCGGTAGCTGAGCGGGACGAAGCGCTTGTTGTCGTAGCGGAAGGTGCTTTCCTCGTTGATGCCGGCCACCAGCATCGACGCCTTGAAGCGCAGGGTCCAGCTGCCGTCGGCGGCCTTCTCCAGCTGGCGCGTGGCACTGCCGCTGACCGGCATCGGCTGCCAGTCGGCGGTGTATTCGGCGGTGAAGGGTTCCAGAGCCAGGGCGCTGGCCGGCAGGCCGAAGAGGGCCAGGGCAAGCGTTAGCGCACGTCGCATGGCAAATCTCCTGTGTTGCTGAAGCTTGCCACCGCCCTCAGCGGGAGAGTGGCAAGTCGCGGATCTGTCGGCCGCTGGCCGGCAGGGGGGTTCCATCCAGTTCGGCGCCCCGGGCGCCGAGACGCAGGCGTCCCTCGGCGAACCAGCGCACCGCCAGCGGATAGATGTGATGCTCGCCGATCTGCACGCGCTTGGCCAGCAGTTCGGGCGTATCGCCCGCCTGCACCGGGACCACGGCCTGGACGATCAGCGGACCGCCGTCGAGCTCCTCGGTGACGAAGTGCACGCTGCAGCCATGCTCGCCATCGCCCTCGTCCAGTGCGCGCTGGTGGGTGTGCAGGCCCTTGTGGCGGGGCAGCAGCGACGGATGGATGTTGAGCAGGCGGCCGTGGTAGTGCTGGACGAAGTCGGCGCTGAGGATGCGCATGAAGCCGGCCAGCACCACCAGATCGGGCTGGAAGGCGTCGATGGCGTCGATCAGCGCGGCATCGAAGGCCTCGCGGCTGGCGAAGGCCTTGTGGTCGAGCACGGCGGTGGGGATACCGGCGTTCTGCGCGCGGACCAGGCCGTAGGCGTCGGCGCGGTTGGAGATCACCGCGCCGATGCGCGTCGGGTTGTCCGCGCCCAGGCTGTCGATCAGCGCCTGCAGGTTGCTGCCGGAGCCGGAGATCAGCACCACCACATTGCAGCGGTTGGCCATCAGTGCGCCTTCAGGTTGTTCAGTACCACGCGCTCGGCGCCTTCGCCGGCGGCGGCGATGCTGCCGATCACCCACGGAGCTTCGCCCGAGGCGCGCAGGCTGGCCAGGGCGGTGTCGACCTGATCAGCGGCCACGCAGATGACCATGCCGACGCCGCAGTTGAGCACGCGGTGCATCTCGCGCTCGTCGACGTTGCCGTGCTGCTGCAGCCAGTCGAACACCGCCGGGCGGGTCCAGCTGGCCACGTCGATGAGCGCCTGGGCGCCGGCCGGCAGGACGCGCGGGATGTTCTCGGTGAGGCCGCCGCCGGTGATGTGGGCCATGGCCTTGACCGCGCCGGTGTCCTTGATCAGCTTGAGCAGCGGCTTGACGTAGATGCGGGTCGGCGCCATCAGCAGGTCGGCCAGCGGCTTGCCGTCCAGCTGCACGCTCTCGATGTCGGCACCGGCGACTTCGATGATCTTGCGGATCAGCGAGTAGCCGTTGGAGTGCGGGCCGGAGGAGGGCAGGGCGATCAGCGCGTCGCCGGCGGCGACCTTGGAGCCGTCGATGATCTCGCTCTTCTCCACCACGCCGACGCAGAAGCCGGCCAGGTCGTAGTCCTCGCCCTCGTACATGCCCGGCATCTCGGCGGTCTCGCCGCCGACCAGCGAGCAGCCGGCCAGCTCGCAGCCGGCGCCGATGCCGGTGACCACGGTGGCGGCCACGTCGACGTTGAGCTTGCCGGTGGCGTAGTAGTCGAGGAAGAACAGCGGCTCGGCGCCGCACACCACCAGGTCGTTGACGCACATGGCGACCAGGTCCTGGCCGATGCTGTCGTGCTTGTTGAGGTTCAGCGCCAGGCGCAGCTTGGTGCCGACGCCGTCGGTGCCGGACACCAGCACCGGCTGCTTGTAGCCGGCCGGGATCTCGCACAGGGCGCCGAAGCCGCCCAGCCCGCCCATCACTTCAGGGCGCGCGGTGCGCTTGGCCACGCCTTTGATGCGTTCGACCAGTGCTTCACCAGCGTCGATGTCAACACCGGCGTCCTTGTAGCTCAGGGAGGGTTGCTTGCTCATAAATCCGGGCCTTTGAGGGAGTGCAGGAAAGCGCGCGATTCTAGCATTCTTGCCGGGTAGCGACCAACCGGGCGGTTGCCGCCGTCCGGACGGCTGTTTAAGGTATGCAGTCTTTGCGCGCGCTCTGTCGCGCGCCTGTCCCAGACGAGAGACGACCATGCGCCTGATCGCCCGATTGTTTGCCTTCTGCCTGTTGTTCACCACCCTGGCGGCCTCCGCCGCGCAGGTCGAGGGCCTGTACGAGGTGCGCGAGCCGGTGGCGTCGCAGGACCCGGCGGAGCGCGCGGCGGCGATGGGGCGCGCCCTGCAGACCCTGGTGGTGCGCCTGACCGGCGATCGCCAGGCGGCGCAGAGCGCCCGCCTGCAGCCGTTGCTGGCCGATCCGCAGCAGCTGGTCCAGCAGTACGTCTACGAATCCGGCAACCCGGTCATCCTGGCGGTGAGCTTCGATCCGGTGCAGAGCCAGCGCGCCCTGAGCGCGGCCGGGCTCAAGCTGTGGAACCCGGCGCGTCCGGGCGTGCTGGCCTGGTGGCTGAACGAGCAGGACGCCGGCAGCACGCTGGTGGCCGGTGACCAGGAGGGCGTCGGGGCGCTGCGTGCCGCCGCGAAGAACCGCGGCGTGCCGCTGAGCCTGCCGCTGGGCGATCTCGACGAGCAGCTGCTGGCCAATGCCGACACCCTGCGCAGCAGCGATCCCCAGGCGCTGCGCAGTGCTTCCGAGCGCTACGCGGCCGACGCCCTGCTGGCCGTGGTGGCGCGCAATGCCGGCGCCAGCTGGCAGGCCGACTGGCAGCTGTGGGTCGGCAGCGAGCGGGTCGCCGGCACCAGCAATGCCGCCAGCCAGGCGGCGCTCGCCGATGCCGTGCTGCTGGACGTCAGCGAGAAACTGGCTGCGCGCTTCACCAAGGCCGGGGCGGCGCAGAGCCTGACCCTCGAGGTGGACGGCAGCGACCTGGCGCGTTATGCCGCCCTCGAGCGCCTGCTCGAGCCTTTCGCGCCGCGCCTGCAGGCGGTCGCCCCGGGTGGACGGCTGGTCTACCAAGTCGCCGCCAGCCCCGAGCAACTGCGCTCCCAGCTGCAACTGGGCCGCCTGCACGAGCTGCCGGCCGAAGCCGTCGCCGCCCAAGGCGCCGCCGGGCAGAACCCGCCGCTGCAGGTGCCGGCGGCGGCCGCCAATCGCCTGCGCTTCGCCTGGTAAGGGCGTGCGCAGGCCGCCGGTTCATGGAGTGAGCGAGGTGCGCCGATGCTGAACAACTCACGCAGCTGGCTGGGGCTGGCGGCCCTGGTCCTGCTCGGCTGGCTGGTCCACGAGCTGCAGCCGGTGCTGATGCCGTTCCTGGTGGCCCTGCTGCTGGCCTACCTGGGCGACCCGCTGGTCGACCGCCTCGAGGCGCGCGGGCTGTCGCGCACCTGGAGCGTGGTGGCGGTGTTCACCCTGTTCAGCCTGATCCTGCTGGCCATGCTGCTGGTGCTGGTGCCGCTGCTCGGCAAGCAGCTGCTGCGCCTCTACGAGCTGGCGCCGGACATGCTCGACTGGCTGCAGGGCACTGCGTTGCCCTGGGTGCAGAAGAAGCTCGGCCTGCGCTACGCCTTCTGGCGCTTCGACCGACTGAAGGTGCTGCTCACCGAGCACCTCGGCCAGGCCACCGACATCGCCGGCATGCTGCTGAGCCAGGTCACCTCGTCGAGCCTGGCGCTGCTCGCCTGGCTGGGCAACCTGCTGCTGATCCCGGTGGTGAGCTTCTACCTGCTGCGCGACTGGGACGTGATGATGGGCCACCTGCGCAACCTGCTGCCGCGCCGCCGCGAGGCGCGGGTGGTGCGCCTGGCCGGCGAGTGCCACGAGGTGATCGGCGCCTTCCTGCGCGGCCAGCTGCTGGTGATGCTGGCGCTGGCGCTGGTCTACTCCGGCGGCCTGATGCTGGTCGGCCTGGAGTTCGGCCTGCTGATCGGCCTGCTCGCCGGGCTGGCCAGCATCGTGCCGTACATGGGCTTCGTGGTCGGTTGCGGCGCGGCGCTGCTGGCGGCGCTGTTCCAGTTCGGCCTCGACTGGTACCACCTGTTCGGCGTGCTGGCGGTGTTCGGCGTCGGCCAGCTGCTCGAAGGCATGTGGCTGACCCCGCTGCTGGTGGGCGATCGCATCGGCCTGCACCCGGTGGCGGTGATCTTCGCCATCCTCGCCGGCGGCCAGCTGTTCGGCTTCACCGGCGTGCTGCTGGCGCTGCCGGTGGCGGCGGTGATCATGGTGCTGCTGCGCCATGTGCACGAGTTCTATAAACTGTCAGCACTTTACGGAGAGTCGGGTGGCGACTCGCAGGAGTCGTCGGAGTCCCCATGAAACCGATCCAGCTGCCTCTGGGCGTGCGTCTGCGCGACGACGCCACCTTCGCCAACTACTACCCCGGGGCCAACGCGGCCGCGCTGGGCTACGTCGAGCGCATGTGCGAGACCGACGTCGGCTGGGCGGAGAACCTGATCTACCTGTGGGGCGCCGAGGGCGTCGGGCGCAGCCACCTGCTGCAGGCGGCCTGCCTGCGCATGGAGCAGTTCGGCGGGCGCGCGGTGTACCTGCCGCTGGACACGGTGGCGATGTACGGCCCGCAGCTGCTCGACAACCTCGAGCAGTGCGACCTGGTGTGCATCGACGAGGTGGACCTGGTGGCCGGCCATCCGACCTGGGAAGAGGCGCTGTTCCACCTGTTCAACCGCCTGCGCGACGCCGGCCGGCGCCTGCTGCTGTCGGCCTCGGCGCCGCCGCGCGAGGTGCCGATCAAGCTGCCCGACCTCAAGTCGCGGCTGACCCTGGCGCTGGTCTTCCAGCTCCACGGCCTGTCCGACGAGGACAAGCTGCGCGCCCTGCAGCTGCGCGCCTCGCGGCGCGGCCTGCACCTCACCGACGAGGTCGGCCGCTTCATCCTCACCCGCGGCTCGCGCAGCATGAACTCGCTGTTCGACCTGCTCGAGCAGCTCGATCACGCCTCGCTGCAGGCGCAGCGCAAGCTGACCATCCCGTTCCTCAAGGAAACCCTCGGCTGGTGAGGCCGGGGCGCGCGCCCCGGCCCGCGGGTCATTCCCCGGCCAGCTTGCGCTCGTACTGGAAGCGCCAGCGGGTGTAGAGCAGGGCGCTGCAGAACAGCGCGAGCGTGGTGGCCGCCTCGAGGAGGCCGAACACCAGGCGGCCCGGCTCGAAGGCGGTGACCACGCCCTGGATGAAGTACAGGTTGATCGCGTAGCAGGTCCAGGCATGTCCGCGGGCGCTGCCGATCAGCATGCCCGGTGCCAGGATCGCCAGCGGCACCAGCTGTACGCCGAGGATCACCCAGGGGCGGGCGCCGTGCAGGTCGACGATCAGCAGGTACCAGACGGCCAGCAGCGCCACCAGGGCGAGGAACAGCGCCAGGCTGAGCCAGCGGGTCAGGCGCACGCGCGGTTCCAGCCAGTCCAGCGCCGGCAGCGGTTTGTTCTTCTTGGCCATCTCAGTTCCCCAGTTTCTGCGCGATGCGCGCCAGGCGCTGCCCCAGTGCGCGGCACAGGGCGATTTCGTGTTGGTCGAGCGCTCGCTTGCCGTCCTGCCCGGCATGGTGGCTGGCGCCGTAGGGCGTGCCGCCGCCGCGGGTCTCGAGCAGGGCCGCTTCGCTGTAGGGCAGGCCGCAGACCAGCATGCCGTGGTGCAGCAGCGGCAGCAGCATGGACAGCTGGGTGCTTTCCTGGCCACCGTGCAGGCTGGCGGTGGAGGTGAACACCCCGGCCGGCTTGCCGACCAGCTCGCCGGTCAGCCACAGGCTGCTGGTGCCGTCGAGGAAATGCTTGAGCGGCGCGGCCATGTTGCCGAAGCGGGTCGGGCTGCCCAGCGCCAGGCCGGCGCAGTGCCTGAGGTCGTCGAGGCTGGCGTAGACGGCGCCGTCCGCGGGCACCTCGGGGGCCACCGCGGCGCACTCGGCGGAGACCGCCGGCACCGTGCGCAGGCGTGCCTCCAGGCCGCCCTGCTCGACGCCGCGGGCGATCTGCCGGGCCATCTCGGCGGTGGCGCCGTGGCGGCTGTAGTAGAGCACCAGGATGTACGGGGTCACGCCAGCAGCTCCAGCACGCGCTCCGGCGGGCGGCCGACCACCGCCTTGTCGCCGACCACCAGGATCGGCCGCTCGATCAGCCGCGGATGGGCGACCATGGCGGCGATCAGGGCGTCGTCGTCGAGCGCCGGGTCAGCCAGGTTGAGCGTCTGATACTCTTCCTCGCCGCTGCGCAGCAGCTGGCGAGCGCCGTAACCGAGCTTGGCCAGCAGCGCGCGCAGCTCGGCGGCCGAGGGCGGGGTGTCCAGGTAGCGCACCACCCGCGGCGCGAGGCCGCGGGCTTCGAGCAGCTCCAGCGCGCCGCGGGATTTCGAGCAGCGCGGGTTGTGGTACAGGGTCATGTCG
>DASQBU010000124.1:0-8542 GCA_035635035.1 Pseudomonas sp.
TCCTCGACGGTGATGATCTTCTTCTCCGGGCTGTTCAGCTCGGACAGGCCGGCGTACAGGGTGGTAGTCTTGCCCGAGCCGGTCGGCCCGGTAACCAGCACGATGCCGTGCGGGCGCTGCAGCAGGATGCGCAGGCGCGCCAGCATGTCGGTCGGCATGCCGGTGCGCTCGAGGCTGAACACCCCGGCGCTCTGGTCGAGCAGACGCATCACCACCGACTCGCCGAACTGCACCGGCATGGTCGACACCCGCACGTCGAGGTTGCGGTTCTTCACCCGGATGTTGAAACGGCCGTCCTGCGGCAGGCGCTTCTCGGAGATGTCCAGCCCGGCCATGATCTTCAGGCGCAGAACCAGCGCCGAGGCGATGCGGGTTTCCTTGATCAGCTGCTCGTTGAGCGCGCCGTCGATGCGCTGGCGGATGCGCAGCACCTGCTCGTCCGGCTCGATGTGGATGTCCGAGGCCTTCATTTGCACGGCATCCTCGAACAGCATCTGCAGCAGGCGCACCACCGGGGCGTCGCTGTTGTCGAGGCTCAGGCCGCTGAAATCGAAGTTGCTCTCCTCGATGCGCTCGTCGAGCTGGCCGGCCAGTTCGGCGATCTCGCCGGTGCGCCGGTAGAAGCGGTCAAGGCTGTCGAGCAGGTCGCCCTCGCGCACCACCGCCGGCTTGAGCGGCTGGCGCAGCAGGCGGGTCATCTCGTCGAGGGCGTAGAGGTCCAGCGGGTCGGCCATGCCGACCAGCAGGCCGTCGCTCTCCTCGACCAGCAGGATGGCACGGAAGCGCCGCGCCAGTGCCTCGGGCAGGCGCTGGATCAACGTCGCGTCGAGCTTGAACTGGCGCAGATCGACGTAGGGGATGTTGAGCTGGCGCGACAGCGCCTCGAGCAGCTTGACCTCGGAGACGAAGCCGAGGTCGACCACCGCGCGGCCGAGCTTGGCGCCGCTGCGCTTCTGCTCCTGCAGGGCCAGCTGCAGCTGGCCGTCGCTGATCAGGCCGGCCTGCACCAGCAGGTCGCCCAGGCGCACCTTGCGCTGGCGCAGTTCGTTGCTGTTCATCAGGACTTTCCTCCGAAGACGCCGCCCGCGAGGGACTGCGCGCGCTCGCCGGCATAGCGCCGGCTGCTGTCGTCCAACCCCTCGCCCTGGGCCGCCAGGCGGTAGTGCTGCGCCGCGGCGGCGCGCTCGCCGAGTTGCTCGAGGGCGATGCCCAGGCCGAGCTGCCAGGCGCCCTGGGCCGGGCGCAGCAGGACCAGGTTGCGGTACAGCTCGGCGCTCTCGCGCCACTGGCGGGTCTGCTGGTAGCTGGCGGCGAGCAGCGCGTGGTAGGCCGGGTCGCTGGCCAGCGGCGGCAGGTGGCCGGCCAGGCTGGCCACCGCGGCGGCGCTGTCGCCGGCCTGCAGCTGGGCGCGGGCCAGCAGCAGGCGCAGCTCGCTGTCGCGCGGGAAGCGTTGCAGCTGGGCCGGCAGTTCGGCGATCAGCCGCTCGCCACGGCCGTCGGCCAGCCAGGCGCGGGCCAGCCAGCGCAGCACCTCGGCATCGTTCGGCTGGCGCCGCCGCAGGTCCTCGAGCAGGGCGATGGCGCGCGCCCGCTCGCCGGCCAGCAGCGCCTGGCGCGCCTCGCCCAGCGGATCGGGACGGTGGCTGGCGATGTCGACCTGCGGGCTGGCGAGCGCCGCCGGCGCGGCAGGAACGGCGACCGCCGCGCGCACCGGCGGCTGGGCCGGACGCGACGGGCGCGACTCGGCCGGGGCCGCGGGGCGCTTCTCCGCGTGGCGCGGCGCGACCGGATAGTCGGCCGCCAGCTCCTCGGCCCCCGCCACCGGCAGCTGCGCCGGATCGAAGCTCTCCGTCTCCGCCACCAGGGGCACCTCGACCCACAGCTGCCAGCGCTCGCCGGCCGGCTCCAGGCGGTCGCGCACCTGCAGCTCGTCGCCGAGGCCAACCAGCAGCAGCTCGGCGCCGTCGCCCTGCGCCGCCAGGCTCCAGCTCAGGCTGCGCCCGCCGCGCTCGACACGGCCTTCGCGCGGGCCGCCATCACCGAGGCGCAGGTGCGGCAGGCGCAGGCTGACCACCCCGCTCTGCTCGCTGCGCTGGTAGGTCGGCGCGCGGTCGAGCAGCAACTGCAGGACGAAGCGCCCCTCGCCGTGCTGCGGCAGGGTGGCCAGCAACCGGGTCGGTGGCTCGCTGGCGGCGGGTTCGCCGGCAGCGGGCGACGCCGGCAGGGTGGCCGGTGCGGCGACGGCGGGCGTGGCGGCGGCTTCCGCCAGCGGCGCGGCGGCGCCAGCCGCACTCGGCAACGGCTCCGGACCGCGCTCGGCGAGCAACGCCTGCCAGAGCCGCGGCAGCAGCAGCGCCGCCAGCAACGCCACGGCCAGCCAGGGCAGCGCCCGCAGCAGGCGTTGGCGGCCGGCGCGGCGCCCACTGGCGGCCTCGTCGGCGGGCAGCAGCCCGTCCAGGGCGAGGCGTTCGGCCGGCGGCGCGCGGCGCGCCTCCAGGTCGCGCAGCATGTCGTTGACCAGGCTCATGGCAGCAGGCTCCCCTGCCCCAGCCAGCCCTGCAGGCCGAGCAGGGCCAGCAGCGCCGCGGCGCCGGCCAGGCTCCAGCCCAGCGGCGCACCGCCCGGACGCCGGAACGGCCGCGCGCCCTCGGTGTCCTGCAGCGCGCGCTGCACGTGGCCGGCGCCCACCTGCCGGCTGCCGGCGCCGAAGGCGGCCATCAGCGCCTTGTGGGCGAGGATGTTGATCAGCCGCGGGATGCCACCGCTGCCGGCCACCAGGCGGCGCAGGGCGCGGCCGTCGAACAGCGGCGCGCCGCGGTAGCCGGCGTGCTGCAGGCGCTCGTCGACGTAGCGGCGGGTGTCGGCCAGGTCCAGCGGGCGCAGCCGATAGGAGAAGGTGATGCGCTGGCGCAGCTGGCGGAATTCCGGCCGTTCGAGCAGGGCGTCCAGCTCCGGCTGGCCGAACAGCACCACCTGCAGCAGCTTGCAGCGCTCGGTTTCCAGGTTGGTCAGCAGGCGCAGCGCCTCGAGGGTTTCCGCCGGCAGGGCCTGGGCCTCGTCGATCAGCAGCACGGTGCTGCGCCCCTGGGCAGCCAGCTCGATCAGCCGCCGGTTCAGCGCCGCCAGCAGGCCGTGGCTGTCCAGCCACTCGATGTCCTCGATGTGCAGTTCGTGCGCCAGTGCCCGGTGCAGGGCGCGCGGGGTGAGGCCGGGGTTGGGCAGCCAGGCCAGTTGCCAGCGCTCGCCCTCCTCGCCCAGCACGTTGAGCAGCGCGCGGCACAGCAGGGTCTTGCCGGTGCCCACCTCGCCGGTGACCTTGACGAAGCCTTCGCCCTCGCCCAGCGCCACGCGCAGCAGGTTGAGGCAGGCCTGATAGGGGGCCAGGCGCACCAGGAACGCGGTATTGGGGGTGAGGGCGAAGGGTTTTTCGTCCAGGCCGAAGAAGCTCAGGTACATGGCCTCACCTCTGCTCGCGGAAGCCGGCGGCGCTCTTCTGCAGCTCGTCGAGCCAGGTGTCGGTGCCGATCACCTGCGGGCGCAGGAGGATCACCAGCTCGCTGCGGCCGAGGTTCTTGCGCTGCTGCTTGAACAGCCCGCCGACCAGCGGCAGCTTGCCCAGCCAGGGCACGCTGGCGTCGGTGTTGTCGCTGGCGTTCTGCATCAGGCCGCCGATCACCACCACCTGGCCGCTGTGCGCCCGCACGATGGAGTCGGACTGGCGGGTGGTGGACTGCGCCAGCGGCAGGTTGAGCACCTGGTCCTTGCCCAGGGTGATGACCTTGTTCTGGTCGGTCACCCGGCTGACGATCGGCCGCACGTGCAGGGTGACGTCCTGGCGGGCGTTGATCTGCGGCGTGACGTCCAGCGAGATGCCGGAGAAGAACGGGGTCAGGGTGACGTCCTGGGTCGGCGTGGTCACCCCGACCGAGGTGGTGGTGTTGCTGGTCGACACGTCGGTGACGAAGAACTCGTCGGTACCGACCTTGATCACCGCCTTCTGGTTGTTCAGCGCCGAGACCCGCGGGCTGGACAGCACGCGCACCTGGCCCTGGGTTTCCAGCAGCTCCAGCAGGCCGGTGAAGTTGTCGGTGTTGAGCGCGGCGCTGAACACCCCGCCGATCCCGGAGGGACCGCTCAGCGGCTCGCCGGCCAGGCCGAACTTGAGGCTGCCCGAGCCGAGCTGGGTCCAGTTGATGCCGGCCTGGAACTGGTCGTTGAGCTGCACCTCGAGGATCTTCGCCTCGAGGATCACCTGGCGCTGCAGGTTCTGCTCGGCCTGCTTGAGGAAGCTCTCGACGTTCTGCTGGTCGCCGCTGGAGGCGCGCACCACCAGCAGGCTGGCCTGCGGGTTGACCACCACCTTGTTGCCCGGCTCGTCGCCGATCAGCGCGCCGACCACCTTGGCGACCTCCTCCCAGAGGTCGACCTTGCTGCTGGTCACCACCTGGCTGGCGTTCACCGTCGAGGTCGTGTTGTTGCCGTTGTTGTTGCCGATGCCGTTGTTGTTGCCGATACCGCTGTTGTTCAGGCCGTTGATGTTGCCGTTGTTGCCATTGTTGCCGTTGCCGCTGCTGGTGACCTGGCCGGAACTGACCCGGGTATCGGTTTCGCCACGGCGCTGCAGGTTGAGGTAGTTGAGGTCGTAGGTGCGGGTCAGCAGCTGGTTGGGCAGGATGCGGTAGCCGTAGCTGCTGCGCTGGAAGTCGTAGCCGTAGCTGTCGCGCACCGCGGTCAGCACCTCCTCGAGGGTGACGTTGCGCAGGCTGAAGGTGATTCGGCCGCTGACCTCGGGGCTGACCACCAGATTCTGCCCGGCGCTGTCCATCAGGCTGAGGAAGAACTCGCGGGCGTCCATGTCGCGCACCGCCACGTCGAAGCGCGGCCCGCCGGCCAGCGGGGCCGCCGCGGGCAGCAGCGGCGGCAACAGCGCCGCCTGCACCGCCGGCGGCGGGGTCACGCTCGCCGCCCGGCTCTGCGCCAGGCTGTCGTTGAGCAGGCGGTCGCTCTGCTCGCGCAACCGGCTGTCGCCATCGGGGAAGGTCTGGCAGGCCGCCAGCAGGCAGCAGGCGGTGAGCGGAGCAAGGTGCGACAGGCGGAAGGACGGCATGGACATCAACGGCTCGGGCTCAAGGTGGATGGACTGAGGATGGGCTGGGCCAGGCGCAGCTCCTGGCGCTGCCCCTGGCGCTCGACCAGCACGCTGCGCGCGCGGATGGCCAGCACCTGGAGGTCGCCCCGGCGCTCGCCGGCGCGCAGGCTGCGCCCGCCGATCACCGCGCGGGCACCGGCCGGGCCGCGCAGGATGGCCTGCAGCTGGGGCGCCGGCAGGGCCTCGGCACTGGCGGCCGGCCCGCCCAGCGCCGCCGGCGGCAGGGTCGGATCGGTGGCGGCGCCGGCCAGCAGCGGCAGCGCCGCGGCGAGGACGAGCAGCGTTCTAGACACCGACCCACCCCGCTTCACGGCTCAGCGTGTACAGCTCGACGACGATCCGCGCCTTGCCCGGCCCGGCCGCGCCGACCTGGTAGTCGAGGCGCTCCCAGAACAGCCGGCGGCCGCCCTCGGCCAGGCTCTGCCGCTCGATGTCCCGCAGGTAGTCGCGCAGCTCGAAGTAGCTGCCTTCCAGGGTCAGGCGCATGCCGTGGCGGTAGAGGATCGGTGCGGGCGCAGGCGCGGCGTCGGCGCGGACGCTCGCCGGGGCGGCGCTGGCCAGCTGGCCGGCGGCCGGCGGCAGGCCCTCGGCGGGCGGCGGCGCCGGCAGGGTGAGCGGCGCGGAGAAGCTTTCCAGGCCCAGCAGGCGCAGGCCGGGACGGGTCTGCAGCAGGTCCTGCAGCACCTGCTGCATGCGCGGCGGGTCGATCAGCGCGGCGGTTTCCCGCGCCAGCGCATCCAGCTGGCCGTCGCGCACGGCCTGCGCGGCGAGCAGCGCCTGGCGCTGCGCCAGGTCGGGATCGACGGCGGCGCGCGCCTGCAGCTCGGCCAGCGCGGTGCGCGCCTCCAGGCGGCGCGTCTCGGCCCCCTGGCGTTCGCTCTCGAGCTGGCGCAGGCGTTGCGCCAGCGGGTCGTGACCGAGCAGCAGCCAGGCCATGGCCGGCACCAGCAGGGCGACGGCGCAGGCCAGCCACTGCTCGCGCGGGGCCAGGGCGTGCCAGCGTTGCAGCAGCGGGTTCATCGTTTGCCCTCCTGGGGATCGGTGGCCTGGGAGGCGAGGCGAAAGCGCAACACGCCCTGCTCGTCGCGGTCCAGGTCGAAGCGGGCGAACTGCCGGCCGGCGAAGGCCGGGCTGCGGCCGAGGCTGCCCAGGTAGTCCGGCAGCAGCTCGGGACTCTGGCTGGCGCCTTCCAGCAGCAGCTGGCTGCCGCCCTGCTCGAAGCGGATGCCGCTCAGCCACAGGCCAGCCACATGCCGCTCGGCCAGGGCGTCCAGCGGCGCGCGGAAGCCGGCGCTGCGCTCGCGCAGCAGCAACTGCAGGTGCTGGGCCAGTTGCTGCAGCTGGCGGTTGGCCGCTTCCAGCTCGGCCAGCCGGCGCGGCAATTGCGGGTCGGGCTGCGGCTCGCGGAAATTCAGCCGCGCCTGGGCCAGCTCGGCCTCGGCCTGGCGGGCCGCTTCCTGCGCCTGCCCGCTGCGGGCCTGCAGCTGTCCCAGGCGCCAGTAGTGCCAGCCGCCGTCGACGAGGATCAGGCCGAGCAGCAGCAACGCGCCCAGCGCCAGCAGCCGCGGCGCCGGCCGCCCGGCGCCCGGCGCGCGCTCGACCTGGTAGAGGTTGAGGTTCTGCATCGCCACGCCCGTCGTCATCCGCGCGACTCCTGGCGCAGCGCGGCGCCCACCGCCGGCAGGCACAGGGCCTGCTGCGCCGGCGGCAGCGCCAGCAGCGGCGAGCCGGGGAACAGGTCGTCCACCGCCAGCGCCTGCACCCGTACCGACAGGCGCGCCGCCAGCTCGGCGAGCAACGCCTCGCCCTCGGCGGCCATCGGCAGCAGCAGCACTCGGCCGAGGTAGCCCTTGCCCAACTGGCTCTCGAAGTAGTCCAGCGAGCGCTGGATCTCCAGCGCCAGTTGCGCCGCCTCCTCGCCGCGGTTGTCCACCCCGCGCTCGATGCGCCGGGTCATGTACAGGTCGGCGCCGTTCTGCACGCAGATCAGCCCGTCGCGGGCATTGAGCTGCAGCACGGCGAGGTTCTGCCCCTCGGCGCCGGCCAGCAGGCCGAGATTGCGCAGGGCCATTTCCGGGATGTCGATGCTGGCCAGGGTCAGGCCGGCGCCCTGCACCAGTTCGGCCAGCGCCTGCATGCGCGCGCGCGCCAGCACCGCGCAGTAGGCCATCGGCGTGCGCCCGCGATAGGCATCGTCGGGCAGCGCGAAGGCATCCACCACCAGGCCGTCCAGCGGTTCGCTGACCAGCTCGCGGATCCGCCAGCGCACCGCCGCGCGCAGCTCGGCCGGCGGCACGGCGGGACGCTCGATCAGCAGCAGCTGGTAGTCGGCGGCCGGCAGCAGCAGGTTGACCGGCAGCTTGCCCAGCCCCGCGGCCTCGACCCGCTCGCGCAGCGCCTCGCCGAGGCTCGCCGGAGTGCCCGCCATGAATTCGCAGACCGGCAGGCTGACCTGGCCGGCACGCCGCTGCGCACAGGCCAGCACCAGCCCTCCGGGTGCCGGCGCCACCCCCAGCACCCCCTCGGCCACCGCTTTCGCTCGCTTCAACCAGACCAACAAAGGGGACTCCCTGGCCATTTCCCGGACCGGCCGGGCGCCAACCACCAAGCGCGCGACAAAGCGCTAGAATGCGGACTTTGTCGCTTTGCGCAGGCCTAGACTCGATGTTTCACGTTGTTCTTTTCCAGCCGGAAATTCCGCCCAACACCGGCAATATCATCCGACTGTGCGCCAACGCCGGCTGCCAGCTGCACCTGATCGAACCGCTCGGCTTCGAGCTGGACGACAAGCGCCTGCGCCGGGCGGGACTGGACTATCACGAATACGCGACAGTAATTCGTCACAATAGCCTTGGCGAATGTCTCTCCAGCATCGACGGCGCCAGAATAATGGCCTTCACAACCAAAGCCAACCATTCTTACGCCGAAATGAAATATCAGAAGGGCGACGTCTTTCTGTTCGGCCCGGAGAGCCGCGGCCTGCCAGCCGAGGTGCTAGCCAGCCTGCCGGACGACCGGCTGCTGCGCCTGCCGATGCGCCCCGGCTGCCGCAGCCTCAACCTGTCCAACAGCGTGGCGATCGCCGTCTACGAAGCCTGGCGCCAGCACGGCTTCGCCCTCGACTGACGGTCGTCACGATAGCGGCACAGTGTGACAGTCGGACGGAAAACGTGAGCTGACGCACATCAATGCCGCCCCTTGGCAAACGCCAGCGCAAAAAAGCCCCGCAGCACGAGCGGGGCTTTTGGGCCTGCGGCGCCGATCAGGCCTGCGCTTCGGCCGCCTGCATGCGCGCCAGCTCCTGGGCGTAGAGCGCATCGAAGTTCACCGGGGCGAGCATCAGCGCCGGGAAGGAACCGCGCACCACCAGGCTGTCCAGCGTCTCGCGGGCAT
>DASQBU010000125.1:0-28860 GCA_035635035.1 Pseudomonas sp.
ATTTCGGGTAGCTTTGCGCCACGCGCGCGAGGCGCCGGCTGGCCGCAAGAGACCGCCGCCACCGCTGCCCGCCCATCCAGTCGTCAATCATTCAGGTCCGTCATGGCTCAATACGTATTCACCATGCATCGGCTCGGCAAGATCGTGCCGCCGAAGCGCCAGATCCTCAAGGACATCTCCCTGTCGTTCTTCCCCGGCGCCAAGATCGGCGTGCTCGGCCTGAACGGCGCGGGCAAGTCGACCCTGCTGCGCATCATGGCCGGCGTGGATACCGAGTTCGAGGGCGAAGCCCGGCCGATGCCGGGGATCAAGATCGGCTACCTGCCGCAGGAGCCGCAGCTCGATCCGGAGAAGACCGTGCGCGAGATCGTCGAGGAGGCGGTGGGCGAGGTGAAGGATGCCCAGGCGCGGCTGGACGCCGTGTATGCCGCCTACGCCGAGCCGGATGCCGACTTCGACGCGCTGGCCGCCGAGCAGGCCAAGTTGGAGGCCATCCTGCAGGCTTCTGACGGCCATAACCTCGAGCGCCAGCTGGAAGTCGCCGCCGACGCCCTGCGCCTGCCGGCCTGGGACGCCAAGATCGAACACCTGTCCGGTGGCGAGAAGCGCCGCGTGGCGCTGTGCCGTCTGCTGCTGTCGGCCCCCGACATGCTGCTGCTCGACGAACCGACCAACCACCTGGATGCCGACTCGGTGGCCTGGCTGGAGCGCTTCCTGCACGACTTCCCCGGCACCGTGGTGGCGATCACCCACGACCGCTACTTCCTCGACAACGTCGCCGGCTGGATCCTCGAACTGGACCGCGGCGAGGGCATCCCCTTCGAGGGCAACTACTCGCAGTGGCTGGAATCCAAGGCCGCCCGCCTGGCCCAGGAGGCCAAGCAGGAAGCCGCCCACGCCAAGGCCATGAAGGCCGAGCTGGAGTGGGTGCGCCAGGGCGCCAAGGCCCGCCAGGCCAAGTCCAAGGCGCGCCTGCAGCGCTTCGAGGAGATGCAGTCGCAGGAATTCCAGAAGCGCAGCGAGACCAACGAGATCTACATCCCGGCCGGTCCGCGCCTGGGCGACAAGGTCATCGAGTTCCACGGCGTGTGCAAGGGCTACGGCGAGCGCCAGCTGATCGACGACCTGACCTTCAGCGTGCCGAAGGGCGCCATCGTCGGGGTGATCGGCGGCAACGGCGCGGGCAAGTCGACCCTGTTCCGCATGATCCTCGGCCGCGAGCAGCCGGACGCCGGGAGCATCGAGATCGGCGAGACCGTGCAGATCGCCAGCGTCGACCAGAGCCGCGAGAATCTCGACGGCAGCAAGACCGTGTGGGAGCAGGTCTCCGACGGCTTCGACATGATCAAGGTCGGCAACTACGAGGTGCCGTCGCGCGGCTACGTCGGCCGCTTCAACTTCAAGGGCGGCGACCAGCAGAAGTTCGTCAAGGACCTCTCCGGCGGTGAGCGCGGCCGCCTGCACCTGGCGCTGACCCTCAAGCAGGGCGGCAACGTGCTGCTGCTCGACGAACCGTCCAACGACCTCGACGTGGAAACCCTGCGCGCCCTGGAAGAGGCCCTGCTGGACTTCCCCGGCGCGGCCATCGTGATCTCCCACGACCGCTGGTTCCTCGACCGCATCGCCACCCACATCCTCTCCTACGAGGACGACGCCAAGGTGTACTTCTTCGAAGGCAACTACACCGAGTTCGAGGCCGACCGCAAGAAGCGCCTCGGCGACGCGGCCGCCCAGCCGCACCGGGTGCGCTACAAGAAGCTGGCGTAAGCGCGGCGGCCTGGCGCCGCCTGCTGCAGGAAAGGTAAAAAGCCCCGTGCCGTCCGGCCGGGGCTTTTTGCTGGGAGAATGGCGGGCGAACTCGGGCCGGCTGGGCGCTTGCGCGGCAGGCGAGCCCGCGGGCCTCGTCGTCCGCGGCGCCGCGCATGTCCTCGGTGGGGGCGATGGCGCGGCGCGTGCAAGGCGGGGGTGGCGGTACGCCGCCTAGCCCAGCAGCTCCATTTCCTCCTTGGCCTGGACCTGGGCCTTGAACACGCTGACCCGATTGCGCCCGCCGCGCTTGGCGCGATACAGCGCCTCGTCGGCCTGGCTGGCCAGCGCCTTGGCCTCCTGCTCGCCGTGCAGCTGGGCAATGCCGCAACTGAACGAGCAGGTCAGGTCCTGTGGCTGCGCCGGGAAATGGATCTCGGCGAAGCGCCAGCGGATCTCGTCGAGCACGCGGGTGGCGGTGGCGGCGTCGGTGTCCGGCAGGACTACGGCGAACTCCTCGCCGCCGTAGCGGCCGATATGGTCGCTCTTGCGCAGGCGCTGCTTGAGGAACAACGCCAGGCTCTTGATCACCCGGTCGCCCATCGGGTGGCCGTAGCGGTCGTTGACCTCCTTGAAGTGGTCGATGTCGAGCATGGCGAAGGACAGCGGCTGCTGCTCGCGGCGCGCGCGCAGGCGGGCATCCTCGAGCAGCTGGAGGATGTGGGTATGGTTGTACAGCCCGGTCAGGCTGTCGCGCACCATGCGCGCCTTGAGGTTGCGCGCGCGGGCGGCGCGGTTGCGCACGGTGGCGATCAGGTGGCGCGGCTTGATGGTCTTGGTCAGGAAGTCGTCGCCGCCCTCGCTCATGGCGTCGAGCTGCTTGTCCAGGTCGCCCTCGGCCGACAGGTAGATGATCGGCACGCTGACGTAGCGCTCGTGCTGGCGGATCACCTTGGCCAGCTCGGTGCCCAGGCACTCGGGCATGTACATGTCGAGGATGATCAGGTCCGGCTGGAACTCGCCGAGCTCGGCCATCACCCGGATCGGGTCGGTGAGGCTGCGGGTGATGATGCCGGCGCCGTTGAGCATGCGCTCGGTGAAGGTCGCCTGGGCGCGCGAGTCGTCGACGATCAGCACCTTGTACGGCTCGTGCTGGGCGAGGCGGGTCAGCTCCTCGAGGCGCTCGAGCAGGATGGCGGCGTCCAGGCTGCCGCAGAAGAAGTCCCGCCCGCCGGCGCGCACCGCCGCCAGGCGGGTCTGGGTATCGGCCTCGTGCTCGCTGAAGAACAGCACCGGCAGCGGCTGCTCCAGGCCCTGCTGTAGCTCGGTCGCCAGCTGCAGGCCTTGCCGCGGCCCGCCGAACTCGGCCTCCATGACGATGGCCGCCGGCAGGCGCTGGGCCATGGCCCGGCGGAAGGCCGCCTCGCTGGCCAGGGGCAGGGCGGTGAAGCCGAAGAATTCCAGCTGGCGTGCCAGCCGTTCGCCGCGCTCGAGATCCTGCAGGGCCAGGTAGACCGGCTTGCGCAGCAGGGGCAGGATGCTGCTGTCGGTCGCGTCGCCTTGGCGCAGGCCGGTGCGCGCCAGGCGCTGCATCAGGCTGTTGAACTGGCCGATCAGCTGGCTGTTCAGCCGCCCGCGGTTGGCCGTGACGGCTTGCAGGCAATCCTCGAGGGCCGTGGCCAGTTGCCGGTGGGCGGGCTGCTCGAAGCGCTCGGCGTGCTGCTTGAGGCGCTGACAGCCCACGGCCAACTCGGCCATGCCGGCGGCGTTCCATTCGCCGAGCTGCAGGCGCTGCCAGACCTCCAGGATGTGGCGTGCCTGGTGGACCACCCGCTGGGCGAAGTGTTGTTTCAGGCGATCCCGGCTGGGATCTGCGTGATGGGTCATCCTGCCGGTTCCATGGCTGAGGGGTGGGGGCTGAGCGCAGGGCGTTCGCAAAAAAGATCTCCACTATAGCCGTGACTATATTGCAGGCCTGCTGCCGCGGACAGCCTTTCGATTCTGCGCGTCGATCGCCAGGCGCTATTTGACCGATATCAGTGCAAATCGGCCTGGACGCGCCAGACTGTGAGCAGATACGCACAATTGGAGAAATCGAGATGACCGCCGTTGTCGACCCCCGTAGCGCCCTCGACGCCCAGGCCGCCGAATACGCCCGCCGCGCCGAGGCGATCCGCCGCGACCTGAGCCGCCCGCACGCGGCGAGCTTCCCCGAGCAGGCGGTGGAGCGGCAGAACGACGACGTGCTGCGCGCCCTGCTGGCCGAGGCCGAGGAGGGCCTGCGCCAGGTCGAGCGCGCCCGCGCGCGGCTGGCGGACGGCAGCTACGGCCGCTGCACGGCCTGCGGCGCGAGCATCGCCGCGGCGCGCCTGCAGGCGCTGCCGGCGGCCGAGCTGTGCCCGGAGTGCGCCGCCGGCGCCTGAGCCGCGGAGGCGCCCGCCGGGCGCGTCCTTGTCAATCCGGGGCGATGGGACAACAATCGGCGCCATCCCCCGGCCGGCCGCGCGGCAAGCGCGCCGCCCCGGCCGCCCGTCACTCTTGCGGAACCCCCCGATGGCCGATCTCTTCCAAGCCCTGCGCCTCCAACCCGAGCAGCTCAGCAGCCAGTTCAGCGCCGACCAGCTGACCTTCGCTACCACCGACGAACTGGAGCCGTTCCGCGGCGTGCTCGGCCAGGAGCGCGCGGTGGCCGCCCTGCAGTTCGGCGTGGCCATGCCGCGTCCCGGCTACAACGTGTTCGTCATGGGCGAGTCGGGCACCGGGCGCTTCTCCTTCGTGCGCCGCTACCTCAAGGCCGAGGCCAAGCGCCAGGCCACGCCGTGCGACTGGGTGTACGTCAACAACTTCGACGAGCCGCGCGAGCCGCGCGCCCTGCAGTTGCCCTCCGGCACGGCGCAGGCACTGATGGCCGACGTCGACCTGCTGATCGACAATCTGCTGGCGACCTTCCCGGCGGTGTTCGAGACGCCGACCTACCAGCAGAAGAAGAATGCCATCGACCGCACCTTCAACCAGCGCTACGACCGCGCCCTCGACACCATCGAGCAGCTGTCCCTGGAGAAGGACGTCGCCCTGTACCGCGACAGCGCCAACATCGCCTTCACGCCGATGAAGGACGGCAAGGCGCTCGACGAGGCCGAGTTCGCCCAGCTGCCGGAGGCCGAGCGCGAGCGTTTCCACGACGACATCGCCGCCCTCGAGGAGCGCCTCAACGAGGAGCTGGCCAGCCTGCCGCAGTGGAAGCGCGAGTCGAGCAACCAGCTGCGCCAGCTCAACGAGGAGACCATCACCCTGGCCCTCGAACCGCTGCTGGCGCCGCTGTCGCGCCAGTACGCGGAGAACGCCGGGGTCTGCGCCTGGCTGCAGGCGGTGCAGGTCAACCTGCTGAAGACCGTGGTCGACCAGCTGGTCGAGGACGCCCGCCCGGACGCACAGAAGCGCCAGAGCCTGCAGGAGTTCTATGCCCCCAGCCTGGTGGTCGGCCAAGCCCACAACGGCGGCGCGCCGGTGGTGTTCGAGCCGCACCCGACCTACGACAACCTGTTCGGGCGCATCGAGTACAGCTCCGAGCAGGGCGCGCTGTACACCAGCTACCGCCAGCTGCGCCCCGGCGCGCTGCACCGCGCCAACGGCGGCTTCCTGATCCTCGAGGCGGAGCGGCTGCTCTCCGAGCCGTTCGTCTGGGACGCCCTCAAGCGCGCCCTGCACTCGCGCCAGCTGAAGATGGAGTCGCCGCTGGGCGAGCTGGGCCGCATCGCCACCGTGACCCTGACCCCGCAGGTCATCCCGCTGCAGGTCAAGGTGGTGATCGTCGGTTCGCGCGAGGTCTACTACGCGTTGCAGGACCTCGATCCGGACTTCCAGGAACTGTTCCGCGTGCTGGCCGACTTCGACGAGGACATCGTGCTGGGCGAGGACAGCCTCGAGCAGTTCGCCCAGCTGCTGAAGACCCGCACCACCGAGGAGGGCCTGGCACCGCTGTCCAACGACGCGGTGGCGCGCCTGGCCACCTACAGCGCGCGCCTGGCCGAGCATCAGGGCCGCCTGTCGGCGCGCATCGGCGACCTGTTCCAGCTGGTCAGCGAGGCCGACTTCATCCGCCAGCTGGCCGGCGAGGCGGTCACCGACGTCGGCCACATCGAGCGCGCGCTGAAGGCCAAGGCCACCCGCACCGGGCGGGTCTCGGCGCGCATCCTCGACGACATGCTCGCCGGGGTGATCCTCATCGACACCGCCGGCGCCGCCGTGGGCAAGTGCAACGGCCTGACCGTGCTGGAGGTCGGCGACTCGGCGTTCGGCGTGCCGGCGCGCATCTCCGCCACCGTCTATCCGGGCAGCTCGGGGATCGTCGACATCGAGCGCGAGGTCAGCCTCGGCCAGCCGATCCACTCCAAGGGGGTGATGATCCTCACCGGCTACCTGGGCAGCCGCTACGCCCAGGAGTTTCCCCTGGAGATCTCCGCGAGCATCGCCCTCGAGCAGTCCTACGGCTACGTCGACGGCGACAGCGCCTCGCTCGGCGAGGTGTGCACGCTGATCTCGGCGCTGTCGCGCACCCCGCTCAAGCAGTGCTTCGCCATCACCGGCTCGATCAACCAGTTCGGCGAGGTGCAGGCGGTCGGTGGGGTCAACGAGAAGATCGAGGGCTTCTTCCGCCTCTGCGAGGCGCGCGGGCTGTCCGGCGAGCAGGGGGTGATCATCCCCCACGCCAACGTCTACAACCTGATGCTCGACGAGCGGGTGATCCAGGCGGTGCGCGCCGGACAGTTCAGCGTCTACGCCGTGCGCACGGTGGACGAGGCGCTGAGCCTGCTGGTCGGCGAGCATGCCGGCACGCCCGACGCCTGCGGCGCCTTCCCCGCCGGTTGCGTCAATGCGCGGGTGGTCGAGCGCCTGCGCGAGATCGCCGAAATCGAGGCGGAAGAGGACGAGGAGAGCGCGGACAAAGCCAGCAAGCCGGCGGCGACCGATCCCGCGGCACCACGGTCGGCCTCCTCGGCGCGCCAGGCCCGCCGCCTGCGCCGCTGAGGGCGGTCGCGGGGCGAACTCCGGCCGGTCTGTCCCCACGCCATGCACAAGGTTATCCACAGGGGCTCCGGGTGGTCGGAGGGCTTTGCAGGCGGGCGCAGGGCGACTAGTCTGAAGACAGGCCCCATCGAGGAGAGCCCCCATGTCGCGTCAACTCTGTCTGACCCGGCGCAGTCCGGGAGTGGTTACCCGCATCGAATGCATGCTCCATCAACTGGCCGGCGGGCAGGGGCTGTGGATGCTGTTCTGCGCGGCGGGCCTGGATGCCGCGCAGCCCTCGGCGGTCCGGGCGCAGGGCCCGTTCCACGGGGCCTGCGAGGCGCAGGCGGTGCTCAATGACATCGTCGGCAACCTGCGCGGCCAGGGCTATGGCGCGGTGGAGGAGCCTTCCATCTGGTGCCTGCACCTGCAGGCCGAGCTGCGCCGGCAGAATGCCGGGCGCGGTCATCCGTCGGGCCATTTCCGCCAGCAGCCCTGAGCCGTCAGCGGTCGGGGCGCGGCTCCGGTGCGCCTTGACGGGGCGGGCGGGATGTTGCGCCGCGCCATTCATTCAGAACTCGTCCACACAGTTATCCACAGGTTGGCGCGGCAGCTCCGGCTGCCGCCCCTGCGGCCGGCCCGGTATACTCGGCGCTCCTTTGTCCCCCTGTTGTGTCTGAGCCATGGAACGCTTGATCGAAAACACCATGTACGCGGCGCGTTGGCTGCTCGCGCCCATCTATCTGGGCCTGTCGCTGGCGCTGCTGGCGCTGACCTTGAAGTTCTTCCAGGAGATCGCCCATGTGCTGCCGCACGTGTTCGAGAAGACCGAGGCCGAACTGACCCTGGTGCTGCTGTCGCTGATCGACATGGCGCTGGTCGGCGGCCTGCTGGTGATGGTGATGATTTCCGGCTACGAGAACTTCGTCTCCCAGCTCGATATCGACGAGGGCAAGGAGAAGCTCGGCTGGCTGGGCAAGATGGATTCCAGCTCGCTGAAGCTCAAGGTGGCGGCGTCCATCGTGGCGATCTCCTCGATCCACCTGCTGCGCATGTTCATGGACGCGCAGAAGATCCCCAACGACAAGCTGCTGTGGTACGTGGTCATCCACATGACCTTCGTCGTCTCGGCCTGCGCCATGGGCTACATGGACAAGCTGACCAAGCACTGACGGCCGGCGCCGTCCGGCGCCTCCGAGCTATGCGCACCGCCCGTCTCGCCTCCGGCAGACGGGCGGTGGCGTTTCCGGCGTCTGGCAGGGCTTTCCTGTACGGAGATTGTGCAGAATAATCGTCTTGTACAGATTTCTGCCGGAGGCCCTCGCCATGAATCTGCTCGACCTGTCCGCCCACGCCCAGGCCGGCCGCATCGCGGCCCTCGACCTGATCTCCCTGGAAGGCGGCATCTACGTCCTCGAGGCGCTGCTCGACGGGCGCCGCCACAGCCTGCGCGACGCGGGCGGGCGGGTCTGGCACCTGCGCTCCGTCGAGCACGCCCGCGACCTGCTCAAGGAGCTGCCCGAGCTGCCCTTCTTCCTGGTGCAGCAGTCGGCCTACGACGAGATGTGCGGCCTCGCCGAGGGCCGCCGCGAGCCGCTGCGCGTGCCGATCGGCATGCGCTCCCTGTGGTGACGGCGGCCGCCGGGCGCGTCGCCGCGCTGCGTCTGGTGCTCGGCGACCAGCTGTCCTTCGACCTGGCGGCGCTGGCGGATCTCGACCCGCAGCACGACCGCGTGCTGCTCGCCGAGGTGGCCGAGGAAGCCGGCCACGTGCCGCACCACCCGCAGAAGATCGCCTTCCTGTTCAGTGCCATGCGCCACTTCGCCCTAGCGCTGCGCCAGCGCGGGGTGGCGGTGGACTACGTGACCCTCGACGATCCGGCCAACAGCGGCTCGTTGGCCGGCGAGCTGGCGCGCTTCGCCGCGCGCTACCGGCCGCGGAGCATCCACGTCACCGAGGCCGGCGACTGGCGCGTCGAGCAGGCGCTCAGGGCCAGCGGCCTGCCGCTCACCTGGCACGCCGACACGCGCTTCCTCTGCTCGCGCGCCGAGTTCGCCCGCTGGGCGCAGGGCCGCAAGCAGCTGCGCATGGAGTTCTTCTACCGCGAGATGCGCCGCAAGAGCGGCCTGCTGCTGCATCCGGACGGCTCGCCGGAGGGCGGCGCGTGGAACTTCGACGCGGACAACCGCAAGGCGCTGCCGCGGGGGCTGCGCGGCCCGCTGCCGGTGCGCTTCGCCGCCGACGCCATCACCGCCGAGGTGCTGGCGCTGGTGCGCGCGCGCTTCGCCCACCACTACGGGCGCCTCGACGGCTTCGCCTATCCGGTGACCCACGCCGAGGCCGAGCAGCTGTGGGCGCATTTCCTCGACTTCGGCCTGGGCGCCTTCGGCGACTACCAGGACGCCATGGCCGAGGGCGAACCGTTCCTGTTCCATGCGCGGATCAGCGCCGCGCTGAACGTCGGCCTGCTCGACGTGCGCCGGCTGTGCGCCGACGTCGAGGCGGCGTACCGTGCCGGACGGGTGGCGCTGAACGCCGCCGAGGGCTTCATCCGCCAGCTGATCGGCTGGCGCGAGTACGTGCGCGGCATCTACTGGCTGCAGATGCCGGACTACGCGCAGCGCAACGCCTTCGCCAACCGCCGCGCGCTGCCGGCGTTCTACTGGAGCGGCGCAACGCGGATGAACTGCCTGCGCCAGGTGATCGGCCAGACCCTCGACCACGCCTACGCCCACCACATCCAGCGCCTGATGGTCACCGGCAACTTCGCCCTGCTCGCCGGCGTCGAGCCGCGCCAGCTGTGCGACTGGTACTTGGCGGTGTACATGGACGCCTTCGACTGGGTGGAGCTGCCCAACACCCTGGGCATGGTGCTGCACGCCGATGGCGGCTACCTCGGCTCCAAGCCGTACTGCGCCAGTGGCCAGTACATCAAGCGGATGTCCGACTACTGCGCCGGCTGCGCGTACCGGGTGAACGAAAGCACCACGGCGGACGCCTGCCCGTTCAACGCGCTGTACTGGCACTTCCTGATCCGCCACCGCGAACGGTTGGCCGGCAATCCGCGGATGGCGATGGTCTACCGGAACCTGGCGCGGATGAGCGAGGCCAAGCAGCGCGCGCTGTGGCAGCGCGGCGAGGCACTGCTGGCGCGTCTGGATGCCGGGGAGGCGTTGTGAGAAAGAGCGAGCTGCCGGCGAAGACCTGCGCGGTGTGCGGCCTGCCGTTCGTCTGGCGCAAGAAGTGGGCGCGCTGCTGGGACGAGGTGCGCTACTGCTCGGAGCGCTGCCGGCGGCGGCGCTAGCCGGGCTGTGCTAGGCTGGCCGGCCTTTTTACCCCTTGCGTGGAGTCCCCATGTCCCAACTCGACCTTTCCACCGACGAAGCCCGCGTCAGCTACGGCATCGGCCGCCAGCTCGGCGGCCAGCTGCGCGACAACCCGCCGCCCGGCGCCAGCCTGGAAGCCATCCTGGCCGGCCTGGCCGACGCCTTCAACAATGCCGCCAGCCGCGTCGCCGACGAGCAGATGACCGCCAGCTTCCAGGTGATCCGCCAGCGCATGCAGGCCGAGCAGGCCGCCAAGGCCGAGGCCGCCGCTGCCGCCGGGCGCGACTACCTGGCCGAGAACGCCAAGCGCGAGGGCGTCACCGTGCTGGCCTCCGGCCTGCAGTACGAAGTGCTGGTGCAGGGCGAAGGCGCCAAGCCGGGCGCCGACGACCAGGTGCGCACCCACTACCACGGCACCCTGATCGATGGCACCGTGTTCGACAGCTCCTACGAGCGTGGCCAGCCGGCGGAATTCCCGGTCGGCGGGGTGATCCCGGGCTGGGTCGAGGCCCTGCAGCTGATGAACGCCGGCAGCAAGTGGCGCCTGCACGTGCCGAGCGAGCTGGCCTACGGTGCCCAGGCCGTCGGCAGCATCCCGCCGCACAGCGTGCTGGTATTTGACGTCGAGCTGCTGGACATCCTGTAAGGCTGCTCTTCCCGCGCCCCGCGTGGTGCGGGGAAACGAAAACGCCCGTCGCGGCCAGGCCGGACGGGCGTTTTGTCGTGGGCAGGCAACTCAGTGGGTGCGGGCGACGGCGAACTCGGTCAGCTCCACCATAGCGTCGCGGTACTCGCTGGCCGGCAGGACCTGCAGGCAGTCGATGGCGCGGGCGGCGTAGTCGCGGGCCAGTTGGGCGGTGTAGTCGAGGGCGCCGGCGGCCTCCACGGCGGCACGGATGCCTTCCAGGTCTTGGCTGCCGCCCTGCTGGATGGCGCTGCGCACCAGTTGTGCCTGTTCGGCGTTGCCCTGGCGCATGGTGACGATCAGCGGCAGGGTCGGCTTGCCCTCGGCCAGGTCGTCGCCGACGTTCTTGCCCAGGGTGGCGGCGTCGCCGCGGTAGTCGAGCAGGTCGTCGACCAGCTGGAAGGCGATGCCCAGGGCGTCGCCGAAGGTGCGCAGGGCCTCGGTCTGTTCGGCGCTGGCGCCGGACAGCAGTGCGGCGCTGTGGGTGGAGGCCTCGAACAGCATCGCGGTCTTGCCGCGGATGACCTCCATGTAGGTCTCTTCGCTGGTGCTGGCGTCACGGATCTTGGTCAGCTGCAGCACTTCGCCCTCGGCGATCACCCGGGTGGCCTGGGAGATCACCTGCATGACCGGCAGGGAGGCCAGCTCGACCATCATTTCGAAGGAGCGGGCGTACAGGAAGTCGCCGACCAGCACGCTGGGGGCGTTACCCCACAGGGCGTTGGCGGTGGAGCGGCCGCGGCGCATGCCGGACTTGTCGACCACGTCGTCGTGCAGCAGGGTCGAGGTGTGGAGGAATTCGATGGTGGCGGCCAGCAGGTTGAGGCGTTCGCCACGGGCGCCGAGGGCGTTGCCGGCGAGCAGGACCAGCAGCGGGCGCAGGCGCTTGCCGCCGGCGGAAACGATGTAGTCGCCGATCTTCTCCACCAGGGGGACGCGGGAGGTCAGACGGCGACGGATGATCTCGTCGACGGCGGTGAAGTCGTCCGCCACCACGCGGTAAAAGGCCTGGGGTTGCATCAGCGGTCAAGGCTCCTCGAAGATTGCGCGGCATGCTAGGTGCCGGGTCCCGCACTGTCAAGGCGGGCCGGGGCTGCCCTTGCCTGGCGGCGCGGCTTTGCGTACAATCGCCGGCCCGAACTTCCCTGGCATTCCCTGCCTTACGCAATGCAGCGGCGACCCTTCCGGCGCACTGCAGCCATGCTGGCCACTAACTCCTCTACCTAAGCGCCAGGTGAGCAGGTCTAACGGAGACATACCATGTACGCAGTAATTGTGACCGGCGGCAAGCAGTACAAAGTCGCTGAAGGCGAATTCCTCAAGATTGAAAAGCTCGACGTGGCGACCGGCGAAAGCGTGGCTTTCGACCAGGTTCTGCTGGTCGGCAACGGCGACGACGTCAAGATCGGCGCTCCGGTAGTGGCCGGCGCCAAAGTCACCGCCGAAGTGATCGCCCAGGGCCGTCACGACAAGGTGACCATCATCAAGTTCCGTCGCCGCAAGCACCACATGAAGCGTCAGGGCCACCGTCAGTGGTTCACTGAAATCAAGATCACCGGCATCCAGGCCTGATCCCACTTTTTTCCGGAGTATTGACTCATGGCACACAAAAAAGCTGGCGGTTCTACCCGTAACGGCCGCGATTCCGAAAGTAAACGCCTTGGCGTGAAGATGTTCGGCAGCCAGGCTGTCGTTGCCGGCAACATCCTCGTGCGTCAGCGCGGCACCAAGTTCCACGCCGGCTACGGCGTTGGCATGGGCAAGGACCACACCCTGTTCGCCAAAGTGGCGGGCGTGGTGAAGTTCGAGACCAAGGGTGCCTTCGGTCGTAAATACGTGAGCATCGTGGCCAACTGATCACGAGCTTGCCGAAGAAGCCCTGTCTGACGACAGGGCTTTTTTGTTTGTACATCCCTTGCTCTAATAACCCGCCCAGGGCGGGAGGCGTTACCCATGAAATTCGTCGATGAAGTGTCCATCCATGTGCAGGCCGGTGACGGTGGCAACGGCTGCATGAGTTTTCGCCGCGAAAAATTCGTGCCATTTGGTGGTCCAGATGGCGGCGACGGCGGTGACGGCGGCTCGATCTGGCTCGAGGCCGACAGCAACCTCAACACCCTGGTGGATTATCGCTACACCCGCCGGTTCAACGCCCAGCGCGGGCAGAACGGCGGCAGCAAGGACTGCACCGGGAGCAAGGGTGAAGACATGACCCTGCCGGTGCCGGTCGGCACCACGGTGATCGATGCCGCGACCCAGGAAATCATCGGCGACCTGACCCAGCCGGGGCAGCGTCTGCTGGTGGTCCGGGGCGGCTGGCACGGGCTGGGCAACATCCGCTTCAAGTCCAGCACCAACCGGGCGCCGCGCCAGACCACCCACGGCAAGCCGGGCGAAGCGCGCGACCTCAAGCTGGAACTCAAGGTGCTGGCCGACGTCGGCCTGCTGGGCATGCCCAACGCCGGCAAGAGCACGCTGATCCGCGCCGTGTCCGCCGCCAAGCCGAAGGTCGCCGACTACCCGTTCACCACCCTGGTGCCGAACCTCGGCGTGGTCAGCGTCGGGCGCCTGAAGAGCTTCGTGATCGCCGACATCCCCGGCCTGATCGAGGGCGCCGCCGAAGGCGCTGGCCTCGGCATCCGCTTCCTCAAGCACCTGGCGCGCACCCGCCTGCTGCTGCATCTCGTCGACATGGCGCCGCTGGACGGCTCCGACCCGGCCGATGCCGCCGAGGCGATCATCCGTGAGCTGGGCCGCTTCAGTCCGGCGCTCACCGAGCGCGACCGCTGGCTGGTGCTGAACAAGGCCGACCAGCTGCTCGACGAGGAGCGCGAGGAGCGCATGCGCGAAGTCATCGCGCGACTGGACTGGAAGGGCCCGGTGTACGTGATCTCCGCGCTGGAGCGCGAAGGCACCGACAAGCTGTGCGGCGACATCATGAACTACATCGACGAGCGCACCCAGCGCATCGCCGAGGAGCCGGCGTTCGCCGAAGCCGTCGCCGAGCTGGACCAGCGCATCGAGGACGAGGCCCGTGCCCGCCTGCAGGAACTCGACGATGCCCGCGCCCTGCGGCGTGCCGGCGTGCGCAGTGCCGACGAGGAATACGACGAAGGGGACGACTTCGACGACGAGGATGACGGCGACGGGCCGGAAATCTTCTACGTCCGTTAACAGAGCCTGTCGCGAGCCGCTGCGGAGCCGGCACCGCGTGCGCCCGGCCCGCCGCCAAGCGCCAGTCCGAGGCGGGGCCGCCGGCGGCCTCGCTCAAGCCCGAGAGCAAGGTTGCAGAACATGCGTGAGAAGGTGAGCAAGGCCCGCCGCTGGGTGGTGAAGATCGGCAGCGCGCTGCTGACCGCCGACGGCCGCGGCCTCGACCGCGGCGCCATGGCGGTGTGGGTCGAACAGATGGTGGCGCTGCGTCGCGCCGGGGTGGAGCTGGTGCTGGTGTCCTCCGGCGCGGTGGCGGCGGGGATGAGCCGGCTGGGCTGGAGCGCCCGCCCGACCACCATCCACCAGCTGCAGGCCGCCGCGGCGGTCGGGCAGATGGGCCTGGTCCAGGCCTGGGAGTCGAGCTTCGCCGAGCACGAGCTGCAGACCGCCCAGGTGCTGCTGACCCACGACGACCTCTCCGACCGCAAGCGCTACCTGAATGCGCGCAGCACCCTGCGCACCCTGGTCGACCTCGGGGTGATCCCGGTGATCAACGAGAACGACACCGTGGTCACCGACGAGATCCGCTTCGGCGACAACGACACCCTCGCCGCACTGGTGGCCAACCTGGTGGAGGCCGACCTGCTGGTGATCCTCACCGACCGCGACGGCATGTTCGACGCCGACCCGCGGCACAATCCCGATGCCCAGCTGATCTTCGAGGCGCGCGCCGACGATCCGGCCCTCGACGCGGTGGCCGGCGGTACCGGCGGCGCCCTCGGCCGCGGCGGCATGCAGACCAAGTTGCGCGCGGCGCGTCTGGCGGCGCGTTCCGGGGCCAACAGCATCATCGTCGGCGGGCGCATCGAGCGGGTACTCGACCGCCTCAAGGCCGGCGAGCGCCTCGGCACCCTGCTGACCCCCGAGCGCGGCCGCCACGCGGCGCGCAAGCAGTGGCTGGCCGGCCACCTGCAGATGCGTGGCACCCTGGAGCTGGACGCCGGTGCGGTGCGCGCGCTGGTCGAGCAGCGCAAGAGCCTGCTGCCGGTGGGCGTCACCGCCGTGGACGGCAACTTCCGCCGCGGCGAGATGGTCGCCTGTCTCGGCCCCGACGGGCGCGAGGTGGCGCGCGGGCTGGTCAACTACAGCGCCGCCGATGCCCAGCGCATCATCGGCCTCGGCAGCGAAGCCATCGAGCAGGCGCTCGGCTACGTCGACGAGCCGGAGCTGGTGCACCGCGACAACCTGGTGCTGGTGTGATGGCCGGGCGGCGTCTGTGCGCTCCGCTGGCCGCCGCCCTGGCGCTGCTCGCCGGCGCTGCGCAGGCCGAGACCATCGGCGAGGTGTCCACGGTCTTCAAGCTGCTCGGCCCCAACCACAAGATCGTCGTCGAGGCGTTCGACGATCCCAAGGTGGAAGGGGTGACCTGCTACCTGTCGCGGGCCAAGACCGGCGGCATCAAGGGCGGCCTGGGCCTGGCCGAGGACCGCGCCGAGGCGTCGATCGCCTGCCGCCAGGTCGGGCCGATCCGCTTCCGCGAAGCCTTCGAGGACGGCGAGGAAGTGTTCAAGGAGCGCACCTCGCTGGTGTTCAAGACCATGCAGGTGGTGCGCTTCTTCGACCGCCAGCGCAACACGCTGGTGTACATGGTCTACAGCGACCGGGTGATCGAAGGCAGTCCGCAGAACTCGGTCACCGCCATCCCGATCCTGCCCTGGGCGAAGGCGACGAACTGATCCCCGGACTGTAGGGTGGGTTAGGCCGCAGGCCGTGACCCACCGAGCCGGCCGCTAGGCCGGCCATGGCGCTGCGTGGTATCGATGGTCGGTTACACCGCCGCGCGGCTGATCCAGCCTACGCCGCCAGCCGCAACAAAAAAGCCGGTCGGGTTGCCCCGACCGGCTTTTTTGCGTCTGGCTGGCGACTCAGAAGCCGACGTTCTGCACCACCGCCAGCAGCGGCTGCGGGTAGACGCCGAGCAGCACGGTCAGGCCGGCTACGGCCAGCAGCATGATGCCGCCGGCGCGCTGCGCCCAGTTCAGCGGCGCGTCGCGGCGCTGCAGGCTGGGCTCGACCAGGAACAGGGTGACCATCACCCGCAGGTAGTAGAACACCGCGATGGCGCTGCCGACGATCAGCGTGCCGAGCAGCCACCACTGCTGGCTCTCGACGCCGGCGGCGATCACGTAGAACTTGCCGATGAAGCCGGCGGTCAGCGGGATGCCCGCCAGCGACAGCATCATGGTGGCCAGCACCGCGGTCAGGTACGGACGGCGCCAGAACAGGCCGCGGTACTCGAACAGCGCGTCGCAGTCGCGACCCTGGAACGGGGTGGACATCAGGGTCACCACGCCGAAGGCACCCAGGCTGGTCAGCACGTAGGTGAACAGGTAGACGCCGATGGCCTCGGTGGCGATGCCCTTGCTGGCGATCAGCGCGATCAGCAGGTAGCCGAAGTGGGCGATCGACGAGTAGCCGAGCAGGCGCTTGAGGTTGCTCTGCAGCAGGGCCAGCAGGTTGCCGAACAGGATCGAGGCGACCGCCAGCAGGCTCAGCAGATGGCCCAGCCAGCCGTCGGCGAAGGCCGGCGACACCTGGTAGAGGCGCAGCAGCACGGCGAACACGGCGACCTTGCTGGCGGTGGCGAGGAACGCCGACACCGGCGCCGGGGCGCCCTCGTAGACGTCCGGGGTCCACAGGTGGAAGGGCACCAGCGACAGCTTGAACGCCAGGCCGACCAGCATCATGCCCACGCCGATCTGCACCAGGTGGCCCGGGGTGCCGGCGCTCAGCGAGGCGCCGATGCCGGCGAAGCTCAGGCTGCCGGACTCGGCGTACAGCAGGGCCATGCCGAACAGCAGGAAGGCGCTGCCGGCGGCGGAGAGCACCATGTACTTGATGCCGGCTTCCAGCGAGCGGCGGTTGAAGAAGGCGTAGGCGATCAGGCCGTAGGTCGGCACCGACAGCAGCTCCAGGCCGATGAACAGGCCGGCCAGGTGCTGCGCGCTGACCAGCACGATGCCGCCGGCGCAGGCCAGCAGCATCAGCAGGTACAGCTCCTCGCGGTTGCCCGGGTAGCCCTTGCCCGACTGGCCGCCGAGGTAGGCGTGGGTCAGGGTCAGGCAGGCCAGGGTGGCGGCGACGATCACCGCGCTGTAGTAGCAGGCGAAGCGGTCGATGCGCAGCAGCGAGGTCACTTCCAGCGGGGCGACGCCGAGGGCGGGGATCACCGCCAGCAGGGCGAGGTTGAGGCCGACCACCGAGAGCAGGAAGGTCTGGCTGTGATTGCGCTTCCAGGCGATCAGCAGCATCACGGCAACGGCCGTGGCGCCGGTGACCAGCAACGGCAGCAGGGCCGTCAGGTGTTGAGTGGTGAATTCCATAGCGCTACTTACCGGGCCGATTCAAGTTGGGAGAAGGCGGTGCCCAGCCACTGCTGCACGCCGTGCATGCTGGCGGAGGAGGTGTCCAGTACCGGCTGCGGGTAGACGCCGAGCAGGATCAGCAGCACGGCCAGGCCGAGCACCATGACCAGCTCGCGGGCCTTCAGGCCGGGCAGGGCTTCGTCGCTCTTGGCCGGACCGAAGTAGGCGCGGTGGATCATGCACAGCGAGTAGACCGAGCCGAACACCAGGCCGCTGGTGGCCAGGGCGGCGACCCACGGGTAGGCCTTGAAGGTGCCGAGCAGGACCAGGATCTCGCCGACGAAGTTGCCGGTGCCGGGCAGGCCCAGCGCCGCGGCGGCGAAGAACAGGCTGATCGCCGGCAGCCAGGGCATGCGCCCCCAGATGCCGCCCATGGCGCGGAAGTCGCGGGTGTGCAGGCGCTCGTAGAGCTGGCCGCTGAGGATGAACAGCGCGGCGGCCGACAGGCCGTGGGCGACCATCTGCACCACCGCACCCTGCAGCGCCATCTCGCTGCCGGAGTAGATGGCGATCAGGATGAAGCCCATGTGCGACACGCTGGAGTAGGCGATCAGGCGCTTGATGTCGGTCTGCGCGAAGGCCGCCAGGGCGCCGTAGACGATGGCGAACAGGCCCAGGCCCATGGCGATCGGCGCGAACTCGGCCGAGGCGTTGGGGAACAGCGGCAGGGCGAAGCGCAGCAGGCCGTAGGCGGCGGTCTTCAGCAGGATGCCGGCGAGGTCCACGGAACCGGCAGTCGGTGCCTGGGCGTGGGCGTCCGGCAGCCAGGAGTGCACCGGCACCACCGGGAACTTCACCGCGAAGGCGGCGAAGAAGCCGAGCATCAGCAGGTACTCGGTGCCGTGGGTCAGCTGGGTCTTCAGCAGCTCGGCGTAGGCGAAGCTCAGCACGCCGGTCTGGCTGTAGTGGACGAACACCAGGGCGAGGATCGCCACCAGCATGATCAGGCCGCTGGCCTGGGTGTAGATGAAGAACTTGGTGGCGGCGGTGATGCGGCTCTTGCCGCTGCTGCCGCTATGACCCCAGAGCGCGATGAGGAAGTACATCGGCACCAGCATCATTTCCCAGAAGAAGAAGAACAGGAACAGGTCGATGGCGAGGAACACGCCGATCACCCCGCCGAGGATCCACATCAGGTTGAGGTGGAAGAAGCCGACGCGGTGCTGGATTTCCTTCCACGAGCAGAGCACCGAGAGCACGCCGAGCAGGCCGGTGAGCACCACCATCAGCACCGACAGGCCGTCCAGCGCCAGGTGGAAGCTGATGCCGAAGCGCTCGATCCAGGTCGCCTGGAACTCGGCGGCCCAGCGCGGCGCCTCGCCCGGCGCGGGGGCCAGGGCGAAGTCGGCGGAGCCCCACAGCCACAGGCCGAGGACCAGCAGCAGGCTCATGCTCAGCAGGGCGATCCAGCGCGGCAGGGTGGCGCCGAAGCGCTCGCCCTGCCAGCACAGCAGGCCGCCGACGAAGGGTATCAGGATTAGCCAGGGCAGAATCATGACGGGCCGGTTTCCTCAGTTCAGAAGCAGAAGGACGGCGAGCACGAGCACGGCGCCGCCGACGATGGAGGTGGCGTACCAGCGCAGGTTGCCGGTTTCGCTGCGGCGCAGGGCGAGGTGACCGCCACGGGCGAGCAGCGGCAGGGCGCCGATGCTGACGTCGATGGGGTCGCGGCCGATCAGGCGGCAGAGCAGCAGGTAGGGCTGGACGAACAGCTTGTCGTACAGCCAGTCGAAGCCCCAGGCGGCATACCACCAGGCACCGAGGAAGCGGCCCGGGGCGCTCTGCGCCAGTGCGGTGACGAAGCTGCGCTTGCCGAGGAACAGCACGGCGGCCAGGGCGATGCCGAGGATGGCGATGGCGCCGGAGAGCATCTCCAGGCTGTGCTGGCCTTCGCCGCCGGCATGGCCGACGCTTTCCGGCAGCACGCCGTGCAGCGGCGGGGTGATCAGCGCGCCGACGAAGGTGGACAGCACCAGCAGGGTACCCAGCGGCAGGTGGTGGGCCAGGCTGTTGCTGGCGTGCGCCTTGGTCTTCGCTTCGCCGTGGAAGGCGATGAAGATCAGCCGGAAGGTGTAGATCGAGGTCAGGAACGCCCCGGCCAGGCCGGCGTAGAGCAGGCCGGTGTGGCCGCTGGCGAAGGCTTCCCAGAGGATCTCGTCCTTCGAGTAGAAGCCGGCGGTGACCAGCGGCAGGGCGGCCAGCGCCGCGCCACCGACCACGAAGCTGGCGTAGGCCACCGGCAGCTTCTTCCACAGGCCGCCCATCTTGAAGATGTTCTGCTCGTGGTGGCAGGCGTGGATCACCGAGGCGGAGCCGAGGAACAGCAGGGCCTTGAAGAACGCGTGGGTCATCAGGTGGAAGATCGCCGCGTCCCAGGCCTGCACGCCGAGGGCGAGGAACATGTAGCCGATCTGGCTCATGGTCGAGTAGGCGAGGATCCGCTTGATGTCGGTCTGCACCAGGGCGGCGAAGCCGGCCAGCACCAGGGTCACGCCGCCGACGATGCCGACCAGCTCGAGGATCTCCGGGGTGAGCAGGAACAGGCCGTGGGTACGGGCGATCAGGTAGACGCCCGCGGTCACCATGGTGGCGGCGTGGATCAGCGCGGAGACCGGGGTCGGACCGGCCATCGCGTCGGCCAGCCAGGTCTGCAGCGGCAGCTGGGCGGACTTGCCGACCGCGCCGCCGAGCAGCATCAGGGTGGCCAGCCACAGCCAGGTGTCACCGGCAACGTACTTCTGCGGCGCCAGGGTCAGCAGCTCGTGGATGTTCAGGGTGCCGAGGTTGAACAGCAGGATGAACAGGCCGATGGCCATGAACACGTCGCCGATGCGGGTGACGATGAAGGCCTTCAGCGCGGCGTTGCCGTTCTTCGGATTGCTGTAGTAGAAGCCGATCAGCAGGTACGAGCACAGGCCCACGCCTTCCCAGCCGAAGTACAGGAACAGAAGGTTGTCGCCGAGCACCAGGAACAGCATGCTGGCGATGAACAGGTTGGTGTAGGCGAAGAAGCGCGAATAGCCTTCTTCACCGCGCATGTACCAGCTGGCGAACAGGTGGATCAGGAAGCCGACGCCGGTGACCACGCCGAGCATGGTCACCGACAGGCCGTCCAGGTACAGGGTGAAGTTCGGCGCGAAGCCGGCCACGTTCATCCACTGCCAGAGGGTCTGGGTGTACACCCCGCCTTCCGGCGGCGCGACGTTGAACTGGAAGATGACCCAGGCGGCGTTGAGCGCCGCCAGACCCACCGAGCCGACGCCGATCAGCGCCGACAGGTTCTCGGAGAAACGCCCGCGGGAGAAGGCCAGCACCAGCCAGCCGAGCAGCGGAAACAGACAGGAGAGATATAGTAGGTTCATCCGCGCATCTCGCTGGCAGCGTCGATATCGAGGGTATGGAAGCGGCGATACAGCTGCAGCAGGATCGCCAGGCCGATACTGGCCTCGGCGGCTGCCAGGGTGATCACCAGAATGAACAGGATCTGGCCGTCGGCCTGGATCCAGCGGCTGCCCGCGACCACGAAGGCCAGCGCGCAGGAGTTCATCATGATTTCCAGGCTCATCAGCACGAACAGGATGTTGCGCCGAACCATCAGGCCGACCAGGCCCAGGCTGAACAGCACGGCGGCCAGGGCCAGGCCGTGCTCCATCGGGATTGCAGGCATGCTCACTCCTTCGCCTCTTGGCGGCCGAGGTGGTAGGCGGCGACCAGGGCTGCCAGCAGCAGCATGGAGGCCAGTTCTACCGCCAGCAGGTAGGGTCCGAACAGGTGGGTGCCGACCGCCTTGGCGTCGACGGTCTGCAGGCCGACGCCGGCTGCGGCGGGGTTACCGCTGAACAGCGCGCAGAGCAGCAGGGCCAGCAGCAGGGCGGAGAGCAGGCCGGGGCCGACCCAGATGCCGGGCTTGAGCCACGCGCGCTCCTGCGCGGCGGTATCCGCACCGAGGTTGAGCATCATCACCACGAAGACGAACAGCACCATGATGGCGCCGGCGTAGACCACGATCTCCAGCACGCCGGCGAACGGGGCGCCGAGGCTGAAGAAGGTCATCGACACGGACAGCAGCGAGACGACCAGGTAGAGCAGGGCATGCACCGGGTTGGTGTGGGTGATCACCCGCAGGGTGGACATCACGGCCACGCCGGCGGCGAAGTAGAACGCGAATTCCATCTTTTCCGTCCTTTAAGGCAGCAGGCCTTTCACGTTGATCGGCTCGGCCTCGCTCTGGTGCGAGCCTTTCGGCTTGCCCGCAGTCGCCATGCCGCTGACCCGGTAGAAGTTGTATTCCGGGTTCTTGCCCGGGCCGGAGATGAGCAGATCCTGCTTCTCGTAGACCAGGTCCTGACGCTTGTACTCGGCCATCTCGAAGTCCGGGGTCAGCTGGATCGCGGTGGTCGGGCAGGCCTCCTCGCACAGGCCGCAGAAGATGCAGCGCGAGAAGTTGATGCGGAAGAACTCCGGGTACCAGCGGCCGTCCTCGCGTTCGGCCTTCTGCAGGCTGATGCAGCCGACCGGGCAGGCCACGGCGCACAGGTTGCAGGCCACGCAGCGCTCGTCGCCGTCGGGGTCGCGGGTCAGCACGATGCGCCCGCGGTAGCGCGGCGGGAGGTACACCGGCTGTTCCGGGTACTGCAGGGTGTCGCGCTTGCGGAAGGCGTGGGAGAACACCATCACCAGGCTGCGCAGTTGGGTCCAGGTGCCGTGCAGCACCTCTCCAATGTATTTGAACATGGCGTGTTTTCTCCTTACCGGGCCGCCAGGACCAGAACGGCGGTCACCAGCAGGTTGAGCAGAGTCAGCGGCAGGCAGAATTTCCAGCCGAAGGCCATCACCTGGTCATAGCGCGGACGCGGGATCGAGGCGCGCAGCAGGATGAACAGCATGATGAAGAACGCGGTCTTCAGGGCGAACCAGATGAACGACAGCTGCGGCAGGATATCGAACGGGCCGTGCCAGCCGCCGAAGAACAGGGTCACCAGCAGCGCGGAGATCAGCACGATGCCGATGTACTCGCCGACGAAGAACATGCCCCACTTCATGCCGGCATATTCGATGTGGTAACCGTCGGCGATTTCCTGCTCGGCTTCCGGCTGGTCGAAGGGGTGACGGTGGGTCACCGCGACGCCGGCGATGAAGAAGGTGCAGAAGCCGAGGAACTGCGGAACGATGAACCACAGGTGCTGGGCCTGGTATTCGACGATGTCGCGCATGTTGAACGAGCCGACCTGGGCGACGATGCCCATCAGCGACAGGCCGAGGAACACCTCGTAGGAGAGGGTCTGGGCCGAGGCGCGCAGGGCACCGAGCAGGGCGAACTTGTTGTTGCTCGACCAGCCGGCGAACAGCACCGCGTACACCGCGAGGCCGGCCATGGCGAAGAAGAACAGCAGGCCGATGTTCAGGTCGGCCACGCCCCAGCTCTCGGTCACCGGGATCACCGCGAAGGAGATCAGCAGCGCGCTCATGGCGATGATCGGCGCGACGGTGAAGATGAGCTTGTCGACGAACGGCGGGACCCAGTCTTCCTTGAAGAACATCTTCAGCATGTCGGCGCCGAGCTGGAACATGCCGAACGGACCGACCCGGTTGGGGCCGTGACGGTCCTGCCAGAGGCCGAGCAGACGGCGCTCGACGAAGCTGAGCAGGGCGCCGCAGACCACCACCGCGAGGAGGATGACGATGGCCTTGAGCACCGCGACTATCACGTCGACGACTTCGGGAGAGAGCCAGCTCATTGTGCGACCTCCTGCAGGGCTTCGGCGAACAGGTTACCGACCAGCGGCGGAATGCCGTCGAGGCCGCTCGGCAGGCCGAGCAGACCGCTGGCCAGTTCCTCGTCGACGCGCAGCGGCAGGCGCAGCTCGCGGCCGTCGAGTTTCAGGCTGAGCAGCGCGCCGTCCTTGAGGCCGAGGCGCGCGGCGTCTTCGCTGCCGAGGGCGGCGTAGGCGGCCGGGATGCGCTCCTGGACCGGCGCGGCGCGCGAGGAGGTCTCGTCGCTGCCGAAGATGTGGTGCAGGGCGACGACCTGCCAGCGGCCGGCGCTGGCGCGGCCGGCGGCCGGCACGGCGAACCACTCGAGGCGGTCGGCCGGGGCGGCGAACAGGCGCACGCCCGGATCGCCGGCGCGCAGGTGGCCGCCGACCTCGTCCTGGAACTTGTTCCAGGCCTGCGGCGAGTTCCAGCCCGGCGCCCAGGCGAACGGGATCTGCTGACGGTCTTCGGCGCTGCCGGAGTAGCCCTCCATGGAGAAGGCGAACGGGCTGTCCTGGTCTTGCGGCTGGCGCGGCTCGTGCACGCTGATGTTGGCGCGCATCGAGGTGCGGCCGCTGTAGCGCAGCGGTTCGCGGGCCAGCTTGAGGCCCTTGATGCGGAACGCGGCGGTCGGCGCGGCGTCCTTGATGCCGGCCAGTTCCGGCTGCACGGCGGCGCAGGCGGCGGTGACCTGGTCCAGCTGAGTCCAGTCGACGGCCTGGCCCTGCAGGGTGCTGTGCAGGGCGTGCAGCCAGCGCCAGCCCTCGCGGACCAGGATCTCGGCGTCGTAGTAGCTCGGCTCGAACACCTGGAAGAAGCGCTGCGCGCGGCCTTCGTGGTTGACCAGGGTGCCGTCGCCTTCGGCGAAGCTGGCCGCCGGCAGCACCAGGTCGGCCCTGGCGGTGGTCGCGGTCTGCTGGTGGTCGGCGACGATCAGCACCTTGGCGGCCTTGAGCGCGGCGTCCACCTTGGCGGCGTCGGCGCGGCGGTACAGGTCGTTCTCCAGCACCACCAGGGCGTCGGCCTGGCCGGCGCTCAGGGCGTCCAGCGCGGCGTCGAGCGATTCGCCGCCCAGCAGGGTCACGCCCAGGCTGTTGGCCTCACTGGCGACCAGGCTGATGCCGGCGCTCTTCTCGCGCTGCTTGAGCGCCTTGGCGATGTTGCCGGCGGCTTCGATCAGCGCCTGGGAGCCCAGCGAGGCGCCGGCGACGATCAGCGGGCGCTGGCCGGCCAGCAGGGCGCCAGCGATGCGCTCGGCCAGGGCGGCGGCCTCGGGGTCGAGGTCGGCGACGGCCGGGGCGCTCGGGTCGATGGCGTGGGCCACGGCGAAGCCCAGGCGGGCCAGGTCGTCGGGGCCGGCGTGCACGCACTCGGCGGCCATGTCGTCCAGGCGGGTGCTGGTGACGCTGGCGATGAACAGCGGGTTGAGTTCGTGCTGGGCGACGTTCTGGATCGCCAGCTGGTGCCACTCGGGGATCTTCGCCGCGGCGGCGATCTCGGTGGCCTTGCCGCGGGCGGCCTGGCGCAGGGCCAGGGCGATGCGCGGGGCGGTCTGGGTCAGGTCCTCGCCGAGGACGAACACCGCGTCGCAGTCTTCCATGTCGCGCAGCGACGGGGTCGGCAGCGGGCCGTTCTCCAGCAGCTGGCGGATCAGGCGCAGGTTGGCCAGCTCGGCGGCGGCGATGCCGCTGTAGAAGTTGCCGGCGCCGACCAGTTCGCGCAGGGCGAAGTTGCTTTCCAGGCTGGCGCGCGGCGAACCGATGCCGATCACCTTCTTGCCCTTGAGCAGTTCGGCGGCCTTGTCCAGCGCGGCGTCGATGCCGAGCTTCTGGCTGCCGAGCAGCGGCTGGCGCGGACGGTCGTCGCGGTTGACGTAGCCGTAGCCGAAGCGGCCGCGGTCGCAGAGGAAGTAGTGGTTCACCGAGCCGTTGAAGCGGTTCTCGATGCGGCGCAGCTCGCCGTAGCGCTCGCCCGGGCTGGTGTTGCAGCCGACGCTGCACTGCTGGCAGATGCTCGGGGCGAACTGCATGTCCCACTTGCGGTTGTAGCGCGCGGAGTGGGTCTTGTCGGTGAACACGCCGGTCGGGCAGACCTCGACCAGGTTGCCGGAGAACTCGCTCTCCAGCACGCCGTCCTCGACGCGGCCGAAGTAGACGTTGTCGTGGGCACCGTAGACGCCCAGGTCCTCGCCGCCGGCGTAGTCCTTGTAGTAGCGCACGCAGCGGTAGCAGGCGATGCAGCGGTTCATCTCGTGGGCGATGAACGGGCCGAGCTCCTGGTTCTGGTGGGTGCGCTTGGTGAAGCGGTACCGGCGCTTGCTGTGGCCGGTCATCACCGTCATGTCCTGCAGGTGGCAGTGGCCGCCTTCCTCGCACACCGGGCAGTCGTGCGGGTGGTTGGTCATCAGCCATTCGACGACGCTCTCGCGGAAGCGCTTGGCTTCCTCGTCGTCGATGGAGATCCAGGTCTTGTCGCTGGCCGGCGTCATGCAGGACATGACGATGCGCCCGCGGGTGTCGTTCTCGTCGTTGTACTGCTTCACCGCGCACTGGCGGCAGGCGCCGACGCTGCCCAGCGCCGGGTGCCAGCAGAAGTAGGGAATGTCGAGACCGAGGGACAGACAGGCCTGCAACAGGTTGTCTGCGCCGTCGACGTCGTACGAATTGCCGTCTACGTGGATGGTGGCCATGGTTCAGGTTTCTTCTTTGCCCGCTCGCGCGGACTGGCTAATGGAATTCCGTGGTGCCTCGCGCCGGGGGCGGGAGGCGCCGGTGGCGGGGGAATGCGCGTGTCGCGCAACGTCCCGCCGCCGGCTCCGATCCGTGTGCCGGCGCCTCAGGCGCCGGCGTGCTGTACCGCTTCGCTGCGTGGCGCGGCGCCCGGGGCCACGCCGGCCTCGAACTCCTCGCGGAAGTACTTGATCGCACTGCCCAGCGGCTCCACCGCACCCGGCGCGTGGGCGCAGAAGGTGCGGCCCGGGCCGAGGAAGTTAACCAGGCCGAGCAGGGTCTCGATGTCCTCCGCGGTGCCCTGGCCGCGCTCCAGCGCGCGGAGCATCTTCACGCTCCACGGCAGGCCGTCGCGGCACGGGGTGCACCAGCCGCACGATTCGCGGGCGAAGAACTCTTCCATGTTGCGCAGCAGCGAGACCATGTTGACGGTGTGGTCGACGGCCAGGGCCAGACCGGTACCCATGCGGGTGCCGACCTTGCCGATGCCGGCGCTGTGCATCTGCGCGGACAGGTGCTCGGGAAGCAGGAAGCCGGTGCCGGCGCCGCCGGGCTGCCAGCACTTCAGCTGGTAGCCGTCCTGCATGCCGCCGGCGTAGTCCTCGAACAGTTCCTGGGCGGTGATGCCGAACGGCAGTTCCCAGATGCCCGGGTTCTTCACCTTGCCGGAGAAGCCCATCAGCTTGGTGCCGTGGTCCTGGCTGCCTTCGCGGGCCAGCGAGTGGTACCACTCGACGCCGTTGGCGACGATCGCCGGCACGTTGCACAGCGATTCGACGTTGTTCACGCAGGTCGGCTTGCCCCACACGCCGACCGCCGCCGGGAACGGCGGCTTGGCGCGCGGGTTGGCGCGGCGGCCTTCCAGCGAGTTGATCAGCGCGGTTTCCTCGCCGCAGATGTAGCGGCCGGCACCGGTGTGGACGAACAGCTCGAAGTCGAAACCGGTACCGAGGATGTTTTTGCCGAGCAGGCCGGCGGCCTTGGCTTCCTCGATGGCGCGGTTGAGGTTGCGCGCGGCGTCGACGTACTCGCCGCGCAGGAAGATGTAGCCGCGGTAGGCCTTGAGGGCGCGCGCGCTGATCAGCATGCCTTCCACCAGCAGGTGGGGCAGCTGCTCCATCAGCATGCGGTCCTTCCAGGTGTTGGGCTCCATTTCGTCCGCGTTGCACAGCAGGTAGCGGATGTTCATGGATTCGTCGGCCGGCATCAGGCTCCACTTCACCCCGGTGGGGAAGCCGGCGCCGCCGCGGCCCTTGAGGCCGGAGTCCTTGACCGTCTGCACGATGTCGGCGGCGGCCATGTCCTTGAGCGCCTTGCGCGCGGCGGCGTAGCCGTCCTTGCTCTGGTACTCCTCCAGCCACACCGGCTGGGCGTCGTCGCGCAGGCGCCAGGTCAGCGGATGGGTTTCCGGCGTGCGGGCGACCCTGTTGACCGGGCCGACGGAAGTCAGGGTCTTCATGCGTAGGCCTCCAGCAGTTTTGCCACGCCGTCGGCACGCACGTTGCCGAAGGTGTCGTCGTCGATCATCAGCGCCGGGGCCTTGTCGCAGTTGCCCAGGCAGCACACCGGCAGCAGGGTGAAGCGGCCGTCGCTGGTGGTCTGGCCGGGGACGATGCCGAGCTGCTGCTTGATCGCCTCGAGCACCGACTCGTGGCCGCCGATGAAGCAGGTCATGCTGTCGCACACGCGGATCACGTGGCGGCCGACCGGCGAGCGGAAGATCTGGCTGTAGAAGGTGGCCACGCCCTCGACGTCGCTGGCGGGGATGCCGAGGATCTCGGCGATCGCGTAGATCGCGCCGTCCGGCACCCAGCCGCGCTGCTTCTGGACGATCTTCAGGGCCTCGATGGACGCCGCGCGCGGGTCCTCGTAGTGGTGCATCTCGTGCTCGATGGCCGAGCGCTCGGTTTCGCTGAGGGCGAAACGGTCGGTTTGGATCAGATTTGCCTGGCTCATTGTCAGCGGTCCACGTCAGCCATCACGAAGTCGATACTGCCCAGATAGGCGATCAGGTCCGGCACCATGCTGCCGCGGATCACCGAGGGGATCTGCTGCAGGTGGGCGAAGCTGGGGGTGCGGATCCGGGTGCGGTAGCTCATGGTGCTGCCGTCGCTGGTCAGGTAGTAGCTGTTGATGCCCTTGGTCGCCTCGATCATCTGGAAGGCTTCGTTGGCCGGCATCACCGGACCCCAGGAAACCTGCAGGAAGTGGGTGATCAGGGTCTCGATGTGCTGCAGCGTGCGTTCCTTCGGCGGCGGCGTGGTCAGCGGGTGGTCCGCCTTGTACGGGCCTTCCGGCATGTTGTTCAGGCACTGCTCGATGATGCGCAGGCTCTCGCGCATCTCGCCCATCTTGACCATGCAGCGGGCGTAGGCGTCGCCGGCCTGGGCCAGCGGCACCTCGAACTCGAAGTTCTCGTAGCCGGAGTACGGACGGGCCTTGCGCAGGTCGAAGTCGAAGCCGGTGGCGCGCAGGCCGGCGCCGGTGACGCCCCACTCCAGCGCTTCCTTGGTGTTGTACTGGGCAACGCCCATGGTGCGGCCCTTGAGGATGCTGTTCTGCAGCGCGGCCTTCTCGTACTCGACCAGGCGCTTGGGCATCCAGTCGAGGAATTCGCGCACCAGGCCGTCCCAGCCGCGCGGCAGGTCGTGGGCGACGCCGCCGATGCGGTACCAGGCCGGGTGCAGGCGGAAGCCGGTGATCGCCTCGACCACCTTGTAGGCGCGCTGACGGTCGGTGAAGGTGAAGAACACCGGGGTCATGGCGCCGACGTCCTGGATGTAGGTGCCCAGGTACAGCAGGTGGTTCAGGATGCGGAAGAACTCCGCCATCATGATGCGGATCACGTCGACGCGCTGCGGCACCTTGATGCCGGCGAGCTTCTCGACCGCCAGCACGTAGGGCAGGTTGTTCATCACCCCGCCGAGGTAGTCGATGCGGTCGGTGTAGGGGATGAAGCTGTGCCAGCTCTGCCGCTCGGCCATCTTCTCGGCGCCGCGGTGGTGGTAGCCGATCTCCGGCACGCAGTCGACGAT
>DASQBU010000126.1:0-1861 GCA_035635035.1 Pseudomonas sp.
GATCTGGGTGGTGCGCCACAGCTTGCCCTCGCTGTCGTAGCCGTCCATCAGCAGGACCATCCAGGAGTCCTCGTCGAGGTAGTACTTGCGCTTGGCCACCGCATGGCGCTTGCCGTTGGCCACGGTCGCTTCCACTTCCCACACGCGGTGCAGTTCCCAGCGCACCTTGTCCGGATTCAGGTGGTGCTGGCCGTAGGCCTCGTCCAGCTTGGCGGTGACCACCTCGTTGTCGTTGTAGGGCACGTACATCTCGCGCTTGCCGATCAGCTTCCAGTCGAAGCGGTCGACATGGCCCATCAGGCCCATCACCTCGTCGAAGTAGTTGGCGCCGGAGGCGACGAAGTCCGGGGTGTCGTAGGCCACGGTCGGGGCGCGGCGCACGCGGCGCTGGCCGACCAGGTACTGCCAGGCCTGGCGCGACTGGCTGACGTCGATGCTGTCGCGGAACACCAGCGACTCGCCGGCCTTGAACGGCGGGGCGATGGTGGCGAAGCGCTGCAGGAAGTACTCGCCGCTCCATTTGTCCGCGCTGCCGTCCTTGTAGTAGTACGGATACTGGTTGGACTGGTCGTTCATGGTCGCCAGGGTGCGCGTGCCGTCGGCGGTGAGGACGATGTTCTTGAAGTTGGACACCTCGCTGGCCTCGTTCTCGACGCGCAGCAGGTGGTTCCAGATCGCCTCGATGCCCGACTTCGGGATCGGGAACGGGATGCCGCCGTAGCAGCCCTGCAGCGACTTGCCCTCGTCCTTGAGCTGGCAGGCGGTGGCGTTCTTCGCGGTGTTGTCGTAGACGTACTTGGGCGCCGCCGCGGTGCGGTGGGTCGGGTAGACGTCGACGCGGAAGCTGTCCGGGTACTTCTTCAGCAGCGCCTGGGTGCCCTCGGACAGCTTGTCGGCGTACTGCGCCAGGTTCTGTGCGGTGATCTTGGTCACCGGCTTCTCGCCGGGGAACGGCTGCACCGGAATGTCGCCGACCTTGGCGCCGCTGGCCGCGACGCTCTGCGGGCCGGTCCAGGCCGGGATGCTGCCGTCCTTGTTGCCGGCCTTCTCGCCACCCAGCGGGGTGAGGCTGCTGCCGAGCGCGGCGGCTTCCTGTGCGTTCACTGCGGCATGCGCGCCCTGGGCGCCCATCAGTACGGCAGCCAGCGCTGCCCACAAAGCCGTTTTCTTATGCATTGTTTTTTCCTCGACTCAGGGGGATGTTGCGATTCAGAACGTGCGCTGCAGCGACAGCGAGATGAAGTCGCGGTCGCCATGGAAGTTCTTGTAGGAAAGCTCCGGCACCGCGGTGTCGTACTTGATGACCGAGCCTTCCGGGCCGTAGTAGTGGGTGAAGCCCAGGCTGGCCTGCCAGGTCTTCTGGTACTCGGCCTTGAGGCCGACGCTGATGTTGCCGCCATGCTCGGCGGGGAACAGCGCGCCGTTGACCGAGGAGCGCCCGGAGAGGCCGTAGCTCATGCCGATCGGCACCTGCAGATCGAGGCCGGGGGCCACCTGGAAGTACTCGGGGGTGAACACGAACTGCAGCGCGGTGGCGTCGCGGGTCGCGCTGGGATCGAGCTGGTCGGCGTTGTCGGTGATGCTCATCCGCCGGTTGAACGCCAGTTCGCCGATGAACGACGCGCCTTCCCACAGCGGGGTGGCGCCGAACACCGAGATCGCCGACAGGTTGACGTGCATGGTACGGCCGACCGGGTAGGCGGCGTGGCTGTCGCCGTCGGCGGTGATGTTGTTGCCCGTCAGGATCACCGTGTTGCCGCTGGCCACCAGGGGCATGTTGTCGCGGAACGACATCTCGCCAGCGACGTTGGTCTCGCCGACCAGGGTGCTGAAGCTGAAGCCCACGGTGCGGATCTTCTCG
>DASQBU010000127.1:0-9467 GCA_035635035.1 Pseudomonas sp.
CAACCCGGCCAGTATCTGCGCGGCCTGCTGCTCAACGCGATTCCGGCCCTCGGCCGCCCGGCCCTGCTGATCGCCCCGCACCTGCCGTTCCAGCAGGGGCAGAAGATCCTCCTCAACCTCGACGGCGAGATCCAGCGCATCCTGCTCACCCGCCGCCATGCCCTGGGCGACAGCTTCAACCAGTTCGAGTACCGCCGCCTGGACACCCCTGCCGAGTCCGAGCGGAAGCCGGTCACAGGATTGCGCATCGTCGGCGAAACCGAGGAGGAAGGCTTTGACTCGCTCTGGGAGTCCTTGTAGATTTCGCGCGAAAACCCCTCCTCCGTTGCATCCTTGCCTGCGCCGATAGGTGCTGTTTCCTGGCCCTCCATGCCCACAGAAAAGAAAACCGTCCGCCTGCTGATCCTCGAGGACTCGCAGAACGAGGCCGAGCGCCTGGTCAGCCTGTTCCGCAATGCCGGGCATGCTACCCGGGTACACCGCCTGACCTCCAGCGACGACCTGGCCGATGCGCTGCAGCAGGGCTGGGATCTGCTGATCGCCGCTCCGCACAGCGAAAACCTCGACCCCGGCGAAGCCCTGAATGCCATCCGTCGCCAGGGCAAGGACATCCCCTTCCTGCAGCGGGTCGCCGACAAGGATGAAGGGGCCATCACCGAGGCCATGCTGCTCGGCGCGCAGGACGGCGTGCCGCAGGGCGACGACGAACGCCTGCTGCTGGCCGCCGAGCGCGAACTGAAGAACCTCGAGGAGCGCCGCGCCCGGCGCAGCGCCGAAGTGGCCCTGCGCGAGGCGGAAAAGCGCTGCCAGCTGCTGCTCGACAGCTCGGTGGATGCCATCACCTACGTGCACGACGGCATGCACATCTACGCCAACCGTTCCTACGTCGAACTGTTCGGCTACAGCGATGCCGACGATCTGGCCGGCATGCCGATGATCGACCTGATCCACAGCAGCGACCAGGCCGCGTTCAAGGAATTCCTCAAGACCTACCAGAACAGCGAAGGGCATGCCGACCTGCAGTGCAGCGGGGTCCGCGACGACGGCAGCCAGTTCCGCGCGCGCATGACCTTCTCCCCGGCCACCTACGACGGCGAACCCTGCACCCAGGTGGTGATCCGCGCGGAAACCGGCAACGCCGAGCTGGAAGAAAAGCTCCGCGAGATCAGCAGCCAGGACCTGGTCACCGGCCTGTTCAACCGCGTGCACTTCCTCGAGCGGCTCGACCAGGCCTGCGAGCGGGCGGTCAAGGACGGCAGCGTGGCCACCCTCGCCCTGCTGCGCATCGACCGCTACGCCGCCCTGCTCGGCGAAATCGGCCTGGCCGACGGCGACCTGCTGCTGACCGACTGTGCCAACCTGCTGCGCCAGCACTTCGGCGAGCGCGCCCAGCTGGCGCGCTTCGCCGACGACAGCTTCGCCGCCCTGCTGCCGGCGCTCACGCCGCAGCAGAGCGAAGAGGCGCTGAGCGGCCTGCTGAAGAAGGTCGAGGGCCACCTGTTCGACATCGGAGGGCGCAGCGTGCAGATCACCCTGAGCATCGGCGTGGCCGGCATCGGCGAACAGAGCGCCCAAGCCCAGCATGTGGTGGAGCGCGCCCTGCGCTGCCTCGAGCAACTGGCCGACGGCAACGCCCTCAAGCTCTACGATCCCGCCGAGGAGCTGGCCGCCGCCGCCAGCCGCGGCAACCTGGTCGCCATGGTCCAGCAGGCGCTGGACAGCAATGGCTTCCAGCTGCTGTTCCAGCCGATCATCAGCCTGCACGGCGACGAGCACGAGAACTACGAGGTCCAGCTGCGCCTGCACAACCCGCAGGGCGAGCCGGTGGCGCCGACGGAATTCCTCGCCGCGGCCCAGGCTGCCGGTCTGGCCGAGAAGGTCGACCGCTGGGTGCTGCTCAACGCCATCCGCCTGCTCGGCGAGCAGCGCGCCAAGGGCCACAACACCCACCTGTTCATCCCCCTGGGGGCGGCCAGCCTGCAGGACCCGATGCTGCTGCCCTGGCTCAGCGCCGCGCTCAAGGCCGCCCGCCTGCCGGCCGACGCCCTGATCCTGCAGTTCGCCGAGCCGGACGCGGTGGCCTACCTCAAGCAGGCCAAGGCGCTCAGCCAGGGCCTGGGCGAGCTGCACTGCAAGGTCGCCCTCAGCCAGTTCGGCGGCGCGCTCAATCCGTTCAACACCCTGCGCCACCTGCACGTCGACTTCGTCAGGATCGATGGCTCGCTCATCGACAACCTGGCCGACGCCGAGCGCCAGGAGAACCTCAAGAGCCTGATCGCCGGCCTGCACGCCCAGGCCAAGCTGACCGTGGTGCCCAATGTGGATAACGCCAGCATGCTGAGCACCCTGTGGCAGACCGGGGTCAACTACGTGCAGGGCCTGTACCTGCAGGGACCGAGCCCGCGTATGGATTACGAGTTCGCCTCCGGCGAGGAGTGACCGCCCGGAAAAAACGAAGCCGCCCTCGAGGCGGCTTCGTTTTTTCGGCAACCCGGCGGTCAGTCGCGGCCCTCGCGGTCGCGATAGCCGAGCAGATAGAGGATGCCGTCGAGGCCGAGGGTGGAGATCGCCTGCTTGGCCGACTGCTTGACCAGCGGCTTGGCGCGGAACGCCACGCCGAGGCCCGCGATGGCCAGCATCGGCAGGTCATTGGCGCCGTCGCCCACCGCGATGGTCTGCTCCAGGCGCAGGCCCTCCTGCTCGGTCAGCTGGCGCAGCAGGTCGGCCTTGCGCTGGGCATCGACGATCGGCTCGACCGCCACGCCGGTGACCTGGCCGTCGACGATCTCCAGCTCGTTGGCGAACACGTAGTCGATGCCGAGCTTTTCCTGCAGCTGGCGGGCGAAGTAGGTGAAGCCGCCAGAGAGGATCGCGGTCTTGTAGCCCAGGCGCTTGAGCTCGGCGAACAGGAACTCGGCGCCCTCGGTCATGCGCAGCGAAGCGCCGATGTCGGCCAGCACTTCCTCGGACAGGCCCTTGAGCAGCGCCAGGCGCTCCTTGAAGCTGGCGCGGAAGTCCAGCTCGCCGCGCATCGCGCGCTCGGTGATCGCCGCCACCTGCTCGCCGACCCCGGCGGCCTTGGCCAGCTCGTCGATCACCTCGGCCTCGATCAGCGTCGAGTCCATGTCGAACACCGCCAGGCGGCGGTTGCGGCGGAAGATGGTGTCGCGCTGGAAGGCGATGTCGACGTTGAGCTCCTGGGCGACGCTGAGGAACTCGGCGCGCAGCGCCGCCGGGTCGCCCGGCTCGCCGCGCACGGAGAACTCGATGCAACCCTTGCCGCGCTCGGCCGGGGTGTCCAGCGGCATGCGCCCGGACAGGCGGTCGATGTGGTCGATGTTCAGCCCGTACTGGGCGGTGATCGAGCTGACCCGCTGCAGCTGCTCGGCGGTCACCTTGCGGGTCAGCAGGGTGACGATGTGGCGCGGCTTGCCCTGGCCACCGACCCACTGCTGGTAGTCGGCCTCGGACACCGGGGTGAAGCGCACCTGCTGGTCCAGCTCGTAGCCGGTGAACAGCACGTCCTTGAGCACCGAGGACGCCTGGGCGCTGTCGGGGATCTCGACCAGGATGCCGAACGACAGGGTGTCGTGGATCACCGCCTGGCCGATGTCGAGAATGTTCACCCCGCCACGGGCGAGTACCCCGGTGATGGCGGCGGTGAGACCCGGGCGATCTTCCCCGGTGATGTTGATCAGGACGATTTCGCGCACCGCGCACCTCCCGGAACTGAAAAGTCCGGCATTCTACCTGCAAAGCGCGCCATCTGGCAGCGGCGCTTTGCCGGATGCCCGGAGCCCCCGCTATACTGCGGCTCCCCCATTTCCAGAGCCGAGCCCCACTCGTGAACCGGCCCGCGCCCGTCAAGCCCGACAACTTCTTCCTCCTCCTGTTCAACGCCCTGCGCCGGCGCCGGGTGCCCATCGCCCTGCGCATCGTCAGCCACAGCCTGCTGCTGGTCGGCGTGGTGATGCTGGTGAGCGCCTGGTTCCTCAACCTGCAGCTGCGCCAGGTCATGCAGGAGCAGGTCGAGGCCGTCGGCCAGAGCCTCAAGCAGCAGACCGTCGCCTCGGCCACCGAGCTGCTGGTGGCCAACGACCGCCTCAGCCTCAATGTGATGCTCGACAACCTGGTGAAGAACCCGCTGGTCGCCCACGTGGTGATCCACGGCGTCGACAAGCGGGTCATCGCCGAGGCCGGCGCGCGTCCGAAACCGGGCATGTTCGACAGCAGCGCCGGCGTGTTCAGCGCGCCCATCGCCTTCCAGGAAGTCGCCGTCGGCCAGCTGAGCCTGACCCTCGACCTGAAGCAGTTCTACAAGCCGATGACCGTCAGCCAGCAGAACCTCGGCCTGCTGGCGCTGATCCTCGCCATCGTCACCCTGTTCTTCAGCCTGCGCCTGGGCAGCCAGCTGACCACCCCGCTGCTGCAGCTGCGCCTGTGGCTGCGCGCCCCCGACGACCCCGCGCCGGCCAGCGATCGCCTGGACGAGCTCGGCGACCTGGCCCGCCAGCTGCAGCAGCGCCTGGTGCCGGAAAAGCCCGAGGCGGAATTCGTCCCCGAAGAGGAGGACGAGGAGGTGTTCGAGGGCCTGGACAACCTGCTCGACGAGCGCCGCCCCGCCAAGCCGGCGCCGGCCGCAGCCGCGCCCCGCCGACCGGCAGAGCCGGAGCTGGCCGCGGATCCCGACGACGACCCGGCCCTGTCCGCTAGCGCCCGCCCCACCCCGCGCGCGCCGGCGCCCCGCCCAGACGGTGACGACTTCGAGCTGGATGCCGCCGATCTCGGCCTGGACGTGGACGAACTCGCCGCCGCCCCGCGGGCGGCTGCGCCAGCCCCCGCCAGACCCGCCGCGCCCAGCCTGCCACCGGTGCACAGCGCCGTGCTGGCGATCCAGCTGGGCGACCAGGCGGAACTGCAGCGCCTGCCGCAACAGCGCCTGCGCGAGCTGCTGCAACGCTACCGCGACTGCCTGGAGCAGGCCGCGCGCCTGTATCACGGCAGCCTGCTGCGCCTCGACGACGGCGGCAGCCTGGTGCTGTTCCACAGCAACCAGTCCGGCGAGGACTACCTGAGCCGCGCCCTGTGCTGCGGCGAACTGCTGCGCGCCCTCGGTCATGCCCTGCAGATCGAGGTGGCCGACCGCGGCCTGACCCTGCGCCTGCAGCTCGGCCTGAGCCAGGGCGAAGGGCTCTACGGCCTGGCGCCGAGCGAACTGCTGCGCAGCGAGTGCTGCCACAGCGCCCTGCAGCTGAACCGCCACAGCCGCAACCTGCTGCTGCTCGACCAGTCGCTCGGCGCCGATCCGGCCGTGCGCGCCCGGGCCCGTATCCGGGCCATCGCCTCGCCGGCCGGCGCCAGCTGCGTGGAGCGCCTGCTCGAGCCGCTGCCGGCTCGCCTGGAGCAGCAGCTCGGCCAGATGCTGCAGCAGGCCTGAGCCGCTCCCGGGCTTCCCTTCCCCCAGATAGCACAACGCCGCGCCGGATGACCCGGCGCGGCGTTGCGTCATGCCCGTCTGCCGACGCTCAGAAGCGATAGACCTCGGCCGCCGGCGTCGCCCGCGGGGTGACCGTCGGAATCCGCGGCGCCTCCGCCTTGTCCGGGCGGGCCGCCGGCGCGGCGCCGCGGTTCGCCGGCGACTCGCTCCGCGCTTCGCCCGCCGTGCGGCTCATGCCGGCCACCGCGCCGGCCATCTGCGCGGCCAGGGTCTGCAGCAGCACGCTCTGCGCGCGCACCTGGTCGCCCAGCTCGCCGCTGTGCTTCTCCTGCAGGCGCACCACCCGGCTGTCGCGCATCGTGCCCTGGCCGTCGAGCAGTCGCCACTGAGCCTCAAGCACCGCCGGCTGGTAGGGGCCGGAGTCGAGGCGGCTGATGCTGAGCAGCAGCTGCGCCTCGGGCTTGAAGCCCACGCGGTCCGGATACAGCGCCAGGCGACTGCTGTCGAGGCGCCCGGCCAGCTGGCGCAGCAGCAGCTGCGCCACGTCGTCCTGCAGGCTGCCGGCCCAGCGCGCCTGCTGACTGATCGCCAGGCTGTTGTCGGCCTGGCGCTGCACCAGGGTTTCGCGCTGCAGGTAGTCGGCCAGCTTCACCGGGCCGAGCAGAACCGCCACGCCGTTGGCGGCCTTGGGCAAACCGGGGTTGCCCTGCTGCAGCTGGTAGAAGTGCGCCGGCGGGGTCGCGGCGCAGCCCGCCAGGGCAAGCAGCCCGGCGAGGCCACACATTCGGATCAGCCGTGTCAAACGCATCGAAAAAGTCACCGTTTCTTGCCAAAAATAAGCGCTTCGGGCTGCTGCTCGAGGCTCTCCGCCGAGCGCTGCAGGGCCTTGCTGGCCCGCGTCAGCTCTTCCAGTGCCTGCAGCAGCTGGAACTGCGCCTCCGATTCGGGGCCCAGGGTGCGGCGGGCATCGCCGGCCAGCCCCTGGACCTGCTCGAGCGCGCTGCTGGCGCCCTGCGCCGCCCGGCGGATCTCGCCCAGCGTGACGCGCAACTCGCCGCTGCCCTGGCGCGCATTATCCAGCATTGGCGGAATTTGTCGCTGCAGTTGTTGCGTCAGCCCCTCCAGGTTGGCCACGCTACGCCCCAGGCTGAGCAGGCTGTCGCGCAGCTGCGGCGAGGTGCTCAGTTGCTCCAGCGCCTGCAGGCTGCGATGGGTGGAGGCGACCATCTCGCGCAGCGGCAGCTCGCGCAGGCTGGTGACCAGGTCGCGCAGCACCGTGGCCGCCTGGTCCACCCGCGACGGCACGCTGGGAATGGCCGGCAGGCCGATCTCGTGGGGCTCGCGCACGTAGCCCTTCTGCCCGGGGAACAGGTCCAGCGCCACCACGGCCTTGCCGGTCAGCAGGCTCTGGGTCTGCAGCTGGGCGCGCAGCCCGCGCTCGACCAGCTGGCCGAGTATTCCCTCGATCCGGTGGCCATCGCGGCCGACCTGCGGATCGATGCGCACCACCACCGGCATCACCACGTCCTTCAGCTCGGCGTCGTAGGACAGGCGGATCTCGCGCACGGTGCCGATCTTGACCCCGCGATAGGTGACGTCGGCCCCCACGTCGAGGCCGTCCAGCGCGCCGGTGAAGTACACCACGTAGTCGTTGGGCTGGCTGAACCAGCTGTCGCGGCCGAGCAGCAGCAGGCCGCCGGCCAGCAGGGCGAGGCCGCTCAGCAGGAAGGCGCCGATCCAGAAGGGCTTGCGGGACTCGCTCATGAACTCCAACCATCGCGGGCGGGAGCACCGGCCAGGCGCCCGCCGTGTCTCGTTGTGCACACTCACCGTGCAATGTGCGTTTTCCGGCACGCGCGCAGCGCTGCTACCGAGAGCGACTTTAGGCCTGTTTAGCCGCCCTGTCACCGCGACCGACCGCGCCGCGCGCCCCAGACAAGCCCGGTCGGCGCACGCGGTCGCCGACCGGGCATATTTCTTGCTGCTGCACCAGCATCGCCACTGTGAAACCTGGCCGATCCAGCGCCGCCCCGGGCCTCAACCGCCATGCAGCAGGAGCTCACCATGCAAAATAATCAGCCGCCGGTCACCGAGCATGAATACGAGCTGAGGGACGATCAGAACCTGCTGTCGCGCACCGACCTCAAAGGCCGCATCACCTACGCCGCGCCGGGCTTCATCGAGGCCAGCGGCTACAGCCAGGAGGAGCTGATCGGCGCGCCGCACAACATCGTGCGCCACCCCGACATGCCGCCGCAGGCGTTCGCCAATTTCTGGGACACCATCCGCCGCGGGGAGATCTGGAGCGGCCTGGTGAAGAACCGGCGCAAGAACGGCGACTACTACTGGGTGCGCGCCAACGTCACGCCGATTATCGAGAACGGCCAGCTGCAGGGCTACTCCTCGGTGCGTGTCAAAGTCAGCCCGCCGGAGCGTGCCGAGGCCGAGCGGATCTATGCCCGCATTCGGGCCGGCAATACCCGCGGCATCCGCCTGGAGCGCGGGCAGATCGTCCACACCGGCCTGCTCGGCCGGCTGCGGCAGATCAACTGCGCGTCGCTCAAGGTGCGCCTGAACGGCATGGTCGGCCTCAACCTACTGCTGCTGCTCGCCTGCGCCAGCCTGAGCGTCTTCGGCTACCGCCAGGCCAGCGAGTCGATCCACCAGCTGCAGCAGCTCGCCAGCGACAGCAGTGGCGCCGGGCTGCTCGTCGCCCTGCAGGACCAACAGCAGAACCTCCTGACCGCCCAGCTGACACTGATGCTGCTAGTCGGTGGCCTGATGCTGGGCACCGGCTCGCTGGTTCTGCGCAGCTTCCTGCGCCAGCTGCGCGAAGCCATCGGCTTCTCGATGCAGATCGCCACCGGCAACCTCGCCGCCACCCCGCCGCGGGTCCCCGGCAGCGAGATCGGCCGGCTGCTGGAGGTGCTCAGCATCATGCGCAATAGCCTGGGCAACATCGTCACCGACGTCTACCGCTGCCTGGACGCGGTGGGCCCCGCCGCCGAGTCGATCGCCGGCGGCAACATGGATCTGTCGGCGCGCACCGAACAGCAGGCCAGCGCCCTGCAGCAGACCGCCTCCAGCATGGAGCAGATCACCACCACGGTGCAGCAGAATGCGGAAAACGCCCGGCAAGCCTGCACCCTGTCCAGCGCCGCCGCCGACGAAGTGCGCAGCACCGGCACGACCATGGGCGAGGTGGTCAGCAGCATGGCCCGCATCAGCAGCAGCTCGGAGCAGATCGCCCAGATCATCCAGGTGATCGACTCGATCGCCTTCCAGACCAATATCCTCGCCCTCAACGCCACCGTCGAGGCGGCCCACGCCGGCGAGCACGGCCGCGGCTTCGCCGTGGTCGCCAGCGAAGTGCGCCACCTCGCCAGCCGCTCGGCCGAGGCCGCGCAGGACATCCGCCGCCTGATCGACCTGTCGCGCCAGGAGGTCCAGACCGGGGAGGCCCACGTGCAGAGGGCCGCCGGCGCCATCCAGGGAGTGGCCCGCACCGTGCTGCAGGTCAACGACATCGTCGGCGAGATCACCGTCGCCTCCGACGAGCAGGCGCACGGCATCGAACAGGTGAACCAGGCGGTCGCCCAGCTGGACGAGGTGACCCACCGCAACGCCGAACTGGTCCAGCAGTCGGCACGGGATGCTGCCGACCTGGACGCCCAGGTCGCCCAGCTGCTCAACGTCATCTCCGTACTGCGCACCGGCGGGCGCGGCCGCGAACAGATCGCCACGCCCCAGACAACCGTGGCGACGGCCTCCCTGCCGGTCCGCGCCCGCCCGACGGCGGCCGGCCCGCAGCCGACGCACCGGCCGCTGGCTCACGACGAATGGCTGGCGTTCTGAACACGCCAGGCGCAACTCCGGCCAGGCGCGGTCTCAGTGCGCCGCCGGCCACTCGCCACGGCGCAGGAAGCGCTGCACCGTCGGGTGCGAACACTCGTCGAGCAGCTGCTGCAGCGGCCCCAGGGCGATCTGGGTACGGCTCTGATGGTCGAGGAACAGGCAGGTGTCGGCCACC
>DASQBU010000128.1:0-10960 GCA_035635035.1 Pseudomonas sp.
CGAGACCCAGCCGGAGCAGCGGGTCAGCCAGGAGGCGATCTTCGCCGCCCGCGCGGAAATCCTCGGCCTGTACATGGCCGACGCGGTGGAGGAGTACCTGGTGCAGCTGATCATGGCCACCCGCCACCCGGCGCGCTTCGACGCAGAGCTGGGCGAGTGGATCGCCTGGGGTTCCAGCCCGCGCGGCTCGATCGCCCTCGACCGCTGCGCGCGCGCCCACGCCTGGCTGGCCGGCCGCGAGTTCGTCAGCCCGGAGGACATCCAGGCGGTGCTGTTCGACGTGCTGCGCCACCGCATCATCCTGTCGTTCGAGGCCGAGGCCGCCGGCGTCGACCAGGACCGGGTGATCCAGCGCATCCTCGACCTGGTCGCCGTGGCCTGAGTCCGCCATGTACGCCGACATGCTGCCGCCGGGGGTGATGGTCAGCCTCGCCGAACTGCTGGAGATGCGCCATCGCCTCGACGAGGTGCAGCTGTTCTCCAGCGGCGCGCGGCGCAGCCCGCTGATCGGCCTGCACCACTCGCGGCTGCGCGGGCGCGGCGTCGACTTCGACCAGGTGCGCGTCTACCAGGCCGGCGACGACGTGCGCAACATCGACTGGCGGGTCACCGCGCGTAGCCAGGAGCCGCACACCAAGCTGTTCCACGAGGAGCGCGAGCGCCCGGTGTTCCTCCTCGTCGAGCAGAGCCCGCGGCTGTTCTTCGGCAGCGGCCTGTGCTTCAAGTCGGTGCTCGCCGCGCAGACCGCCGCGCTGTTCGGCTGGGCCGCGCTGGCGCACAACGACCGCATCGGCGGGCTGGTGTTCAACGACCGCCAGTGCAGCGAGATCCGTCCGCGGCGCAGCAAGCAGAGCCTGCTGCAGCTGCTCGGCCGCCTGGTGCGCGTCAACCAGTCGCTCGGCGCGCCCATCGACGAGGCGCCCACCACCGACGGCCTCGGCCTGGCCCTGCGCCGCGCCCGCGAGGTGCTGCGCCCCGGCAGCCTGGTGCTGGTGATCTGCGACGAGCGCGCGCTGAGCGAGGTCGCCGAACAGCAGCTCGCCCTGCTCGCCCGCCACTGCGACCTGATCCTCCTGCCGCTCTCCGATCCGCTCGACCACGCCCTGCCGGCCGCCGGCCTGCTGCGCTTCGCCGATGCCCTGGCGCGCATCGAGCTGGACACCAACGACGCCGAGCTGCGCCAGGCCTGGCGCGCGCGCGGCGAGGCGCGCGCGCTGCGCTGGCAGCGCCTGGCACAGAAGCTCGGCGTGCTGCTGCTGCCGCTGTCGACCCAGCGCGACCTGATCGAGCAGCTGCGCGAACAGGTGCTGCCGCAACAGATGCACCAGCCACGGACCGCCCAGCCATGAACCCGCTCGACCAACTGGCCGCGCCCATCCTGCCGCCGCCGCCCGCCGTCTGGCCCCCGGCCCCCGGCTGGTGGCTGCTGGCCGTCCTGCTATTGGGCGTGGCGGGCCTGCTCTGGTGGCAGCGCCGCCGCCTGCTGGCCTGGTGGCCGCGGCGCCGCCCGGAGCCGGCCCCGGCGGCCGCCCTCGACCCGCAGCGCCAGGCGGCCCTGGACGAACTGCTCGGCCTGCCGCGCCCCTACGACCGCGCACCGGCCGGCCCCTGGCTGCAGGCGCTCAACGCCCTGCTCAAGCGCCTGTGCCGCGCCCACTACCCGGACAGCCAGAGCCATACCCTGAGTGGCCGCGCCTGGCTGGCCTTCCTCGACAACCGCTGCCCGGCCGCCGGCCTGACCCGCTGGATGATCCTGGTGGAAGGCACCTACCGCGCCGACTGCCGGCTCGACGACAAGGCCATCGACGGCCTGCAGCAGGCCGTGGAAACCTGGATCCGCAAACATGCTTGACTTCGCCTGGCCGTGGATCTTCCTGCTCCTGCCGCTGCCCTGGCTGCTGCGCCTGCTGCTGCCGGCCGCCGACAGCGGCGAGGCGGCGCTGCGGGTCAGCTTCCTCGACGAGCTGGAAAGCCTCGCCGGCAAGCGCGCCCGTCCGCGCCTGCCGGGCTGGCGGCGCCAGCTGCCGTTCGCCCTGCTCTGGCTGCTGCTGGTGCTGGCCGCCGCGCGCCCGCAGTGGCTGGGCGAGCCGCTGCCGCTGCCGACCAGCGGCCGCGACCTGCTGCTGGCGGTGGACGTGTCCGGCTCGATGGATTACCGCGACATGCAGCTGGAGGACCAGGCGGTCAGCCGCCTGACGCTGGTGAAGCACCTGCTCGGCGAGTTCATCGCCGGGCGCACCGGCGATCGCCTCGGCCTGATCCTGTTCGGCAGCCAGGCCTACCTGCAGGCCCCGCTGACCTTCGACCGCACCAGCGTGCGCCGCTGGCTGGACGAGGCCGAGGTCGGCATCGCCGGCAAGAACACCGCCATCGGCGACGCCATCGGCCTGGCGGTCAAGCGCCTGCGCCAGCGCCCGGCCGACAGCCGCGTGCTGATCCTGGTCACCGACGGCGCCAACACCGGCGGCGAAGTGGCGCCGCTGACCGCCGCGCACCTGGCCGCCAGCGAGGGCGTGACCCTCTACACCATCGGCATCGGCGCCGACAGCGCGCAGGCCGGCGCCACCGGCCTGTACGGCCTCAACCCCGGCCTCGATCTCGACGAGCCGCTGCTGCGCGAGATCGCGGCCACCACCGGCGGCGAATACTTCCGCGCCCGTTCGCATGACGAGCTGAGCGCCGTGGCGCGCACCCTCGACCGCCTGCAGCCGGTGGCCCAGGCACCGACCACCGCCTACCAGATGACCCCGCTGTACGTCTGGCCGCTGGGCGCCGCCGTGCTGCTCAGCCTGCTGCTGGTGGCCCACGAGTTGTGGCCGCAGTGGCCGCCGCTCCCCTACCGGAGGCGTCGATGAATCCCCTGCTGCCGCACCTGGCCCGTCCCGCCTGGCTGTTGCTGCTGCCGTTGTGCGCCTGGCTGTTGTGGCGCCTGTGGCACCGCAAGCAGCGCCTCGGCCGCTGGCAGGCCCTGCTGCCACCGGCCTTCCAGCCCTGGCTGCTCAGCGGCGGGCGCGGCAGCCAGGACCGCAAGCCCTGGCTGCTGCTCGGCCTGGCCTGGCTGCTCGCCCTGCTCGCCCTGCTCGGCCCCGGCTGGCAGCAGCTCGAGCAGCCGGCCCAGCGCCGCAACGACCCGCTGGTGGCGATCCTCGAGCTGACCCCGAGCATGCTCGCTGGCGACCTGGCGCCGAACCGTCTGGAACAGGCCCGGCGCAAGCTCCTCGACCTGCTCGCCGCGCGCGGCGCGGCGCAGACCGCCATCGTCGTCTACGCCGGCAGCGCCCACGTGCTGACCCCGCTGTCCGACGACCTGGCCACCGCACAGAACCTGTTGGCCGCGCTGAAGCCGGGGCTGATGCCCGAGCCCGGCCAGCGTGCCGACCTGGCCGTGCAGCGCGCGCTGGACCTGCTCGACCAGGGCGCCAATGGTCAGGGTCGCCTGCTGCTGCTCACCGGCGGGCTGAGCGCGGAGGAGGAAAACGGCATCCGCGCCGCCCTGGCCGGCCGCGCCAACCCGCTGCTGCTGCTCGGCGTCGGCACCGCCTCCGGCGCGCCGGTGCCGCTGGAGGACGGCGGCTTCCTCAAGAGTGCCGACGGCAGCATCCTCCTGCCACGCCTGGCCAGCGAGCCACTGGCCGCCTTCGCCGCCAGCCTCGGCGGCGGCTACGGCACCCTGCGCCTCGACGACGGCGACCTGGCCAGCCTCGGCCTGCTGGCCCGCGCCGCCGAGCGCCACGCCCAGCCGGACGACCGGCCGCCGCTCAGCCACTGGGCCGACCAGGGCCACTGGCTGCTGCTGCCGCTGCTGCTGCTCGCCGCCTGCGCCGGCCGGCGCGGCTGGCTGTTCGCCTTCGCCGCGCTGCTGATCGCCCCGCCGCCGGTGTACGCCTTCGACTTCGCCGATCTCTGGTGGCGTGCCGACCAGCAGGGCCAACGCCTGCTCGAGGCCGGCCGCCCGACCGAAGCCGCCCAGCGCTTCGCCGATCCGCAGTGGCGTGGCATCGCCCTCTACCAGGCCGGCGACTACGCCGCCGCCGCTGCCGCCTTCGCCGAGGGCGCGGATGCAAGCGCCGCCTACAACCGCGGCAACGCGCTGGCCAAGGGCGGCGAGCTGGAGGCCGCCCTGGAAGCCTACGACCTCGCCCTGCGCCTCGACCCGCAGCTTGCGGTGGCCAGCCACAATCGCGAGCGGGTCGTCGAGGCGCTGCAGCGCCGCGAGCAGGAAGCCGCCGAGCAGGCGGCCCGCGCGGCGCAGAAGGCCCAGCAAGGACAGGAGCCGCCAGACGAGACGCCCGCGGCCGACGCCAGCGAAGGCGAAGGCAAGGGCGAAGGCGCCCAACCGCCCGAGCCGCGCACCAGCGATAGCGGCGACGCGGCGCCCGCGCCAGACGAGCCGGTGGAGACCGCGCGCAGCGCCACCACCTTCGGCAGCGAAGCCGCCCGCCAGGAACAGCTGCGCGCGCTGCCGGACATCCGCCACGAACCTTCCGCCCGCAATCCCGAGGTCCGCCCTGCCGAGCAGGGCGAACAACGCCAGGCCCTGGAGCAATGGCTGCGGCAGATCCCCGACGACCCGGCCGAACTGCTGCGGCGCAAGTTCTGGTACGAGCAGCAACGCCGCCAGGAAAACCAGCCATGACCCTTTCCCTGCCCCTGCCACGGGCGCAAGCCCTGCCCGCCCTGCTGGCCGCCCTCGTCCTGCTGCTGGTCAGCCTCGCCAGCCAGGCCGCCGAACTGCGCGCGCGGGTCGACCGCCAGCAGCTGAGCCTGGGCGAGATCGTCGAGTTGACCCTGGAAACCGACGACCCGACCCTGTTCGGCCGCCCCGACCTGACCCCGCTGCAGGAGCAGTTCGAGGTCCTCGACACCCGCCTGCTGACCCGTCCGGCCGAAGGCAACGAGGCCCCGGGCCTGCGCACCAGCCTGGTCATCGGCCTGCAGCCACGCCTGGCCGGCACCCTGCGGATTCCGCCGCTGCAGGTCGGCGAGGCCCGCTCGCAACCGATCGAGCTGCAGGTCGCCGAAACCGCCCAGGCGCCCGCCGCCAAGCAGCGCCAGGCGGTGTTCATCAGCGCCAGCCTCGACCAGGACAGCGTCTACGTGCAGGCCCAGGCCATCCTCACCGTGCGCGTCTACCACTCGGTGGCGCTGTACGACGACAGCCACCTGGCCCCGCTGGAGATGACCGACGCGCGGGTCGAGCCGCTGGGCGCCCAGCGCACCTACGAGACCATGATCGACGGCGTGCGCCACGGGGTGATCGAGGTGCGCTATGCCCTGTTCCCCCAGCAGAGCGGCGAGCTGACCGTCCCCGCCCTGGCCTTCACCGCCACCGCCGTCGGCGAGCAGGGCGGCGATGCCGGACGCCCCTTCGGCCCGCACAGCGGCCGCGCCGTGCAACTGCGCTCGCCCGCGCTGAACCTGCGGGTCAAGCCCAAGCCCGCCGACTACCCCGCCGACGCGCCCTGGCTGCCGGCACGGGTGCTGACCCTGAGCGAACACTGGAGTCCGCAGACCGACAGGGTCCGCGTCGGCGACTCGCTGACCCGCAGCCTGCTGCTGCGCGCCGAGGGCCTGGCCAGCGCCCAGCTGCCGGTGCTGGACATGCAGGAGCAGGAGCCCTGGCTGCGCCGCTACCCCGAGCAGCCCAAGCTGAGCAACCGCGACGGCGCCCACGGGGTGATCGGCAACCGCGAGGAAAGCACCGCCCTGGTGCCGACCGCCGTCGGGCGCGTCGAGCTGCCGGCGCTGGAGGTGGTGTGGTGGAACACCGTCGAGGACCGCCTGATGCGCACCCGCCTGCCGGCCCACACCTTCGAGGTCATGGAAAACCCGGAGCTGGCGGTGGAAACGCCCAGCGTGCGGCCGAGCACGGTGCTGGGCGCCGAGGCGCTGCTGTGGCCGTGGCAGCTGGCCAGCGCCCTGCTCGCCCTGACCACCCTGCTCGGCTTCGGCCTGTGGTGGCGCGCCCGCCGCCAGCCGGCGGTGGCCCGCGCCGCCGCCAGCGGCCCCAACCCGCGCGCCCTGCTCGACGACCTGCGCCGTGCCTGCCTGAGCAACGACCCGCAGGCCACCCGTCAGGCGCTCGACGCCTGGGCCCGCCAGCAACCGGAAACCCTGGCCGACATGGCGGCGCGCTACGTGCCGCTGTCCGACGCCCTCGACGGCCTCAACGGCGCGCTGTACAGCGCCAGCGGCCACTCCTGGCAGGGCGAGGCCCTGTGGCAGGCCATCGGCAGCCTGCCGGTCGCCCCGCAGAACGGCAACCAGCGCCCGCAACCGGGCTCGCTGCCGCCGCTGTATCCGCGCTGAGTCCCGCCGCCCGCGGGGGAAGGATTCCCCCGCGGCGGGTCTCTCCCCGCTCGCACCTCGCGGCCAACCGCCCGGCCTGAGCGGCGCGAGCCGGGCCGCGCTTGCCAAGCTGGCACCCGACTTGCTTCAGTGTCCGCATCGCCCGCCCGGGCGCAGCCGACACCGACGGAGCCGCCATGCCATTCATCGACGCACTGGTCAAGGATCTCAACGCCCTGGTCTGGGGCCCGCCAATGCTGGTGCTGATCCTCGGTACCGGCCTGTTCCTGCTGCTGTTCCTGCGCTTCATGCCCTGGCTGAACATCCCGCGCGGTTTCGCCCTGCTGTGGAGGGGACGCCACAAGGACGACGCCGCGAGTGGCGAAATCAGCCCGTTCCAGGCGCTGATGACCTGCCTGGCCGCCACCGTCGGTACCGGCAACATCGCCGGGGTGGCTACCGCGATCGCCCTCGGCGGCCCCGGCGCGATGTTCTGGATGTGGTGCACCGCGCTGGTCGGCATGGCCACCAAGTACTGCGAGGTGGTGCTGGCGGTGCACTTCCGCGAGAAGGACGAGCGCGGCGAGCACGTCGGCGGGCCGATGTACGCGATCCGCAACGGCCTGGGCCGCAAGTGGGCGTGGATGGGCGGTGCCTTCGCCCTGTTCGGCGGCCTGGCCGGTTTCGGCATCGGCAACATGGTGCAGGTCAACAGCATGGCCGATGCCCTGGAGCTGACCTTCGGCGTGCCGGACTGGGTCACCGGGGTGGCGACCATGGCCGTCACCGCCCTGGTGATCCTCGGCGGCATCCGGCGCATCGGCAAGGTCGCCGAGGCGCTGGTGCCGTTCATGTGCGTGGCCTACGTACTCGCCTCGCTGGTGGTACTGGCGCTCAACGCCGAGGCCATTCCCGGCGCCTTCGCGCTGATCTTCGAGCATGCCTTCAACCCGGCGGCCGCCACGGGCGGCTTCGCCGGCGCGGCGGTGATGGCGGCGATCCGCTACGGCGTGGCCCGCGGCGTGTTCTCCAACGAGGCGGGGCTGGGCACCGCCGGCATCGCCCAGGCCGCCGGCACCACCCACAGCTCGGTGCGCTCGGGGCTTATCGGCATGCTCGGCACCTTCATCGACACCCTGGTGGTGTGCAGCATGACCGGCCTGGCGATCATCGCCAGCGGGGTGTGGAACAGCGGCGCCAGCGGCGCAGCGCTGTCGGCGGCGGCCTTCGAGTCGACCCTGCCGGGCGTCGGCAACATCCTGCTCAGCCTGGCGCTGGTGATCTTCGCCTACACCACGGTGCTCGGCTGGAGCTACTACGGCGAGCGTTGCTGGGAATACCTGGCCGGGGTCAAGGCGATCCTGCCGTTCCGCCTGCTGTACATCGCCGCCATTCCCTTCGGCGCCATCGCCCAGCTGGACTTCGCCTGGCTGCTGGCCGATACCCTCAACGGCCTGATGGCGATCCCCAACCTGATCGCCCTGGTGCTGCTGAGTCCGGTGGTGGTGCAACTGACCCGCGAGTACTTCGCCGAGAGTCGCCAGCCGGCGCTGGCCATGAGTCTCGAGCGCTGAAGCCGCGGGGCCGCAGCCGGCGCTGCGGCGCCACGCGCTCGCCCCTACGCGCCGCCCAGATAGGCGCCGCGCACCTCGGGGTCGGCGAGCAGCTCGGCGCCGCTGCCGGCAAGGCGGATCTCGCCGTTGACCAGCACGTAGCCGCGGTCGGACAGCCGCAGCGCGTGGTGGGCGTTCTGCTCGACCAGGAACAGGGTCATGCCGCCGGCGGCCAGCTCGCGCAGGGTCTGGAAGATCTGCTTGACCATCAGCGGAGCCAGGCCCAGCGAGGGTTCGTCGAGCAGCAGCAACTGCGGCCGGCCCATCAGCGCGCGGGCGATGGCGAGCATCTGCTGCTCGCCGCCGGACAGGGTCATGGCGCGCTGCTCGCGCCGCTCCTCGAGGCGCGGGAACAGCGCGAACATGCGCCGCAGGTCCTCGGCGGCGTGGCGCGTGCCGATGGCGATGGTGCCCATCAGCAGGTTCTCCACCACGCTCATGTCGGGGAACACCCGCCGCCCCTCGGGCACCAGGGCCACGCCGCGGGCGGCGACATGGTGCGCCGAGCGCTGGGTGATGTCCTCGCCGCGGTAGAGGATCTGCCCGCCGCTGGCGCGCGGCTGGCCGAAGATCGCCATCAGCAGGCTCGACTTGCCGGCGCCATTGGCGCCGATCAGGCTGACCGTCTCGCCCTCCTCCACCCGCAGGCTGACCCCGCGCAGGGCCTGGATCGGCCCGTAGCGCAGGTCGAGGTCGCGAAACTCCAGCAGCGGCACGCTCATGCCGGCTCCTCCTCGTCGGCACCGAGATAGGCGGCGATCACCCGGGGATCGCAGCGGATCGCCGCCGGCGCGCCCGCGGCGATCACCTCGCCCTGGTCGAGCACCACGACATGGTCGGAAATGCCCATCACCATGCCCATGTCGTGCTCGATCAGCAGCACGCTCAGCCGGTGCGTGTCGCGCAGGCGGCGGATGATCGCGCCGAGCGCCGCGGTCTCGGCCGGATTGAGGCCGGCGGCCGGCTCGTCGAGGCACAGCAGCTGCGGTCGGGTGCACAGGGCCCGGGCGATCTCCAGGCGGCGCTGCTGGCCGTAGGCCAGTTCGCCGGCCAGGCGGTTGGCGCAGTCGAGCAGATCCATCACCTCCAGCCAGTAGCAGGCGTGGGCCAGCGCCTGTTCCTCGGCGCGACGGAAAGCGGCCGTGTTGAACACCCCGGCCAGCAGGTTGCGATTGAGCCCCAGGTGCTGGGCCACCAGCAGGTTTTCCAGCACCGACATCTCGCGGAACAGGCGGATGTTCTGGAAGGTGCGCGCCAGGCCGGCGCGGTTGACCCGGTGGGTGCCGCCGAACAGCTTGAACCACAGGCGGCTGGCCAGGCGCCGCGGGCGGACCAGGTCGCCGAGCTGGAACGGTTCGCCGAGCACCGGCAGCACGTCGGTGGCCTGGCCGTGGGTGTACAGGCGGATGCTGCCGGCACTGGCGCGGTAGAAGCCGGTCAGGCAGTTGAACAGGGTGGTCTTGCCGGCGCCGTTGGGGCCGATCAGCGCGGTGATCGAGCCGCGCGGCACGCCCAGGCTGACCTCGTGCAGCGCGCGGATGCCGCCGAACTGCATGCACAGCCGCTCGACGGTGAGCACGTGTTCCCCGGTCATGGCGCCACCCCCGGCCGCACGGCGAAGCCGCGGCGGCTGATGCGGATCAGCCCGCGCGGCCGCCAGATCATCATCAGCACCATGAGCATGCCGAACAGCAGCACGCGGTAGTCGGCGAAGGTGCGCAGCAGCTCCGGCGCCACGGTGAGGACGAAGGCGGCGAGCACCACGCCGAGGGTCGAGCCCATGCCGCCGAGCACCACGATGGCGAGGATCAGCGCCGACTCGAAGAAGGTGAACGAGCTCGGGTTGACGAAGCCCTGGTAGCTGGCGAAGAACACCCCGGCCAGCCCGGCGGTGGAGGCGCCGAGCATGAACGCCGAGAGCTTGACCAGCACGTGGTTGAGGCCCAGGGCGCGGCAGGCGATCTCGTCCTCGCGCAGCGCCTCCCAGGCCCGGCCGATCGGCATGCGCACCAGCCGCCCCTTGACGTAGAGCACCAGCAGCACCACGAGCAGCAGCACCACGTAGAGGAACACGAACTTGAGGTTGGGGTCGTAGGCGATGCCGAGGAACTCGTGGATCGGCACACCGCCTTCCCTGGCACGGCGACCGAACTCCAGGCCGAGGAAGGTCGGCGCCGGCACCGGCATGCCGTTGGGGCCGCCGGTGACCGCCAGCCAGTTGTTGAGGACCAGGCGGATGATCTCGCCGAAACCCAGGGTGACGATGGCCAGGTAGTCGCCGTGCATGCGCAGCACCGGGAAACCGAGCAGCGCCCCGGCCAGCGCCGCCGCCAGCGCGGCCAGCGGCAGCACGCTCCAGAAGCCGAGGCCGAGGTACTGGTAGCCCAGCGCCAGACCGTAGGCGCCGATGGCGTAGAAGGCCACGTAGCCCAGGTCGAGCAGGCCGGCCAGGCCCACCACGATGTTGAGGCCGAGGCCGAGCAGCACGTAGATCAGGCCGAGGATGGCCACGGTGAGCAGGTACTTGCTGGCCAGGAACGGGAAGATCGCCGCGGCCAGCAGCACCAGCGGCACGAACCAGCGCAGCGCCGGACGTTGCCCCGGGGCCAGCACCTGGACCCCGCCCCCGCCGCTCTCCAGGTGCCGCAACCAGAGGCGGCCGCGGGCACTGCGCAGGAACAGGCCGAGCGCCAGGCGGCCGAGCATCACCGCGCCGACCAGCACGGCGACCCGTGCCGGCTGCAGGTTGAAGCCGTAGCCGTCGAGCACCACGCCGACGATGGGGCCGAACAGCACCAAGGCGAGCAGCCCGGCGAGCAGGCTGTCCAGCAGGACGTGGCGCAGCGTCGCGAGCCGGCTCATACCTTGGCCACCTGCGGCCGGCCGAGCAGGCCCTGCGGGCGGAAGATCAGGATCGACACCAGCAGGGCGAAGCTGAACACGTCCTTGTAGTCGGTGTTGACCAGCCCGGAGAACTGCGCCTCGGCGACGCCGAGCAGCAGGCCGCCGAGCATGGCGCCGGGCAGCGAGCCGATGCCGCCGAGCACCGCGGCGGTGAA
>DASQBU010000129.1:0-4973 GCA_035635035.1 Pseudomonas sp.
CGACTATGATCAGATTTCGTTCGCCGCCATGTGACGGCAATGTTTCGAGGGTTCCATCAATGAAGGTCGAGATTCAAGAGGTCGAGGACTCGTCGTGTTGGTTGGTCAGGGTCGACGTCTGCGAGCTGCGCTTCAAGAGCCGGGCCGAAGCGGAAGCCTTCGCCGAGCGGCTGCAGGCCCGCCTGGATGCCCCGCACCCGCTGCCCTCGAGCTGCCGCGAAGAGTTGTCCGAGCGGCCGTGAGCTGAGCGCCGGACAGCCGAGGCCGCCCTTGTCCGGCGGCCTTTTTCATGCCTGCCGGGCCACCGGCTCCGCTCGCCGGGCTCATCTGCCCCGCTCCGCGGCCAAGTGATAGGATGCGCGCCCTATGCGCATCCACGACCTCCACACCCGTCTCGCCGCCTGCGGCGCCCAGCCCTGCCACAGCGGGCGGATCATCCGCGCCTGGCTCAGTGGCCGGCCGCTGGACAGCGGGCCGCGCAACCGCCCGGCCCAGGACTATTTCCCCCTCAGCGTGCGCGCAGCGCTGCCGGCGCTCGACGAAGCGTTCGCCGGCCTGGCGCGGCTGCGCTCGGAACACCCCGGCGCCGACGGCTCGGCGCGCCTGCTGGTCGAGCTGGCCGACGGGCAGATGGTCGAGAGCGTGCTGCTGCCGCGCGACGGCCTGTGCGTGTCGACCCAGGTCGGCTGCGCGGTGGGCTGCGTGTTCTGCATGACCGGCAAGAGCGGCCTGCTGCGCCAGGTCGGCAGCGCCGAGATCGTCGCCCAGGTGGCGCTGGCGCGGCGCTTCCGCCCGGTGAAGAAGGTGGTGTTCATGGGCATGGGCGAGCCGGCGCACAACCTCGACAACGTGCTGGAAGCGATCCACCTGCTCGGCACCGAGGGCGGCATCGGCCACAAGAACCTGGTGTTCTCCACCGTCGGCGACCCGCGGGTGTTCGAGCGCCTGCCCCGCGAACGGGTCAAACCGGCGCTGGCCCTGTCGCTGCACACCACCCGCGCCGAGCTGCGCCGCGAGCTGCTGCCGCGCGCGCCGCAGCTCGACCCGGCGGAGCTGGTCGAGCTGGGCGAGGCCTACGCCCGTGCCTCCGGCTATCCGATCCAGTACCAGTGGACGCTGCTCAAGGGCCTCAACGACAGCGTCGAGGAAATGGACGGCATCCTGCGCCTGCTCAAGGGCAAGTACGCGGTGATGAACCTGATCCCCTACAACAGCCTGGAGGGCGACGCCTTCCAGCGCCCGGACGGCGAGCGCATCGTGCAGATGGTCCGCTACCTGCACAGCCGCGGCGTGCTGACCAAGGTCCGCAACTCCGCGGGGCAGGACATCGACGGCGGCTGCGGCCAGCTGCGCGCCCGCGCCGAGGGAATCAGTAGCCGCCGCCGGTCGCCGCCGGCACGTTGAGCCCCGCCGCCGGCGCCAAGGCGCCGGGCACGCCCCACGCCCCGCTGAGGTTCTGCAGCAGGCTGTTGCCGACGCCCTGGGCGCCGAGGAACTGCAGCAGGATCGGCGCGAACTGGGCGACCAGCCCGGTCTGCATGCCCAGCGCGGAGAACGCCTGATTGAGCTGCTGCAGGTTGCTGACGTTGTTCAGCAGCGCGCCGGTCTGCTCCGGCACCGGCTGTTGCTGGCCGCCGCCGAGCAGGCCGCTCAGCGCCCCCAGCTGGTTCAGGCCGTTGCTGCCGGTGAGCTGGTCCAGCCCCGGCACCGCGCCGCTCAACTGCGAATACTGGTCGCGGCCCAGACTGTTCTGCGCCAGGCTGAGCAGCGCGCCGGTGCCGCCCACCGCCTGCTGCGGCGTCACGTTGAGCGCGCCGAGGGCGTTGACCAGGCCGAGGGCCGACGCATTGCCCGCGCCGCCCAGGCCGCCGAGCGCGCCGAGGCCGGCAAGACCGCCAGCACCGCCGCCGGCCGGAAAGCTGGCGGCATTGCCGTTGACGCCGCCGCTGCTGGCATTGCCGCCGTTGCCGGCCATCGCCGCGGCTGCCTGGGCGGCCTCTTCCAGGCTGAAGGCGGAAGCCGAACCGGCCGCCACCAGCAGCGCGGTGGCCAGGGCGAGGGAGTGAAGCGCTTTCATGGGAGAACCTCGAGGAAAAGGGGGCAGGCCTGCCTATGACCACGGCGGGCGGGCAAATGCTGAACCGGCCGGCGGAAAGATCGGTCGCCGTCTGGACCGGGCGGCGGGCACCGCGCCGCTCGTGTCGGGGGACGAGCCGCCTGCAGATCAATAAACGCCAGGACATCCGCCGCAAGGGCCGGCCTCTGAGCTTGGCCATCCCCAGCGAAATCGCCGATTCAAATAATGAAAATCTCGAACCCGTCTAAAAGCCGGCCGGCCAGTGCATATGCTTTCCGTAGACCGTCTCTGGTGCGCTGCCCAACGCGGCAATGCATCGCTATCTGGGTTTGGCTTCGGAAAGCCTTGTTTTGACGTCTCGAGCGGGTGGTCAGGGGGATCGGCCCGGGCTCGGGACACAGTAGCGCACTGCAGTCTGCGTGCGGATCAGGTTCCGACCGAAAGAAGCCGATAGCCCAAGCCACACCCGCAGCGATGCGGGGCCGGAAAGCCCAGGGTCTTGCCCGTCAAGACGGCCGGGTTGCCTCTCCTTCTACCACGACGCCGACTGAAGTTCATTTTTCAGGGGAGCGAGGATGGTAATGCCGGCCCACAAAAAACCGATACGCGTAATGCTGATCGATTGTCGTCCCCTTGTGCTCATGGGGCTCCACGACGTGATCAATGCCAAGAGGCCCCGAATGGAAGTGGGGGGACAGGCCAGCACCTATACCCGGGCGCTGGATCTTGCCGATCAGTTGAATCCCGAGGTCATTTTCTTCAGTTTCTTTCCGGATGCGCTGGACCCGTTGGAGGTCATCACCGGGCTCACCCGCCGCGCCGAAACGAAAGTGCTGGTGCTCAAGGGCCTGTACGAGGCCATCCCCGTTGCCCAGGCGCTGGAGGCCGGCGCACGCGGCATCGTGCTGGCCGAAGACCCGCCGGAGTCGATCATCCGGGCCATCCTCCAGGCCCACCGTCGCGACATCGGCCTGGACAGAGCCTGGTCCGGTGGGCTTTCCGGCTATGCCGCGAACGGGCACATCCCCTTGAAGGGCAATCGGGAACAGGCGAAACAGGCGCAGCTGACGCTGCGCGAGAGGGAGCTGATCCGCGCCATCGTGGGGGACCCGTCCGCCAAGTACCTGAGCATCGCCGGGCGCCTGGGCATCAGCGAGCACACCGTGCACAACCACCTCAGCAGCATCTATCACAAGCTCAACCTCATCAATCGCATCGACTTGCTGATGTACGCGTTGAAGCACGGCCTCACCAACGACGACGATCCGCCCCCGTCCGGCTGGATGGAGTGGGAGTGAATTCCGCGTCACCACAGGACGGTCTGACCGCCATTTTGGGCGCCCAGGCCGTCACCCTGCCCTGCCTGCCGGTAATCTGCCGCAAGATGCCCAGGATGATCTTCTAGTCGTTTCCCGCCTCAAGAACCTGTATCCATCGCTACGCTCACTAACCCTGGTGGTGCTTGATCGCTCACAGCGGATGCGCTCGTGCGGATCGCATACTGGAACTGCCAAAAGCAATGCGAGGGTGGCTCCTACGCCACCCTCGCATCCGTTCACGCGCGCGCTACCTCAGGCGCCATGCACGATGTCGGTATTGAGAAGGTCGACCCCGACCACGGTGATGGTCGTTATTTGCCCACCGGACGCCGCGGACTCGGCGATCGTCACGATGCTGTCGGTGCCGGTGTTGTCGATCGATTGGACCGTGGCGGTCGGGTCGCCGATGAGCACCAGCGTGTCGCGCAGGGTTGGACTCGCATCGAAGCCGCTGATCTTGTAGTCGTTCCGCGTCGTCGCCAGATCGACATCGAAGGCGTCCGCCACGAGCGCCGTGCCGATCAGCTCGTAGTCGAAGGTCGCGCTGGCCGCCTTGTTCGCGAACAGATCGGCAGAGAAGTTACTCGACACCGAATCGCCATCCTTATCGGTCAAGGACGCGGTGAAGTCGAGGCCGATGTCCTTCGCGAGGCTCTCCGTCACGGTGACGAACTGGATGTTCGGAATCTTGATCTCGCCGTACAGCATCGTGAGCTGCACCGCGTCGATCTTATGGCCCGCACCATCGATCTCGAAGTATTTCGGCGCCGCCCCCTTGCCGAGGTCGCCGACCACCGTCGTATAGTCCGACCAGGTACCGTCTGCGTAGAAGGTCCGGTATTGCAGCCGCTCGCCGCCGGTGTAGTCGTAGCCGGTCACCGAGTTGTCGATGAACACGCGTACCTTGTCGACCAGCGTGCCCGGGTTGATGACCATGCTGTCGTCCGACGGGGTGTTACCAGCGGGATCGTCAATGATCGCGGAGTCGCCGCTCGCGCCGTAGCCGTTCATGTTGTTGTTGTCCACCCCGATGCCCGCGGTACTGACGTTCATGCTGCGCGGGTCGATGAACGACGCCAGCGGGGGGCCTTGCAAGGCTGCTTCCGTGGGGTCGGTTGCCCCTTGGATGATCCCTGCGGCGATGTCGCCGGCTGACGCGGCGATCTTCGCCGAGAAGAAGACGACGGTTTCTGCGGGACTGGTTGACGTCGCCGGAATGGACAGCGTCTGCACCGGGTCCGGACCGCCGGCTCCCAGCGCGCCGTTCGCGGTATCGGTCGTCGTCGAGGATTGCACCGGCGTCGCCAGGTCGAGCACGTACTTGCCGTCCGCCCGCGCGGTCAGGGTGAAGGCCAAGGGAGTGGCGTCCACCGTCCCGTCGTTGTTGAAGTCGCCCGACAGCGAGCCGGTCCAGTGGTAGTTGCCACTCCCGTCCGGCGAAGGTGACTGTTCGGTGAGCGAGAAGCTCCCGGCTGCCTGGGCGACGCCGCCGAGCTGGAAGCCGGTCAGCGAAATCTGCAGGTCGTCGGCGTTCGGCCCGTCGGCGCCGGCCGCCTTGCTGTAGAAGCCGTACTGCG
>DASQBU010000130.1:0-3387 GCA_035635035.1 Pseudomonas sp.
ACCCTACCGCCGTACAACACCATGTAGCGCGTCCGGGAAGAGCCCTCGATGAGTAGCCCAAACCTTCATCCCAGCGGAACAAGCGGTGCACCACATTCCGAACATCACGCCCTCGCCCTCTTCATCGGCGGCGCCGGCGACAAGCAGCCCTACTACCTCGCCGGCCCCTACCGCAACATCGCCTACGCGCAGGAACCGTTCGAGCGGCGCCTCGCGCAAGCCGGGCTGGCGGGGGCCTGCCGCTCCCTATATCTCGGCTATCACGAAGTGCACGGCGCGTCGGCCATCGCGCGGCTGATCCTGCCCGCCATCCCGGACAAGGCCACCCCCATCTATATCGTCGGCCACAGCCTCGGCGCCTGGAGTGGCGCGCATCTGTCGCAGCGGCTGACTGAATGGGGCTCTCGGGTGGAGATGCTGGTGACCCTGGACCCGGTGGGTTCGGGGCTGCTGGTGCGGCTGGGCTCGCGGATTCCCTACCGCCGGCCGGCGCCGCGCAGCGGCTGCTGGATCAACGTGCGCGCCGAGCCGGGGCGGCCGGATTCGTCCGATCTGGTGGCGCGGCTGGGGCGCAAGTGGCATGTGGCCGGCGCGCCGTATATCGATGCGGCGCTGGACGCCAACCACGCCAATGCCCGGGCGCTGTTCTGCACTCCGCTGCACGACGGCCACTCTGCCGCCGACCGCATGTTCGCGTCGATTGTCGGCATTTTGTGCGGCTGATCGCTGCCGTACGGTTTATCGGGAAAGCAATTCCCGGTTTCGAACATGCCGCCACGCACCCTTTCCCCAGGGAAAATATTTCCCTAGCATCCAGCCCATGGCCACCGTACACAGCGACCGCACTGGGAGATCAAGATCTACCCGGACGACCACGCGCCGCCGCACTTTCATGTGCAAACGCCCGAGGGCGAGTCGCTGGTGGAGATCGACGGGCTCAAGGTGCTCGGCAAAGGCGCCGAGCCCAAGGCCCTCAAGGCTGCCCTGGCGTGGGCGGCGCAACATACCGCCACGCTTTGGCAGGTATGGGACGAGCAGAACCGGAGGAACTAGACCATGACCCGCAAAGTCCGCATCCGCAGCGTGGCGCCCGTTGCCGGCCAGCTCGCCCTGCAGGTCGAGTTCGGCAACCGCAAGCGCTATACCGTCGAGCTGGCCGAGTACATCCGCAGCTTTCCGGTGCTCGAACCGCTGGCTGATCCGGAGCGATTCCGCGAGGTTCAGGTCGGCGACTGGGGCTTCGATGTGACCTGGGGTGACGACCTCGAACTGGCCGCCACCACCCTGCACCGCCTGGCACTGGAGCAGGCCGGCGAGGTAATGCCGACCCAGGCCTTCAAACAGTGGCTGGCCGCCAACCGGCTCTCCCTGAGCACGGCGGCCATCGAGCTGGGCTTTACCCGGCGCACCATCACTGCCTACAGCAGCGGCGCGGCGCTGATCCCCAAGCATGTGGCTCTGGCCTGCAAGGGCTGGGAGTACGAGCACAAGGCCATGGCAGCCGAGGCGGAAGCCAAGAAGGCGCGCCGCGCCGCCGGCTGATGTCCACGGCCGAAGTCTGCGGCGGATCTGCTCATCCGGGATGCTGTTTCGGCGTCACGTGAGGCGCGCCACCTGCTCGGCGATCACCACATGGAGGATGGTCCGCAGGCAGCGCAGTTCGCCGGCCAGGGTGGCGGCCAGCTCCGGGCGCCGGGCGAGCAGCTCGGCATTCTCCCGCTCGACCTGCGCATAGAGTGCCTGCGCCTCGCTGGCGATCCTGTCCTTCAGACTGTCCAGCAGACGCGCGACCGTGGCCGGCTTGATGCGCATGGCCTCCCCCGCTTCCAGCAGGCACTGGCGGTCGATCTCGGCGATCCGTGCACGACCCTGCAGCGGCCAGGCCATGCTGGTCGCGGCCGGCCAGCGGGACTGGCCGAATGCCGGGGTGTCGTACACGGCGGTGCAGATCAGGTCGTAGAACGGCGCCAGCTGGATGCCGGCGCGGGACACCAGGAAGCTGAGGTTCTTCAGGTGCGCGTCGGTGTTGCCCACCAGTACGTTGAACACCAGCCACTGGAACAGCGCGGTGCGCGCCACCGCCGTGCTGCGGCAGGCGACCGCCAGTTCGTCCAGCCGACCCACGCTGCCTTCGAGGTACTTGTAGGCGGCACTCAGCCCGAGCAGCTGGCAGGCGTCGATGCTGTGCAGCCGGCGCCAGCCTTCGGCGCCCTGCTGGCGGTCGAAGCGCTCGATCAGGTACACCGGCTGCGGCACGTAGCGGCGCTCCACCTTCGGCACCGCCAGGCCGAGCCGGCGGGCCAGGGTCATCACGAACCATTCGTTGACCACCGAGTGCGCGTAGGACGGATGGGGATGGTCGGGCTTGAGGATATGCGTCGAGGGCGTGCGCCCGGCCGGCTCGAACAGCTGGCCGTCCTGCAGCACCACGGCCAGCTTGTGCTGGGCGCCGGCCAGCGACATGCGCTTGAGCGAGCCTTCGACCAGCGGAACACTGGGCATGGCGGCGATGCGCGCGCTCAGGTCGGCATCGTGCAAGGGCCGCAGGCCGCCCTCGGCCTGTTCGGCTCCCGGCGGCAGCAGGGTCAGCGAGCCAGCGGATTCCGCTCCGTAGTGGCCGAGCAGGCCGAAGGCATCGGCGCCATCGACCCTGGCGGCGTTGGCCAGCAGCACCCGCTGGCCCTCCTCGGGCAGCAGGTTGTCGAAGTACCACTGCACCGGCCGCCGCGTGCTGCCGTCCAGCAGCTCTTCGGCTTGCAGGGGCAAATCGGGGCACAGGGCGAAATTGCCCGGCGCCTCCAGCCAGACCGGCGCATAGCGGAAGGACCAGATGCCGTCACGGTCGCGCAGGATGCCGATCATCCGGTGGTCGATCCAGGCCAGCAGCGAGCGTTGCATCAGCGCTCCTCCCCGGCCCCGGCGCCCTTCGTCTGGCGCTCGGCCCTGGCGCGCTGCCGGCGGGCGAGCAGCTGCTGCGCGGCGGCGAGCTGATCTGCTGCCTCGTCGGGGACGTCGAGGATCACCCGCACGCCGAGTCCTTCCAGCACCTGGAACAGCTTGCCCCACTGCACGCTGTCGTCGCCGCTCTCCACCTTGCCCATGAACGACTCGCTGACGCCGATGCTGCCGGCGGCATCGTCCTGGCGGGTGGACTGGGCCTTGCGGCTGGCCCGCACGACGGGGCCGATGGCGTCGGCGGAATCGAGTTCGATGTGCATGGTGGCATCCCTGTGTTCGCAAGGTTTTCCTGCAAGCGCAGGGGTAGCCTGCGGCCAATCCTTGTGATCGCAAGGATTTCACGTCGAAAACGGCAGGACAAGAGAAAATCCATGCGTTCGCACGGATTTTCTCTATTCAAACGATGGAGTGCGGCGAATTCCTTGCAAT
>DASQBU010000131.1:0-8610 GCA_035635035.1 Pseudomonas sp.
ATGGCCAGGTCCTTGATCACCGGGATGTCGATCAGCATCAGCACGGCGAAACCGACCGCGTCGGCCAGCAGCGCGGTGACCCCGGCGATGAACAGGCGGCGGAAGGTGTAGCGCGCCGCGACTAGCTTGTGGGTGCCGCGGGCGATGTCCTGCATGATCCCGTTCATCTTCTGCGCCGCGTGCGACACGCCGATGGCGAAGATCAGGAACGGCACCAGGATCGAGTAGGGATCGATGGCGTAGCCCAGAGCGGCGACGATGCCCAGCTGCCAGACCACCGCGGTCAGCGAACAGACGATCACCAGCAGGGTGCTGCGGAGGCAGCGGGTGTACAGCAGGATGATGAAGAAGGCGCTGACCACCGCCATGGCGAAGAACATCATCACCTGGATCAGGCCGTCGATCAGGTCGCCGACCAGCTTGGCGAAGCCGATCACGCGCACCTTGTACTTGCCGCTGCCCTCCGCGCCCTTCCCGCCCGCGGCGCGGTGGCCGGCGAACTCGTACTGGTTGCGCAGCTTCTCCTCGAGCACCTGGGAGAACTCGTGGTAGTTGATCCCCCGGCCGGTGGCCGAGTCCTGATCGAGCAGCGGCACGATCAGCATGGTCGACTTGAGATCCTTGGCCACCAGGCTGCCGACCAGGCCGGCGCGGTTGATGTTCTGGCGCAACTGCTCGATGTCGGCGGGCGTGCCCTTGTAGTCGTCGGGCATCACCGGGCCGCCCTGGAAGCCCTCCTCGGTGACCTCGGTCCAGCGCACGGACGGGCTCCACAACGACTTCATCCACGCCCGGTCGACGCCCTCGGTGAGGAACAGCTCGTCGCTGACCTGCTTGAGGACGTCCAGGTACTCGGGATCGAAGATGTCGCCCTGGGTGTTTTCGATCACCACCCGCACCGAATTGCCCAGGCCGCGCAGCGACTTGCGGTTCTCCAGGTAGTTCTGGATGTAGGGCTGGCTCTGCGGAATCATCTTCTCGAAGCTGGGGCGCAGCTCCAGGCGACTGACCGCCATGTAGCCCAGCACCAGGGTGACCACCACCATGAACAGGACGAACAGCGGTCGGTAGTTGAAGACCAGCCGCTCCAGCAGGTTACCGGTGCGAGTGTCGAACTCGCGCGGGTCGCGGATCACCGGCATGGTGTCTTGCTTGATGTTGGCCATCGCTAGGTACTCTTTGTAATTCTTGTTCGAGTTATTCAAGGACCAGCGTGCGCACGCCACGCTCGCCCACCAGCACCAGTTCTCCGTTGCCGTCGAGAGCCGCTCCGGCAACCGGCGCCAGGGCCTGCTGGGGCACGAGCGCGAAGCTCGCGCCCTCGTCCTGGCTGCGCAAGGCATGCCCGGCCAGGGTGAACAGGCAGAAACGCCCGGCCGCATCCAGGCTGGCCGCGGTGATGCTGGTCTGCAGGCCGGTATTCACCGGGGTCCAGTTCTGCCCGCCGTCGGTGCTGCGGAACGCGTGGCCGCGCAGGCCGTAGGCGAGCACCTCGCCCGGCTTGCCGATGACCCCGAACCAGCTGCCCTGGTAGGGCGTCGGCAGGGCCGCGAAACGCTGCTGGCCGGCATCCCACTTGAGCAGCAGGCCCTGTTCGCCGGCGATGTACAGGTCGTCGCCCACCGCCGCGATGGCGTTGAGATGGAAGCTCTGCGGGTTGTCGGTGCGGTCTTCCATCGGCACCCAGGTCTGCCCGCCGTCTTCGGTGTGCAGGATCAGGTTGAACACCCCGACCGCATAACCGCGCTGGTCGTTGGCGAACCAGACGTCGAGGAACGGCTTGTCGGCGCCCTCGTCGACCAGCCGCTGGCCCTCGGCGACGAACTGGCTCCAGCGCTCGTTGCCGGGCTCCGCGGCGGCCAGCGCGCGGTAATGCTCCAGCACCCGCTTGCCGATCTGCCGACCGTCCAGTTGCTTCACCCAGGTGGCGCCGCCGTCGCTGCTGTGCAGCACCACGCCATCGTTGCCGACCGCCCAGCCCTGCCGGTCCGTGGGGAACTGCACGGCATTCAGGTCGGAACTCACCGGCACGCTGGCCTGCTGCCAGCGCTTGCCGCCATCGTCGGAGTAGAGAATGTGGCCGCGCTGGCCGACCGCGACCAGCCGCGCGCCGGCGCGCGCCACATCGCGCAGCGGGCTGCGCAGCGCCAGCGCACTCGGCTGCGCCGGCAGGTCCAGCACATCCACGTAGTCGGCCGAGTTGGCCACACCCTGCAGCGAGAGCAGCGCGACGCTCAGCGCCACCAGCACGCACTTCTTGAAAGAACCCATACCCCGTCCTCTTGGGAAAACCGCGTCGGGTTGCACCTGGGGTGCCGCCCGGCGGCGTGATCGGAAGCCGGCAACTGCCGGGGCCCGTCCGGCCCGCCTTCGGGAAAGCGGGCCGGACGGGGACTTTTCACCGGGAGGGACTAGCGGATGCCGGCACCGGCCAGGGACTCCGACGACCACTGGGTCTTGGACAGCGGCTCGATGTAGCGGATGCCGTCGTACGGGCCGACCACACCGTTGATGTTGTAGGTGCCGCCGATCAGGTCGTAGATCATGAACGGCGTGGCGTCCGGGGTCTGCTTGTCGTAGCTCTGGGTGAGGAACGCGTAGGAGCCACGATAGAGCTGACCGCTGGCGTCATACTGGTCGGAAGCCAGGGCGACCCAGCTGTCCTCGTCCAGGTAGAAGCGGCGCTTGTGATAGATGTGCCGCGCGCCGGACTTCAGCGTGCCCTCCACCACCCAGACGCGGTGCTTCTCCCAGCGCACGAACTCCGGTGCCACATGGTTCGGCGTGGTCAGCTTCTTGATGTCGCGCTGGTAGGTCAGGTTGTAGGTGTTGTACGGGACGTACATCTCCTGCTTGCCGACCAGCTTCCAGTCGTAGCGATCCAGCGCGCCGTTGAAGACGAACACGTCGTCGTAGGTGCCCGCGCCCGAGGTGCCCGGGTTCGGGGTGTCGTAGGCCAGGTTCGGCGCCAGCTTCACCCGGCGCTGGCCGGGCAGATACTGCCAGGCATGGCGCGGCTGCTTGAGCGGGTTGGCCGCGTCGCGCAGCATCATCGCCTCGCCGACGCGCCGGGCCGGCGCGGTGTAGGTCAGCTTCATCTGGTAGTAGGTGTCCTCGGCGCCGATCGGCTTGGACATGTCCTCGTAGATGGGATAGCTGATGTACGCCTGGCCGGTGGTCGACAGGCTCGGAACCCCCGAGGCATCGATGTTCCACGAGTCGTACTTGGCCATCATGCTCACGCCCTGGTAGCGCAGCAGGAAGTTCCACATCGCCTCGGCGCCCGTTTTCGGGATCGGGAAGGGAATCCCCGGCAGCACCTTGTCCACCGCCGTGCCGCCTTCCAGCGCCTGGGCGCTGGTGGCGTTCTTCAGGGTGTTGTCCAGCACGCCCTGCGGCAGGGCCACCGAACGATGGGTCGGGTAGACGTCCACGTGGAAGCTGGGATAGCGCTTGGCCAGCTCGACGGTGGTGGCGGTCAACAGGTTCTTGTACTGGTCGACGTTCTTGCCATCGATCCTCAGCAGCGGCTTCTCGCTGGCGTAGGGGTCGGGACGGATGGCGTCGCCCGGCTTGAAGCCGGCCGGCGGCGTGACCAGCCCGCCCTTGTAGGCAGGGATGGAGCCATCGGCGTTGGCGGCCATGTCGGCGCCGACCGGGGTCAGGCTGGTGCCCAGCTTGGCGGCTTCCTGGGCGGATACGGAGGCGTGGGCCTGGCCGGCGAGGGCCAGGGTGAGGGAGACAGCCAATACGGAGTGCACGAATTTCATCTTATTGTTTTCCTGCTCGTGGCTAAGAAATACGTGAATCAGAAGGTGGTTTTCAGGGTCAGGTACACCGCGCCGCGGTCTTCAGTGGTCGAACCTCCGCCAGAGAAGGACGAGTAGCCGCCGCCGTAGCAGGTGTAACTCTGCTTGCCATCGAAGGCGTTCGGGGTGGCCCCATCGGTTTGGCCATCCTTGCAGGATTCGGTCTTGCCGAAGGCATCCACGTATTTCAGGTCGACGAAGTACTGGTTGTAGATGATCGCGCCGACGCCGATCGAGTAGTTTCCGGTGCCTTCCGCGCCACCGCCTTGCACCGGGGAAATGCCATCCAGGCCGAGGTTGAGGGAAACCGGCATGTTCAGGTCGACGCCGGGGAAGACCTGGTACCAGGTCGGGGTGAAGTTGACCGCGATGCCCCAGTTGTCGCGGGTCGGCTGGTCGATGCCGTGGTAGCTGCCCTGGCCCTTGTACAGCGCGGCATTCTTGTGATCGAGCTTCAGCAGGTTGCTGTAGTACAGCTCGCCCAGCAGGGTCGCCGAGTCGAACACCGGGGTCTTGCCGAGGGTCACCAGGCCGTTGAGGGTCCAGTGCAGGGTGTCGCCGGTGGCGCTCATGCTGTCGCCGCGGCTCGGCACGTCGTACACCACGCCGGTGGCCGGCAGGCGCGCGGGCAGCAGGCCGAAACCGGCGCCCAGCCCGCTCGGGCTGGTGGAGCTGAGGATCGCCGGGATGCTGGCCAGCGGCATGTTGTGGCGGATGTTCAGGTCGCTGCCGACGCTGACCCCGGCGATTTCCTTGGACAGGCTGAGGCCATAGATATCGATGTTGTCGGCGTAGGCGAACTGGTAGGTGGCGCTCTTGAGCGAGTTGTACAGGTTGCCGACCGCCGCCGACCGGCTGGTCGGCGGGGTGCCGAAGGGACCGCTGCCGACGGTCAGCCCGCGGGCATCGAGCCAGGCCTGCGGCAGGATCTCCGAGGTCTTGCGGTAGTAGATGCCCAGGGTGCCGTCCAGCCACTCCGGCGACCACTTGGCCATCACGCCCCAGTCGCCGCTCTTGCCGGGCTGCAGGTCATGCCCGCGGCGGATGTTGGTCAGCGCGCCCTGCACCGGGATCAGCCCCGGCGTGCCGGTATGCCCGAGCAGGAAGCTCTGCGCGCCCTGATTGAGCAGGTCGGAGCCGCCATAGAAGGTGCCGGCCTCGGGCAGGCGCGCGGGGTCCCAGTCGATGAAGTACTGCGCGGCCAGGGTCAGTTCGGGATTGACCTGGAAGGAAGCGGACAGCTGGTTGCGCGGAACGAACAGTTCCTTGGCCTCGGTGCCCGGCGAGGCGGCCAGCTTGGCCAGGTCCAGACCCGACTGGCCGTAGCTGAGCGAATGGACCGGGTTGAGCAGGGTCTCGCCCCAGAACAGGTTGTGCCAGCCCGCCTTGGCACTGAGCTGGGAGCCCTCGCCCACGTCGGTCTTGTAGAACACGAAGGCGTCGAGAATCTCGCCCGACGGGCCGTTGTAGTAGCGCTGGGCGTAGTGGCTCAGGTGCGGGCTGCCCAGCGGAGTGCCGGTGCCCGGCAGGCCGTTCAGGCTCGGGTTGATCCCGGACTGCTCGCCATTGCCGTTGGGGAAGGGATTGTCGTGGGCGCCGGTGTTCTCGTAAGCCTTGTCGTACCAGCTGGCGGCGCTGACCCGCACGCCCATCGAGTCCTTGTAGATCACATCCAGCTCGGACAACAGGTCGACACGGTTGGTGATATTGGTGCCGCTTTTGCGGAAGTTGTAGTCGCCGTCGTTGTTGTTCGGCGTCGCCAGCATGCGCTTGTCGGCGCTTTCGGTGCGCACGCCGTAGTTGTACTTGAGCGTGTTGTCGAAGCGTACCGTCCAGTCCTGGTTGCCGGTATGGATCTCGACGGCGTGGGCGGCGGGGAGAGAGGCCAGCATGATGGCCGAGGCCAGCAGGCTGCGACGCAGCGGGAGGGCGCTGGAGTTCTTGTTGTTATGCATGGTGTTGCCTTCGCTTATTTTTATTTTTGGATCTTGACCCGCGAGGGAGGACTTACCGGACGAGCGCCTCCTGGCCATCCAGCACGGCGATGAATCGCTCGGCCTCCGGCCACGGGCCGTAGCCGGACGCCGGATTGAGGTGACCGACCGCGCCGAGGTTGAGCAGCTGGCTGCCCCACGCCTCGGCCAGGCGGGTGGCCGCCTCGAGGCTGGCCAGATGATCGTTGCTGCTCGCCGCGACTATGCTGGGGAACGGCAGCGGGCCGCGCGGCAGCGGATCCCAGCCATTGGCGCGCAGGGTGTCCGGGGTCGGATAGCCTTCCGGCCAGCTGGCGCCCAGGTCCGGTGGCGCGGCCAGCAGGGCGCCCTTGATCTGGTGGCGATGGCGGGCCGCCCAGTGCGCCACCATCAAGGTGCCGGCGCTGTGCGCCACCAGAATCACCGGGCCGTCGATCTGCGCCAGTTCGCGCTGGATCGCCTCGACCCGCGCCGCGCAGTCGAGCTTGTCGGCTTGCAGCGGCGGCACCGAGCGCACCTTGGCCAGGCGGGCTTCCAGCAGCGTTTGCCAATGCTCGGCAACGTGGTCGCGCAGCCCGGGAACGATCAGGACGGTGGCGGCGGTTTGCAGTTTTTCCATTTCGGGACCCTTGCACTCGATGACGCGGCGGCTGACCCGCCGAACGCTTCTGGATCCACAGTAAAGAGCCCACCCCCTGGCCGCTTTACATTTTGCGTCACGCACTTTTCATTTGGTGACAGGCCGGGTTCGCTGGTCGGAGCCCGTTTCGCGGGTTTGCCGCGGCCGGACTGGGGCGCATCCGGAAAAGCGCACGGGCGGAGCGCGGCGCCTCGACCGGCAGCGGCTTCTCATATCGCGACGCGGACGCTATAAGTGGGCACCCGCCAGCGTAGCGGGACGCCATTTGACAAAGCGTGGAAACAACAAGATGACCGCCCTCGCCCGCTCCGCCGTGCTCACCAACTACCTGGAAGTCGCCCGCCACCTGGGCCTGAACGCCCACCACCTGCTGTCGCAGGTAGGCCTCAGCGCCTCGCAGCTGAACGATCCCAAGCAGCGCATCCCGGTCTCCGCCGCGGTCAGCCTGCTCGAGGAATCGGCGCGCGCCAGCGGCTGCGAGACGTTCGGCCTGCGCATGGCCGAACTGCGCCAGCTGTCGGACTTCGGCGAGGTCAGCCTGCTGCTCAGCCACCAGCGCACCCTGCGCGACGCCCTGCAGGTGATCGTGCAGTACCGCCACCTGCTCAACGAGTCGCTGGCGATCTTCATCGAGGAAGCCGGCAAGACGGTGATCATCCGCGAGGAAGTGGTCACCGACATGCCGGCGCACAGCCGCCAGGCCATCGAGCTGGCGATCGCCGTGATGCACCGCTTCTGCGCCGCCCTGCTCGGCGCACACTGGCATCCGCTCAGCGTCAACTTCACCCACGAGGCGCCGGCGGACCTGACCGTGCACCGGCGCATCTTCGGCTGCAAGCTGGAGTTCGGCAGCGAGTTCAACGGCATCGTCTGCCCCACCGCCGACCTGGACACCGCCAACCCGCTGGCCAACGCCGCGATGGCGCGCCACGCCCAGCGCTACCTGGACTCGCTGCAGATCGAGGGCGAGCACTCGCTGGTGTTCGACGTGCGCAAGACCATCTACCTGCTGCTGCCGATGGGCCGCGCGACCATCGAGCAGATCGCCAGCAACCTGGGGATGAACGTGCGCACCCTGCAGCGCCGCCTGGAGGAAGGCGGCTCCAGCTTCAGCGAGCTGATCAACGGCGTGCGGCGCGACCTGGTGATCCGCTATCTGGAGAACTCCGGCTACTCGCTGGGACGCATCGCCGACATGCTCGGCTACTCCATGCCCAGCTCGTTCACCCGCTGGTTCATCGCCCAGTTCGGCATGCCGCCGGCAGCCTGGCGCGCCCAGCACAACATCGTGCCGCGCAAGGAGCGCTGACCTGGGGCGATGCGGCGGTGGTCCCGGCGGCCTCGCAACGGGCCGCGAGACGGGTTCCAGGCGAAGCGCCCGGCGCTGCGCGCCGGACGAGCGCGATCCCGGCGGCGCCCGCCGCGGGTGCTGCCAGGGAACGTGAAAGCCGGGCCAGCCGGGGCGAAGCCCCGGGTGCTCAGCGCAGGATGGTGCAGCCGGTGGCCGCCTGCAGCGCGTCGAAGCTCACCCCCGGGGCGATCTCCACCAGCTGCAGGCCGGCATCGGTGATGTCCAGCACGGCCAGGTCGCTGATGATCCGGTCGACCACCCCCAGGCCGGTCAGCGGCAGGCCGCAACGCTTGACGATCTTGTGCGTGCCGCCCTTGGCGGTGTGCTCCATCAGCACCACCACGCGCTTGACCCCGGCGACCAGATCCATGGCGCCGCCCATGCCCTTGACCATCTTGCCGGGGATCATCCAGTTGGCCAGGTCGCCGCGCTCGGAGACCTGCATGGCGCCGAGCAGGGCCAGGTTGATGTGGCCGCCGCGGATCATCGCGAAACTCTCGGCGCTGTCGAAGAAGCTGCTGCCCGGCAGGGTGGTGACGGTCTGCTTGCCGGCGTTGATCAGGTCGGCATCGACCTCCTCCTCGCTGGGGAACGGGCCGATGCCGAGCAGGCCGTTCTCGCTCTGCAGCCAGACGTCCATGCCCTCGGGAATGTAGTTGGCGACCAGGGTCGGCAGGCCGATGCCGAGGTTGACGTAGAAGCCGTCCTGCAGCTCCTGGGCGGCGCGCTGCGCCATTTCTTCGCGGGTCCAGGCCATGTTCAGTTCCTCACCGTGCGGACTTCGATGCGTTTTTCCGGGTTGGCGTTGAGCACCAGGCGCTGCACGTAGATGCCCGG
>DASQBU010000132.1:0-7893 GCA_035635035.1 Pseudomonas sp.
CCGCTGGAAGTGCTGGGCTGGCCGGGCGTGCTGGTGGCCGACGCCGCCGACCCGCAGGCGCTCAACGCCGCCGCGCTCGAACTGTTCGAGCGCGCCCTCGGCGAGCTGAAGAGCGGCCGCCAGCGCGAAGGCGCAGCGCTCGCCGCGCTGCTCGAGGAGCGTTTGGCGGCGATCCTCGCCGAGGTCGACGCCCTGCGCGAGCTGATCCCGCAGATGCTCGCCGCCCAGCGGCAGAAGATCGAGAGCCGCTGCGCCGAGCTGCAGGTCGAGCTGGACCCGCAGCGCCTCGAGCAGGAGCTGGTGCTGCTGGCGCAGAAGAGTGACGTGGCCGAGGAGCTGGATCGTCTGAGCACCCACGTGCACGAGGTGCGCCGCGTGCTCAAGGCCGGCGGCGCCGCCGGCCGGCGCCTCGACTTCCTCATGCAGGAACTCAACCGCGAAGCCAACACCCTCGGCTCCAAGGCCTTCGACCCGCGCTCGACCCAGGCCGCGGTCAACCTCAAGGTGCTGATCGAGCAGATGCGCGAACAAGTGCAGAACATCGAGTGACCCCGTTGTGACAGAAATCCTGATGAACGCCACCCCCGGCACCCTCTACATCGTTTCCGCGCCCTCCGGCGCCGGCAAGACCAGTCTGGTCAAGGCGCTGCTCGACAGCAGCGAGCAGATCCGCGTGTCGGTCTCGCACACCACCCGCGCCATGCGCCCGGGCGAGGTGGACGGGGTGAACTACCACTTCGTCGAGCGCGAGGACTTCGTCGGCATGCTCGAGCAGGGCGAGTTCCTCGAGCACGCCGAGGTGTTCGGCAACCTCTACGGCACCTCGCAGCGCTGGGTCGAGCGGACCCTCGCCGAAGGCCTCGACCTGATCCTCGAGATCGACTGGCAGGGCGCCCAGCAGGTGCGCCGGCTGATGCCGCACGCGCAGTCGATCTTCATCCTGCCGCCGTCGCAGGAAGCCCTGCGCCACCGCCTGAACAACCGCGGCCAGGACAGCGAGGAGATCATCGAGCGACGCATGCGCGAGGCGGTCAGCGAGATGAGCCACTACGTCGAGTACGACTATGTGGTGATCAACGACCAGTTCAGCCATGCTCTGGAGGATCTCAAGGCGATCTTCCGCGCCCGCCAGCTGCACCAGGTGGCCCAGCAGCAGCGCCATGCCGGCCTGCTCGAGCACCTGCTGCGCTGAAGCGCCGCTGCATTCGGCTCTTCCCTAACCATTGGCGATTTTTTAGACTACCCAATCCGCCCGGCCCCCGGGCCCAGCCGTCGCAATAAAGAGGAACACCATGGCCCGCGTCACCGTCGAAGACTGCCTGGACAACGTCGATAACCGTTTTGAACTGGTCATGCTCTCCAGCAAGCGCGCCCGCCAGCTGGCGACCGGCGGCAAGGAGCCGAAAGTACCGTGGGACAACGACAAGCCGACCGTGGTCGCCCTGCGTGAAATCGCCGAAGGCCTGGTCAACCACGAGGTGGTGGCGCAGGAGGACATCGTCGAGGAAACTCCGCTGTTCGCCGCCTTCGAGGAAAACCACAGCGAGGAGATCTGAATTGCCGGGTCGACGTCGCGCGCCTGAAATGCCGGCACTGCCCGGCCTGGAGTAATCCCTTGCCCAGCATCGACGCCCTCGCCGACCGGCTTTGCAGCTACCTCACGACGGACCAGGTCAACCTGGTCCGTCGCGCCTACTACTACGCCGAGCAGGCCCACGACGGCCAGCGCCGGCGCAGCGGCGAGGCCTACGTCACCCATCCGCTGGCGGTGGCCAGCATCCTCGCCGACATGCACATGGACCATCAGAGCCTGATGGCCGCCATGCTGCACGACGTGATCGAAGACACCGGCATCCCCAAGGACGCGCTCAGCGCGCAGTTTGGCGTCACCGTCTCCGAACTGGTCGACGGGGTCAGCAAGCTGACCCAGATGGACTTCCAGTCCAAGGCCCAGGCCCAGGCCGAGAACTTCCAGAAGATGGCCATGGCCATGGCCCGCGATATCCGCGTGATCCTGGTCAAGCTGGCCGACCGCCTGCACAACATGCGCACCCTCGACGCCATGCCGCACGAGAAGCGCCGGCGCATCGCCAAGGAAACCCTGGAAATCTACGCGCCGATCGCCAACCGCCTGGGCATGCACAGCGTGTTCGCCGAGTTCGAGGATCTCGGCTTCAAGGCCATGTACCCGATGCGCGCCGAGCGCATCAAGCACGCGGTGAAGAAGGCCCGCGGCAACCGCCGCGAGATCGTCGGCAAGATCCAGGAATCGCTGGTCAACTGCCTCGCCCAGGAAGGCATGGGGGGCGAGGTCGTCGGTCGCGAGAAGCATCTCTACAGCATCTACCAGAAGATGCGCGGCAAGCGCCGGGCGTTCAGCGAGATCATGGACGTCTACGCCTTCCGCATCATCGTCGACAAGGTCGACACCTGCTACCGCGTGCTCGGCGCCGTGCACAGCCTGTACAAGCCGTTCCCCGGGCGCTTCAAGGACTACATCGCGATCCCCAAGGCCAACGGCTACCAGTCGTTGCACACCACCCTGTTCGGCATGCACGGCGTGCCCATCGAGATCCAGATCCGCACCCGCGAGATGGAGGAGATGGCCAACTACGGCATCGCCGCGCACTGGCTGTACAAGTCCAGCGACGACGAAGGCGCGCGCAGCACCCACGCCCGCGCCCGCCAGTGGGTCAAGGGCATCCTCGAGCTGCAGCAGCGCGCGGGCAGCTCCCTCGAATTCATCGAGAACGTGAAGATCGACCTGTTCCCCGACGAGGTCTACGTGTTCACCCCCAAGGGGCGGATCATGGAGCTGCCCAAGGGCTCGACGGCGGTCGACTTCGCCTATGCGGTGCACACCGACGTCGGCAACGCCTGCATCGCCTGCCGCATCAACCGCCGCCTGGCGCCGCTCTCCGAGCAGCTGCAGAGCGGCGAGACGGTGGAGATCGTCACCGCCCCCGGCGCGCGGCCCAACCCGGCCTGGCTCAACTTCGTGGTCACCGGCAAGGCGCGCACCCACATCCGCCACTCGCTCAAGCAGCAGCGCCACTCGGAGTCGGTCAGCCTCGGCGAGCGCCTGCTCAACAAGGCGCTGGCCGGCTTCGACAGCCACCTCGACAAGATCGCCAGCGAACGCATGACCCAGGTGCTCGCCGAGTACCAGCTGGCCGACCGCGACCACCTGCTCGAGGACATCGGCCTGGGCAACCGCATGGCCTACGTGGTAGCCCGCCGCCTGCTGGCCGAGGGCGGTAGCGAGCAGATGCCCAGCCACGAGGGCCCGCTGGCGATCCGCGGCACCGAGGGCCTGGTGATCAGCTACGCCAAGTGCTGCACGCCGATTCCCGGCGACCCCATCGTCGGCCACCTGTCGGCCGGCAAGGGCATGGTCATCCACCTCGACAACTGCCACAACATCAGCGAGTTCCGCCACAACCCGGACAAGTGCATCCCGCTGTCGTGGGCCAAGGACGTCAGCGGCGAGTTCAATGTCGAGCTGCGCGTCGAGCTGGAGCACCAGCGCGGGCTGATCGCCCTGCTGGCCACCGCGGTAGCCAGCGCCGACGCCAACATCGAGAAGATCAGCATGGACGAGCGCGACGGCCGCGTCAGCGTGGTCCAGCTGGTGGTCAGCGTGCACGACCGGGTGCACCTGGCGCGGGTGATCAAGCGCCTGCGCACCATCAACGGCGTCAACCGCATCACCCGCCTGCGCGCCTGACGCGTCGGCGGGCCACCTCCTCACCGGCAGTGCGCCCGGCGCCTGCCTTCGCCACCCACTGCAAGGAGCTCCCATGAGCAAGAGCGTCATCAGCACCGACCAGGCTCCGGCCGCCATCGGCACCTACTCCCAGGCCATCAAGGCCGGCAACACCGTCTACCTGTCCGGGCAGATCCCGCTGGTGCCGGCCACCATGCAGATGGTCGAAGGCGGCTTCGAAGCCCAGGCCGTCCAGGTGTTCGAGAACCTCAAGGCGGTCGCCGAAGCCGCCGGCGGCTCGTTGGCCGACACCGCCAAGCTGAACATCTTCCTCACCGACCTGGGCAACTTCGCCACCGTCAACGAGGTGATGAGCCGCTACTTCCAGCCGCCCTACCCGGCGCGCGCCGCCATCGGCGTGGCCTCGCTGCCGCGCGGCGCCCAGGTGGAGATGGACGCCATCCTCGTCCTCGAATAACGCTCCCGCCGCGGCGCTCCGGCGCCGCGGCCCCTGCCGAGAGGACGCCCGCATGCGCCCCGCCCTTTCCCTGCCCTGGCTGCTGTCTGCCGCCCTGCTCGGCGGCTGCGCCAGCGCGCCGAAAGACATCGCCGGCACCTGGATCAACCAGACGGCCATCGACGCCGCCGCCGACAGCGGCAAGCTGCGCGAGGCCCTGCTGGCCTACGGCCCCAACCTGGAGTGGCGCTTCGCGCCGCAACGCTACACGGCCTGGTCGAGCAACGGCGTGCAGTTCAGCGAGGGCCACCTGGCCGCCACGGAAAACCAGCGCTGGCGGGTGACCTTCCGCCACGACGCCCAGGAAAACCTCGCCCTCGACGGCCGGGAACTGGTCCAGCAGGCCAGCCCGAGCATGCCCGAACAGCGCTTCGTGGCCGCCCGGGAAGCCGGCGACGGCCTGCCCGGGCACGCCTTCGAACAGGCGCTGTACGCCGCGCTGCTCGGCGGCGACTGGGAAATCCGCGAGGGCGACGGCCAGAAGAGCCGGGTGCACTTCCACCCCGATGGCCGCGTCGACGGCCTGCCCGGGGTCGAGCGCTACGCGCTGTGCCTGGCCGGCGACTGCGCCGAACGCAGCGAGGCGCAGGAAATCATCTGGCTGCAGAACGGCACGCAGGGCCGCGAATGGCTGTTCCAGCTGGCCGGCGACGAGCTGAGCATCTATGCGGCGGAGAACCAGGCCCTGCACAGCGACACGCCGCAGTACCAGCCCGGCCGGCGTGCCTGGCTGCTGGAGCGCGACTGACGCGCGCCGGCTACTCGCCCGCCGCCAGCAGCGCCGCGTAGCCCTCGCGATAGCTGGGGTAGCGCGGCGCCCAACCCAGCGCGCGGGCCAGCGCGTTGCTACAGCGCTTGCTGCCGCCGCGGCGGCTCGGCGCCTCGGCTTGCGAGTGCGTCACGCCGAGCTGCCCGCGCAGCCAGTCGACCACCTCGTGCAGCGGCGCCGGCTCGTCGTCGACGCCGAGGTAGACCGGCGCCAGCGCCGCGCCGCGGGCATCGGCCTGCAGCAGGCAGGCCAGCAGCGCCGCGGCATCGTCGGCGTGGATGCGGTTGCCGTACAGCGGCGGCGCGCGGCGCGCCCGGTAGCCGGCGCGCACCTGCTCGAGCAGCCAGCGCCGCCCGGGACCGTAGATGCCGGCCAGGCGCACCACGCTGGCCGGGACGCCGCCGCCCAGCGCCAGCGCCTCGGCCTCCAGCAGCACCTGCCCGGACCAGCCCGGCGGCTGGCAGGGCGATGCCTCGTCGACCCACTCGCCGTCCTGCTGGCCGTAGACCCCGGTGCTGGAGACGAACAGCAGGCGCCGCGGCCGCTGGCCGCGTTGCTCCAGCCAGCCCAGCAGGTGGCGCAGGCCGTCGACGTAGGTGGCGCGGTAGGCGCTCTCCTCGCCGCTGCCCGGGGTGGCGCAGTACACCAGGTAGTCCGGCGCCGTCGCCGGCCAGGCCGCCGGGCAGCGCTCCTCGGCCAGGTCGGCCGCCAGCGGCAGCAACTCGGCCGGCAGCGCCGCGACCTGGCGGCGCAGGCCGTAGACCTGCCAGCCGCTCTGGCACAATTGCCGGCCAAGACGGCTGCCGACGTCGCCGCAGCCGGCGATCACCACGGAAGGGAGATGGGACATGGCGAAGGCTCCACACGCAAAACGCCAGCATACCCGCCGCGCGCGGGCGCGGCAGCCGGAGCGCGCCTCGTGCACGCCGGAGAAACGCATGAATGGTTTACAAACGAGAACGGTTTGCAATAATGTCGGCCTGCCGCTCTCGGCTGCGCCTTTCCACCGCCACTCACTCACAGGTCCGGCCCGCATGAACAGTCCCGCCTCCCGCGTCCAGCCCCGTCGTCTGCCGGCCATGGCCGCGCTGCTCGCCAGCCTGCTGCTGGCCCCCGCCGCCTTCGCCGACGAGCCGGCCAGCGCCGCCGCCCCGGCGGCCAGCGCCAGCGTGAGCGCTGCCCCGGCGCCCGCCGCCAGCCTGCCGGCCGCCCCCGCGCCGAGCGCCGCGCCGGCGCCGCAGCACAACCTGTCGCCGCTCGGCATGTACCAGAACGCCGACGCGGTGGTGAAGGGAGTGATGCTCGGCCTGATCCTCGCCTCGGTGACCACCTGGACCATCTGGCTGGCCAAGGGCCTCGAACTGCTGCGCGCGCGCCGCCGTCTGCGCGACGAACTGGCCAGCCTCAAGGGCCTGCGCAGCCTCGACCAGGCCGCCGAACTGGCCCATGCCCAGCACAGCTTCAGCGCCGTGCTGATCGACGACGCCCGCGAGGAGCTGCAGCTGTCCGCCGCCAGCGTCGAGAAGGACGGGCTCAAGGAGCGCGTCAGCTTCCGCCTCGAGCGCCTGGTCGCTGCCAGCGGCCGCAAGATGAGCCAGGGCACCGGCGTACTCGCCACCATCGGCTCCACCTCGCCGTTCGTCGGCCTGTTCGGCACCGTGTGGGGCATCATGAACAGCTTCATCGGCATCGCCCAGTCGCAGACCACCAACCTCGCGGTGGTCGCCCCCGGCATCGCCGAGGCGCTGCTGGCCACCGCCCTCGGCCTGGTCGCGGCGATCCCCGCGGTGGTGATCTACAACGTGTTCGCCCGCGCCATCGCCGGCTACAAGGCGCAGGTCGCCGACATCTCCGCCCAGGTGCTGCTGCTGGTCAGCCGCGACCTCGACCACCAGCCGCCGGCCGACCGCAGCGCCGCGCGCGTCGCCAAGGCGGGCTGAGCCATGGGACTGCATCTCAACGAGGGCGGTGACGACCTGCAGGAAGCCCACGAGATCAACGTCACGCCCTTCATCGACGTGATGCTGGTGCTGCTGATCATCTTCATGGTCGCCGCGCCGCTGTCCACCGTGGACGTCAAGGTCGACCTGCCGGCCTCCAGCGCCAAGCCGGCGCCGCGCCCGGACAAGCCGATCTACCTGAGCCTCAAGGCCGACCACAGCCTGTTCCTCGGCAACGACGCGGTGAGCCCCGCCCAGCTCGGCGCCGCCCTCGACCGCCTGACCGGCGGCGACAAGGAACAGACCGTGTTCGTGCGCGGCGACAAGGCGGTCGACTACGGCCAGCTGATGGAAGTGATGGACCAGCTGCGCGGCGCCGGCTACCTGAAGATCGGCCTGGTCGGCCTGGAAACGGTCGGTCAGCCATGAGTCGTCCGAGCAGCCTGCCGCGCTGGGGCCTCAGCCTGCTGCTGGTGCTCGCCGTGCACGTCGGCGTGGCGCTGTGGTCGCTGCTCTGGCGCGCCCAGCCGACCCCGCCGCCGGTCGCGCCGCCGCCGGCCATGCTGGTCGAGCTGGCCCCGGCGCCCGCCGCCGCACCGGCTGCAGCCGCCGCCCCGCCGCCGCCCGCCCCGGCCCCGCCGCCGGAGCCGGTGGCGCCGCCCAAGCTGGCCGAAGCGCCCAAGCCCAAGCTGGCCGTGCCGCCTCCGCCGCCCAAGCCGCGCCCGCAGCCGCCCAAGCCGGAACCCAAACCGCAGCCCAAGCCCGAGCCGCGCCCGGCGGAGCAGCCGGCCCCGGCACCGGCCGCCGCCAGCGCACCGGCCGCCGCGCCCAGCGCCAAGCCGGCCGCCCAGCCGGCAGCCAGCGGCAGTTCGGCGCCCTCCAGCGCCGCGCCGAACTGGCAGGGCATCCTGCTCGGCCACCTCAACCGCTACAAGCGCTACCCCGAGGAGGCGCGCCGCCG
>DASQBU010000133.1:0-2614 GCA_035635035.1 Pseudomonas sp.
CACGGCGAACGGGCGGTTCTCGAGCTTCCACAGATCGAGGGTCAGCTCCAGGCCGCGGCGGTTGCACAGGCCGGTGAGCGGGTCGGTCTGCGCGTCCTCCCGGAGCTTGCCGATCTTGCGATGCAGCAGCTCGACCCCCACCAGCATGGCGCGCTTGAGCTCGGCGGCCTCGAAATACCAGGAGTGCACGCCACGGATGCGTTCGGGGGTGGCCGGCTTGTCCATTTCCTGGGCGCTGTCGGCCAGTTGCCAGAGCGGACGGGAGATCAACCGGGCGAGCCACCAGATCAGCAGCAGGGTCAGCACGGCCAGCGGCAGGCTGTTGCGCAGCACGTCGAGCATCAGCCGGTCCACTCCGGCCAGGGTGGCGCTCAGCGGCCGCTGCGCAACCACGCTCCAGCCCGCCGAGGGCACCAGGGCGTAGCCGGCGAGCATATCGACGCCGAGACTGTTGCGCAGACGCAACTCGCCGCTCTGGCCGTTCGTGCCCAGCAGCACGGCGTCGACCACCTCGCTCGCCGCCACCTGCTGGCCGACCCGCTCCGGATCGGGGTGGTAGAGCAGGCGCCGGTTGCGGTCGACCACGTAGAGGTAGGAGCCGTCGTGGTAGTAGTGCTCGCCGAGCAGCGCGTGCAGTTCGTTGTTGTGCTTGAGATAGATGGTGCCGCCGACGTAGCCCAGGTAGCGGCCGTCGGCGGCGACCACCGGCTGGGAGATGAACACCACCAAGTTGCCGACCACCGAGACGTAGGGTTCGCTGATCAGCGGGCGGCGTTCGCGCAGCGCCCCCCACGCCCCGGGACTGTCGAGGCGGCGGCTCTTGATGTGCAGGTCCGGCGAAGTGGCCAGCACCACGCCGTCGGCGCCAACGATCACCACCGAGTTGAAGCTGTTGGTCTGCCGGCGCAAGCGCTCGGCCTCCGCCTCCAGCACCGGCCCGGCGACGAAATTCTCGCGCAGCAGCTTCGCGCTGTAGCCCAACTGCTGCCAGCTGTCATCCAGAAAGTGCTCCGCGGTGGCGGCCAGCTTGGCGGCGTAGACGCGATTACTCTCCAGCGTGGCGTCGATCAGCATCTGGCGCTGCACCCGGTAGGTGGCATAGAAGCTGTTGGCCAGGGTGATCAGCGCGCTGAGGATCGCCAGAATCAGGATCAACCGGCGCAGATCGACGCGAAATAGAGGCGGTTTGGACATGGACGGCGCCATCGCGCGAGGGTCTGAAAACCGTCCATTCTACCGCTTCCGCGTCGCGGCACCAGCCGAACGATGGCCTCGTTCGGCGGGCCGTGCTTTTATGGCGGGTTCAGCCCTTCAGCGGCACCAGGCGCGGGGCGATCATGTTTTCCGGGCGGAGGATGTCGGCGAGCATCGCCTCGTCGAGCAGGCCCTCCTCGCGTACCAGCTCCAGCACGCCGCGACCGCTGTCCAGCGCCAGCTTGGCGATGCGCGTGGCGTTCTCGTAGCCGATGTACGGGTTGAGGGCGGTGATCAGGCCGATGGAGTGCTCGACCTGCGCCCGGCAGTGCGCGACGTTGGCGGTGATGCCGGTCACGCAGTGCTCGCGGAGCATGTCCATGGCGCGCTGCAGCAGGCGGATCGAGTCGAACATCTTGTAGGCGATCAGCGGCTCCATGACGTTGAGCTGCAGCTGGCCGGCCTCGGCGGCCATGGTCACCGCCAGGTCATTGCCGGCCACGGTGTAGGCCACCTGGTTGACCGCCTCGGGGATCACCGGGTTGACCTTGCCGGGCATGATCGAGCTGCCCGGCTGGCGCGGCGGCAGGTTGATCTCGTTGAGCCCGGTGCGCGGGCCGCTGGACAGCAGGCGCAGGTCGCTGCAGATCTTCGACAGCTTGACCGCGGTGCGCTTGAGCATGCCGGAGAGCAGCACGAAGGCGCCCATGTCGTAGGTCGCCTCGATCAGGTCGGCGGCCGGCACCAGCGGCTGGCCGCTGAGCGCGGCGAGGCGGGTCACCGCCAGCTTCTGGTAGCGCGGATCGGCGTTGATGCCGGTGCCGATGGCGGTGCCGCCGAGGTTGACCTCGGTGAGCAGCTCCGGCACCAGGCGCTTGAGGCGGTCGAGGTCCTCGCCGAGGGTGGTGGCGAAGGCGCGGAACTCCTGGCCGAGGGTCATCGGCACGGCGTCCTGCAGCTGGGTGCGGCCCATCTTCAGCACCGCGGCGAACTCCTCGCCCTTGGCGGCGAAGGCCTCGATCAGGCTGCGCAGGCTGGCCAGCAGGGCGTCGTGGCTGAGCAGCAGGCCGAGGCGGATGGCGGTCGGGTAGGCGTCGTTGGTCGACTGCGCCATGTTCACGTCGTTGTTCGGGTGCAGGTGGCGGTATTCGCCCTTGGCATGGCCCATGGCCTCCAGGGCGAGGTTGGCGATCACCTCGTTGGCGTTCATGTTGGTCGAGGTGCCGGCGCCGCCCTGGAAGACGTCGAGCGCGAACTGGTCGTGAAGCTTGCCGTCGATCAGCTCGGGGTAACGCTGCAAGGTCACGCCGGAGATCTGGAAGTTCTCGAGCGCGCGCGCGGTCTGGACTCCGTAGTAGGCGTCGGCCGGCACGTCCTTGTCGCCGAGGAGATCGTGCTCGCGGCGCTTCGCCGGATCGGC
>DASQBU010000134.1:0-13470 GCA_035635035.1 Pseudomonas sp.
GACGTGGCCGTCGCCCGGCGCCACCTCGGTCGGCTCGCCGTGCTTGTTGAGCAGCTGCTCGAGGCGGAAGTTCAGGTTGCCCTGCGGGGTCATCAGCTCGAGCAGGTCGCCGACCTGGAAGCGGTTCTTCACCGCCACTTCAGCCAGGCCGTCCTTGCGTGCGCCGGTGAACTCGCCGACGAACTGCTGGCGCTCGGACAGCGAATAGCCGTGCTGGTAGTTCTGGTACTCGTCGTGGACGTGGCGGCGCAGGAAGCCCTCGGTGTAGCCGCGGTGGGCCAGCGACTCGAGGGTGTCCATCAGCGACATGTCGAACGGCCGGCCGGCCGCCGCATCGTCGATGGCCTTGCGGTACACCTGCGCGGTGCGCGCCACGTAGTAGTGGCTCTTGGTGCGCCCCTCGATCTTCAGCGAGTGCACGCCCATCCTGGTCAGCCGCTCGACGTGCTGCACCGCGCGCAGGTCCTTGGAGTTCATGATGTAGGTGCCGTGCTCGTCCTCGAACGCCTCCATGTACTCGCCGGGACGGTTGCTCTCCTCGAGCAGCATCACCTGGTCGGTGGGTGCGCCGACGCCGAGGGTCGGCTCCACCGCCTGCGGGTCGACCTGCACCACCGGAATCGGCTCGTGGACGTGGACGATGTTGCCCAGTTCGTCCTCCTTGCCCTCGTGGACCTTGTACTCCCAGCGGCAGGCGTTGGTGCAGGTGCCCTGGTTGGGGTCGCGCTTGTTGAGGTAGCCGGACAGCAGGCAGCGCCCCGAGTAGGCCATGCACAGCGCGCCGTGGACGAACACCTCCAGCTCGATGCCCGGGACCTGCTCGCGGATCTCGCCGATCTCCTCCAGCGACAGCTCGCGGGACAGGATGATGCGGCTCACGCCGATGCGCCGCCAGAACTCCACCGACGCCCAGTTCACCGCGTTGGCCTGCACCGACAGGTGGATGACCTGCTGCGGGAAGTGGTCGCGGACCAGCATGATCAGCCCCGGATCGGACATGATCAGCGCGTCCGGGCCCATCGCCACCACCGGCTCGAGGTCCTTGATGAAGGTCTTCAGCTTGGCGTTGTGCGGGGCGATGTTGACCACCACGTAGAATTTCTTGCCCAGGGCGTGGGCCTCGTCGATGCCCAGCTTGAGGTTGGCGTGGTCGAACTCGTTGTTGCGCACCCGCAGGCTGTAGCGCGGCTGGCCGGCGTACACCGCATCGGCGCCGTAGGCGAAGGCGTAGCGCATGCTTTTCAGCGTGCCGGCGGGGGAAAGCAGTTCGGGACGGAAGGCGGTGGTCATGGCGCAGCGACTCGCAAGGGCCTACGAAAAGCGCGAAATCTTACTGCACCTGATCAAAAAATGCGCGGCCGGCGACGGGCGCGGGGCGCTACTCGGCGGCCAGGCTTTGCCGGGCGGAAAATGCAAAGCGCGCCGGGCGGCGCGCTTTGCTGGGCCATGCCGCGGCATGGCCGGAGCGGGTTACTTGGCTGGGGTGGCGGGGGTGGCGGGGGTTGCCGGAGTGGCCGGTGCGCTGCCTGGCATGGCCGGAGTGGCGGGCATGGCCGGTTTCGCCGGGGTGGCTCCCTTGCCCTCCATCTTCATGCCTTCTTCGGCATGCTTCTTGGCGGCTTCGGTATGTTTCTTGGCCGCTTCAGTGTGCTTCTTGGCGGCTTCGGTGTGCTTCATCATGTGCTTTTCGCTGGCCTTGGGCATCGTCTTGTCCATCGACTTGTCCATTTGCCCGGCAGGCATGGTCTCGGGGGCGGCCTTCTCCATCGGCGGCGCCGCCAGCGCCACCAGCGGGCTGCTCAGGACGGCACACAGGGCCAGGCTGGAGAACAGGGAAACTTTTTTCATCGCGATGCTCCTCGAAAGCAAGGCCCATAGCCTTGCGGGCTGGCCAGCCACTCGCGCCGATGGGATGCGGCGGAGTGTGGCGAATACAACGAGACTCACACGGTTCTTTGCCGGACGGTGCGCCACGCAGTCACGGGTTCGCGTCCTGCAGGATTGGAGGTGGCGGGCAGGAAATAGTTCCTGGCCGCCGCAACAAGCGTAGCAACAGTTGGCTGTCCCGGCCTGCCCGCAGCGCAGCGTGGTATCAGTCGGCGGGTTCGGGCGGGCGCCGCGCGCTGGGCCGCAGGCTGACCGCCAGCCGGGTCAGGCGCTGCATCAGCCGGGCCTCGCGGCGCAGCGGCCACCAGTCGTAGAGGAACATCTCCAGCGGCCGCCACAGGGCGACCCAGCCGATCACCAGCAGGCCCTCGGCGGCGGTGTGGGCGAGCAGGTGGTCGATCGGCAGCAGCAGGCTGCGCGCCAGCATGCACAGGCCCATGAAGGCCAGCCCCAGCAGCGTCGCCTGCCAGGCCGCGTGCAGGTGCTTGTGCAGGCGCCGGCGGGCGGTCTCCGCCTCCCACTGGAAGTAGTGACCGAGCATGGCGGCCGCCCGCTCGGCATTCTCCACGGTCAGCTCGCCGGCCGGCAGCCACAGGCTCAGGGCCAGTGGCTCGTCGGCCGGCAGCTCGCGGGCCGCCTCGACGATGTAGCGCTCGGCGTCCGGGTCGAGGTCGCGGCCGGGAAAGGGCGTGGGGTCCATGCTGTTGACCAGCTGCTGCAGGCGATCCAGTTGCAGGTCGATCTGCCAGGTATCGCCTTCCCGACGATAGGGGAAGTGCATCGGTGCGGCTCCGGCGGGGGATGGGCTCAGTGTAGGCCGGCGCGCAGGCGGGCCGCTGGTGCGGGGAGAGTCCGGGAGGCGGGGGCGAGACTGGCGTGGGCGCGGCGGGCGATTGCCGCCCGGCCACTCCCCGTCGGGCGACGGGGCGGCGGGAAGGCGGCGGTCAGGCCGCCGCGGCGTCCTTGAGGATGGTGTACAGCTGGTCCTTGAGGTTGAGCTTTTCCTTCTTCAGGGTCTCGATCTCGTTCTCGGTGCCCAGCTCGATACGCGCTTCCAGGTTCTTGATGCGCTGGTCCAACTCGTTGTGCGCGTCGAACAGGCGGGTGAAGTGGGCGTCCTCGCTCTTCAGGCGGGTGATCAGTTCGCGGTACTCGGGAAACATGGCAACTCCTGGTTCATGGATGCAGCGACGGGTCGAAAGTGGCGGCCGCTGCAGCGCCGGAAAACCGTGACGGGGGTCTTGATTTCATACTGGCACCGCCGGCCTGCCGTGTATTGACCGGGATCATGCCGCTCTCGCGGCGCGCGGCTGGGGCTTGATCATTTCGATAAAAATCGTAATATGCCGGGATGATTCTCGAACAGATCAAGGCGCTGGGTAACGACACGCGCATGCTCATCATGGAGTGGCTGAAGGACCCGGAGGGCAACTTCCCGCCGCAGCTGCACGGCGACCCGAAGGGGCAGGGCGTGTGCGTCAGCCATATCCAGCAGAAGGCCAACCTGTCGGCGTCGACCGCCTCCAGCCACCTGGCCATCCTGCAGCGCGCCGGGCTGATCCAGGCGACGCGGATCGGCAAGTGGACCTACTACCGGCGCAACGAGCAGGCCATCGATGACTTCGCCGAGCGGCTGAAGAACGAGCTGTAATTTTTTGTCCGAACGTTTCGATATTCCTGAAAACGTAGAATAGAAACCACCGAGGAGAGCTCCATGCACAGCAAAGCCATCTACGTTCAACCGGGCGGCGGTTATGCCAGGGTCATCGTCGGCAGCAGCGAAGCGGCCGCGCCGGGAGCGGGCGAGATCAGCGTGCGCCTGCACGCCAGCTCGCTCAACTACCACGACTTCGCCGTGGTCAGCGGCATGTGGGGGCCGAGCGAGCCGCGCATCCCGATGGCCGATGGCGCCGGCGAGGTGATCGCCGTGGGCGCCGGGGTCAGCGAATTCGCCGTCGGCGACCACGTGGTCAGCACCTTCTTCCCCGACTGGCTGGACGGCGAGCCGCAGGTCGAAGGTTTCGCCACGGTGCCGGGCGACGGCGTCGACGGCTACGCCCGCGAAGTGGTGACCGCTCGCGCCACGTCCTTCACCCGCGCGCCCAAGGGCTGGAGCCACGCCGAAGCGGCCACCCTGACCACCGCCGGCCTGACCGCCTGGCGCGCGCTGCTGGCCGACGGCGCGCTGAAGGCCGGCGATACCGTGCTGGTGCAGGGCACCGGCGGCGTGTCGATCTTCGCCCTGCAGTTCGCCAAGCTGGCCGGCGCGACGGTGATCGCCACCTCGTCCAGCGACGCCAAGCTGGAGCGCCTCAAGGCCATGGGCGCCGACCACCTGATCAACTACCGCAGCGACCCGGCCTGGGGCGAGACCGCGCGCGAGCTGACCGGCGGGCGCGGCGTCGACCACGTCATCGAGGTCGGCGGCCCGGCGACCCTGGCCCAGTCGATGGCCGCCGCCCGCGTCGGCGGGCACATCTCGGTGATCGGCATCCTCAGCGGGGTGGCCGGCGAGCTGCCGCTGGTCCCCGCGCTGCTCAAGCAGCTGCGTCTGCAGGGCGTGCTGGTCGGCAGCCGCGCCCAGCAGCAGGCGATGATCCGCGCCATCGACGCCAACGGCCTGCGCCCGGTGCTCGACCGCCGCTTCGCCCTCGAGGAAATCGTCGACGCGTTCCGCTACCAGGAAAGCAACCAGCACTTCGGCAAGATCTGCCTGGAGTTCTGAGGCGCTCGGCGCCGGACGCCAAGCGTAGGGTGCGCACGGCGCACCCTACCGGGCACGCGCCGCGCCGTTCAGGTCCAGCCATAGCGCAGCAGATGGAAGAAGATCGGCGCGGCGAAGCACACCGAGTCCAGCCGATCGAGCATCCCGCCGTGGCCCTCGATCATGTGCCCCCAGTCCTTCACCCCGCGGTCGCGCTTGATCGCCGACATCACCAGGCCGCCGAAGAAGCCGAGCAGGGTGACCACCAGGGCGATGGCCAGCGCCTGCCAGAAGGTGAACGGGGTGATCCAGAACAGGCTGGCGCCGACCAGGGTGGCCAGCGCCACGCCGCCGGCGAAGCCTGCCACGGTCTTCGACGGCGACAGGTGCGGGGCGATCTGGCGCCGGCCGAACAGCTTGCCGCAGACGTACTGCAGCACGTCGCTGAGCTGCACCACCAGCACCAGCCAGGCGATCAGCAGCAGGTTGCGCCCCGCGTAGCCGGGGATGTCGAGGGTCAGCAGCGCCGGCACGTGGGAGATGCAGAACACCGCGATCATCATCCCCCACTGCACCTTGGCCGTCCGTTCGAGGAAGGCGGTGGTGTCGCCGCCCAGCGAGGCGAGGATCGGCAGCAGGAGGAACACGTAGACCGGGATGAAGATCGAGAACAGCCCGTACCAGTCGTCGGCGATCAGCAGGTACTGCACCGGCAGCACCAGGTAGAAGGCGGCGGCCAGCGCCGGGTAGTCGCTGCCGCGGGTCGGGGTGAGGGTGATGAACTCGCGCAGGGCGCAGAAGGAGATCGCGGCGAACAGCCCGATCACCGCGCCGTGGCCGAGCCAGAAGGCGCCGCCGAGCACGCCGACCATCACCCACCAGGCGTTGATCCGCGCGTTGAGGTTGTCGATCACCGGGCTGGCGGCGCCGCGGCTGCGCCACTTGAGCACGCAGCCGATCAGCGAGGCCAGCGCCAGCAGGGCGCCGATGCCGGCGAACAGGGTGAGGGTGTCGCGGTCCATGTCAGTCGGCCTCCGCCGCCAGTTCGAGCAGGGCGGCGCGGGCGCGGGCGAGGAAGGCTTCCTTGCCCTCGTCGGCGCCGAGGATCAGCGGTGTGCCGAAGGTCACGGTGCACAGCAGCGGCAACGGCAGCACGCGGCCCTTGGGCATCACCCGGTTGAGGTTGGCGATCCACACCGGCACCAGTTCGACCTGCGGGCAGGCGCGGGCCAGGCGGTACAGGCCGCTCTTGAACGGCAGCAGGCCGTCGGCGAGGTTGCGGGTGCCCTCGGGGAACAGGATCAGCGAGTCGCCGGCGGCGAGGGCGTCGAGCAGCGGCTGCAGCGGGTTGCCCTGCGGCTCGCGGCGCTCGCGGTCGACCAGCACGCCGTGGAACACCTGGTGGATCAGGAAGCGCCGCACGGCGTCGCGCTGCCAGTAGTCGGCGCCGGCCACCGGGCGGGTGTGCGCGCGCAGTTCCGGTGGCAGCGACGACCAGAGCAGGACGAAGTCGGCGTGGCTGCTGTGGTTGGCGAAGTAGATGCGCTGGCGGGGCTCGGGCGCGCAGCCGCGCCACAGGCTGCGCGCGCCGGTGAGCAGGCGGGCGAAGCCGGTGATCGCGCGGGCCGGCAGGCGCTGCGCCAGGCCGCGGCGCGGCTCGACGGGACGCGCGGGCGGCGGCAGGTCTTCGCCGCTGGGAGGAATCGGGCTGTCGTGCATCGGCGTGCTCCTTGCAGCGATGGATTCAGCGTTCAGGCCGGTGGTGCCTGGCGCGCGGCCTCGGCGATGCCGTGGCGCACGCGGTTGGCCAGGGTCCAGGCCAGCAGCACGGCGATCAGCCCCAGCAGGGCGTCGAGCCAGACGGCCGGCAGCAGCCCCGTGGCCACCCCGGCGCCGAGCACGCCGAAGGCGAAGGCGCGGTCGCTCTTGCCCATCGGCCCGTCGTAGCGGCGGCCGGCCCCGACCAGCGGGCCCATCACCCCGGCGTATTCGACGAGCAGCGCCAGCAGGGTCACCAGCACCACCCACAGCGGCGTGACGCCGGGCAGCAGGGCGAACGGCAGCAGCAGCGCGCTGTCGGCGATCACGTCGCACAGCTCGTTGAGGTAGGCGCCGAGCACGGATTGCTGGCCGAACTCGCGGGCGAGCAGGCCGTCGATGGCGTTGAGCGCCATGCGCAGCAGCATCCACAGCGGGAGCAGGGCGAATAGCCACGCATGCGCGGCGAAGGCGGCGAGCAGCGCGCCGAGCAGCACCGAGACGGCGGCGGCGGCGAGGGTCACCTGGTTGGCGGTGACGCCGCGCTGGTGGAGGCGCTGCACCAGTGGGCGCAGCAGGGCCTGGAAGCGCGGCTTGAGCTGATAGATGGAGGGCATGGCGGGTTCCGGTGCCGGGGGCGTCCTTGAGGGTGGGCCCACCATAGCCGGCCAGCCGGGGCGGCGTCCATGGCCGGGCGCGACGCCTCAGATCACCAGCACGTCGAGGTGCGCCCGGGCCAGGACGTGCCGGGTCACGCTGCCCAGCAGCAGCTCCTCGAACAGGCCCAGGCCGCGCTTGCCGATGACGATCAGCTCGCAGTCGTGCAGCCGCGCCTGGTCGAGGATGTGCAGGCTGGCTTCGCCCTGCACCAGCACCGCCTTCATCGCGCCGCTCGCCAGGCCGGCGCCGGCGACCAGCGCGTCCATGCGGGTCTCGGCCTCGCGGTGGGCCTGGCTGTACAGGTCGGCCAGCTCTTCCCGGTTCACCCCGGCGGCGCGCAGGCGGCCCTCGAAGGGCAGCTCGAAGGCGTGCAGCAGGACCAGCTCGGCGTGCGGCGCCAGCGCACGGCCCATGCGGATCGCGCGCAGCGAGCGCGGCGAGAAGTCCACCGGAATCAGCACCCGGCGATAGGCCTCCGGGGTGGTCTGGCGCACCACCAGCAGCGGGCGGGTGCTCTTGCGCAGGACCCGCTCGGTGGTCGAGCCGATCATCAGGTCGCGCACCAGGCTGGCGCCGCGTGCGCCGAGGACCAGCAGGTCGGCATCCCGCGCGTCGGCGTGCGCGGTGATTTCCGCCAGCACCGGGCCGGCGCTGAGGTGGATGTCGGCCGAGGTGCCGTGCGCCGGGCACAGCTCGGCGGCGAGGGCGTGGAGCTCCTCGCGGGCCTTGTCGAGCAGGCGTTGCTGCAGGTCGCCGGACGAGCCGGCGAACAGCTGGCGCAGCGCCTCCAGGGCGCCGCTGCTGACCACGTGCTGCACGCCCAAGCGGGCCCCGCTGTGCCCGGCAATCGCCGCGGCGCGGGCCACGGCATGGCGCGCCGGCCCGGAGAGGTCGGTGGCGGCGAGTACGCTACGGATCGGGGACATCGGACCGTCTCCTGAATGCCGCGGGTCTGGATTGACCTTAGCACGGAGCGCGCCGGGAGGGGCTTGCCGGGCGCGGGCGCCCGGCAGGGTAGGGCGGTTTTCAGGCCGCGGCGATCACGTCGCCGTGGTTCTCCGGCTCGATCAGCGCGCGGTGCAGGGCGGCCACGGCGGCGGCGTAGTCCTCCTCGTTGACCACGCACTGCATCTCCACCTGGCGGATCGACTGGTGGATGGCCTGCACGCTGATGTTGGCTTCGGCCAGGGCGGTCACGGTGCGGGCGAGGATGCCCTTGACCTTGAGGTTGGAGCCGATCGCCGAGACCACCGCGACGTTGTGCAGGGTCACCTCGGCGGCCGGGTAGTGCTCCTCGATCAGCTTGGCGGCGCGGTTGATCAGCTTGCGCGAGCCGGTGACGTAGTAGGTGATGCTGTTGGCGTCGGAGTCCTTGTTGACCACGTAGAGCTTGAGCTGCTTGAGCAGCCGGCTGATCTCGATGTCGTAGCCGAGGTCGCCGAGCATCTCCTGGTCGAACACGGCGATGCCGATCACGTCCTTGCGCCCGGCGATGATTTCCACGCAGGGGCGCGCGCTGCAGTAGTCCTGGCTGATCAGGGTGCCGGCGTGCTGCGGCTCGAAGGCGTTCTTGATGCGCAGCTCGATGCCGGCGCGGCGCAGGGTGCGCGCGGCGCGCGGGTGGATCGCCTCCATGCCGAGGTTGGACAGCTGGTCGGCGACGTCGTAGTTGGTACGGCCGATGGTCACCACCTTGTCGGTGCCGACCAGGTTGGGGTCGGCGCTGGAGAGGTGGAATTCCTTGTGGATGATCGCCTCGCGGGCGTGGGTGGCCGCGGCGATCTGCGCGAAGGTGATCTCGCTGTAGCCGCGGTCGAAGGTGTTCATCAGGCCTTCGGCGCAGTGCGCGTAGCCGGTGGCGATGACCAGCTCGCGGCCGATGTCGATGCCCTCGAAGCTCGCGCGGATCATCTCCTCGAACGGCAGCGGCGCTTCCTGCTGCCAGCCGCTGAGGTCGACCAGCCGTGCATTGATGTCGCGCTGCTGCAGCGCCAGCACGCTGTTGAAAGCGCTGTGCGCCTCGCCGAGCGAGGCGAGCATCTCGCGGACCTTCATCAGGTTCTCGCTGAGCTGGAAGTGGCCGTAGGTGCACAGCTTCTGCAGGCTGTCCATGCAGTCGCGGGCGTCGTCGATGCGCGAGTTGATGAACTGGTCGGCGGCCTGCTGCGCGGCGCTGCCGGCGAACAGCTCGGCGTTCTTCTCCAGCATGCGTGCGCGGACGGTTTCCAGCGCCTCGCGCCAGGCTTCCTCGTTGTGCGCCTCGGCGAAGCGCTGGTAGACGCCCGGCTCGCCGGTCTTCTTGTGCTCGAGCAGCAGGTTGGTCATGCCGCTGTAGGCGGAGACCACGAAGATGCGCTGGTACAGCTCGTCGCCCTGGCGCGAGCCGATGAAGATGTTGTCGAGGAGCTCGTCGAAGCGGCTCATCGAGGTGCCGCCGATCTTTTCTACGGTATGCATGTTCTCTGGGCGTTCGGTCGTGAGAGAGGACGGCCCCGGCCGGCAGGCCGACAGGAGGCGCTCGCCGGGTGACGTTGGTGGCGAAGGATACCATGCGTGCGCGCCGGCCGAGCGCCGGCCGGCGCTCAGTCGTGCCAGCGGCGGCCCTGCAGCTCGAGCAGGCTGTGTGCCTGTTCCGGACCGGTGGAGCCGGCCGGGTAGGGGCGCGGTTTCTGGTAGTACTCGCGCCAGCCGTCGAGGATCGGGTTGACCCAGCGCCAGGCGGCCTCCACCTCGTCCTTGCGCATGAACAGGGTCGGGTCGCCCTCGATCACGTCGAGCAGCAGGCGCTCGTAGGCTTCCCAGCGGCGCTGGCGGGAGAAGGCGGTGGCCAGGTTGAGGTCGAGCTCGACCGGCTCCAGGGCCATGCCCTTGCCCGGGGTCTTGGCCATCAGCTGCAGGCTGATGCGCTCCTCGGGCTGCAGGCGGATCAGCAGGCGGTTGGCCTGCTCCGGCGCGCCGGGGAACAGCCGGTGCGGCACCGGCTTGAACTGGATGACGATCTCCGAGCACTTGCGCTGCAGGCGCTTGCCGGTGCGCAGGTAGAAGGGCACCCCGGCCCAGCGCCAGTTGTCGATCTCGGCCTGCACGGCGACGAAGGTCTCGGTGTCGCTGTCGTTGTCGACGTTCTTCTCGAAGTAGTAGGCCGGCACTTCCTGGCCGCCGATGCGGCCGCTGGCGTACTGGCCGCGTACGGTCTTGTCGCGCACGTCGAGGCCGGACAGCGGCTTGAGCGCCTGGAGGATCTTGACCTTCTCGTTGCGCACCGACTCGGCGTCGAAGCGCACCGGCGCCTCCATGGCCACCAGGCAGAGCAGCTGCAGCAGGTGGTTCTGCAGCATGTCGCGCATCGCCCCGGCGCCGTCGTAGTAGGCGCCGCGGTTCTCCACGCCGAGGGTCTCGAGCACGCTGATCTGCACGTGGTCGATGTGCCCGGCGCGCCACACCGGCTCGAACAGGGCGTTGGCGAAGCGCAGTGCCATCAGGTTCTGCACCGTCTCCTTGCCCAGGTAGTGGTCGATGCGGAACACCTGCGACTCGTCGAACACCTTGCCGATCGCCCGGGTGATCGCCAGCGCCGAGTCCAGCGAGTGGCCGATCGGCTTCTCCAGGACGATGCGCGTGTCGGCGCCGGCCAGCCCGGCGGTGGCCAGGTGCGCGGCGATCGGCGCGAACAGCTGCGGTGCGGTGGCCAGGTAGTAGATGCGCGGGCGCGGCCCTGCGGCGTCCAGGCGGCGGGCCAGGCGGCCGAAGTCGGCGCTCTGCGCCACGTCCATGGCGAAGTAGTCGAGGCGCGCGGCGAAGCTCTGCCAGGTGTCGGCGGCGAACTCGTCGCGGGCGATCTGCGCGCGGCAGCGCCGCTCGGCCAGCGCGAGGTAGCCGGCGCGGTCCAGGGCGGTGCGCGCCAGGGCGAGGATGCGCAGCTCGGCGGGCAGGCGCTGCTCGCGGTGCAGGTGGTAGAGCGCCGGCAGCAGCTTGTGCAGGGTCAGGTCGCCGGTGCCGCCGAACACCAGCATGTCGCAGGGGGGAACCGGGGAAGGGGACGGCACGGGAATTCTCCGACGGGTTTGCCTGGGTTCCGGTGCAGGTTTGTAGTATAACTACAAAGTCACTACCTCCGGCTGTTGCCGATCATAACCGAGTCCGCGCCGTGAATCTGTTGCAACACATTGCCCAATCGCAGCCCCTGCTGCGCAAGTCCGAGGTCAAGGTCGCCGACTACGTGCTGCAGGACCCGGCCGCCGTCATGCACAGCTCGATGGCCGACCTCGCCCACGAGGTCGGGGTCAGCGAGCCGACCATCGTGCGCTTCTGCCGCGCCATCGGCTGCAGCGGCTTCCAGGACCTCAAGCTCAAGCTGGCGCAGAGCCTGGCCGCCGGCGCCAGCTTCGGCCAGTTCGCCATCCACGAGGAAGACTCGCTGGCCGACTTCAGCCTGAAGATCTTCGACACCACCCTGCACACCCTGATGGAGGTGCGCGAGCGCCTCGACATGCAGGCGCTGGAGCACGCCATCCAGGCCATCGCCCATGCCTCGCGGGTGGAGTTCTACGGCTTCGGCGCCTCCGGGGCGGTGGCCGCCGACGCCCAGCACAAGTTCTTCCGCCTGCTGCTGACCGCCGCCGCCTACTCCGATCCGCACATGCAGGCGATGAGCGCGGTGACCCTCAAGCCCGGCGACGTGGCGATCTGCATCTCCCAGTCGGGGCGCTCCAAGGACCTGCTGACCACCGCCAACCTGGTGCGCGAGAGCGGCGCCACGCTGATCACCCTGTGCCCCAGCCAGACCCCGCTGGCCGACCTGGCCACCGTCAACCTGGCCATCGACGTGCAGGAGGACACCGAGATCTACACCCCGCTGACCTCGCGGATCGCCCACCTGGTGGTGATCGACGTGCTGGCGATGGGCGTGGCCATGGCCCGCGGCCCGGACCTGGTCAACCACCTGAAGAGCGTCAAGCGCAGCCTGCGCAGCCTGCGCCTGTCGCCGAAGACGGTGAAGCCGGCCGAGGACGACTGAGTCCCCGGCCGGGACCGCTCACTGGAACGGCTGCGGCCGCGGCGTCGCGGCGCCCGACGGCGGCAGTTGCGGCAGGGCGAAGTGCGGCTGCTCGCCGGTGAGGGTCTTGAGGAAGGCGACGATCTTGGCGTTTTCCTCGCCGCTCAGCTGGCGGCCGAGCTGCAGGCGCGCCATCACGTCCACCGCCTCCTCCAGCTTCCAGTAGGCGCCGTCGTGGAAGTAGGGATAGGTCAGCTCGACGTTGCGCAGGGTCGGCACCTTGAACTTGAAGCGGTCGGCGTCCTTGCCGGTCAGCCCGGCCACGCCCTGGGCCGGGTTGTCGGTCTTGTAGGGCGCCACCTGGCCCATCTTCTGGAACGAGTTGCCGCCGACCGCCGGACCGTTGTGGCAGGCCACGCAGCCGACTTCCTTGAACAGCTTGTAGCCGTCCTGCTCGGTCGGGTTCAGCGCCTGCTGATCGCCAGCCAGCCACTTGTCGAACCGTGAGTTCGGGGTGACCAGGGTCTTCTCGAACTCGGCGATGGCGTCGGTGATCGCCTCGATATTCACCTTGTCGGTCTTGTAGGCCTTCAGCAGCGCCGCGCGGTACTGCGGGATCGAGTCGACCACCGCCACTGCTTCCTCGTGGGAGAAGCCCATTTCCTTGGGGTTGGCGATCGGCCCGCCGGCCTGCGCCTTGAGGTCCTCGGCGCGGCCGTCCCAGAACTGGGCGATGTTCATCTTCGAGTTGAGCACGGTCGGCGCGTTGATCGGCCCGCGCTGCCAGTTGTGGCCGATGGAGGTCGGCAGGTTGTCGCTGCCGCCCATGCTCAGGTTGTGGCAGGAGTTGCAGGAGATGAAGCCGGACTTCGACAGGCGCGGGTCGAAGAATAGCTGCTTGCCCAGCTCGACCTTGGCGGGATCGGTGGCTTCGGCCGGCGGGATCGGCTGGATCGGTTCGTTGGTCGGCGCGGCGGCCCAGGTGTTGGCGGTCAGCAGCAGGCCGGCGCTCAGGAGCAGGAACTTGTGCATCGAGGGGGTCCTCTTCCTCTGAGGTGGACGACGGTGGTACGCGGTCCAGCGTAGTCGCCCGCCTCGGCGCCGGGCAAGGGGAAACCGCCCGGGGCTGGCGTGGGAACGGCCCTGCCGGAGGGCTGCCGCCCTGTCATGGGGGTGTCACCGTTCCGCCCTCAAGGCGTCACGGCGGCTGCGGCATGCTCGAGGTCCCTGGATCACCTCGAGTTGGGAGAGACGCCATGCCCCGCCACAGCGCTGTCACCACCCCCCACCTGGATGCCAAGACCCGCCGCAAGCTGGAGGACCAACGCCGCATGGCCTTCCGCCGGGCCATCGAGCACTACAACGAGGAGCGTCGGTTGAACCAGTCGATCGACGATTATCCCGAGCTGATCGCCATCAATTACGTGCGTTCGCTGCGCAGCGAGGCGCGCCGCCAGCCCGGCGC
>DASQBU010000135.1:0-3392 GCA_035635035.1 Pseudomonas sp.
GCCGCGAACCGCAGCCACGCCGCAACCGGCTGCTGGCGGAAATCGCCGAGCGCCGGCTGTGGCTGGCCGGGGTGGTCAACCCGCGCGACGACGACATTCTCGCCAGCCCGGACGCCGGCGGCTTTCGCCTCGACGGGCGCAAGGGCTTCTGCAGCGGCGCGGCCTTCGCCGATCTGCTGAGCGTCAGCGCACGCCACGCGCAGAGCGGCCAGCGGTTGATGGCCCTGATCCCGGGCGACCGCCCGGGCCTGCAGTACGCCGACGACTGGGACCACTTCGGCGTGGAGCGCAGCGACAGCGGCAGCTTCACCCTCGACGCGGTGCGTGCCGCGGCCGGCGAGGTGCTGGCCAACGACCTGGAGGACGGCGACGACTTCTCCGCGGTGATCCGCACCCCGGTCAACCAGTCGGCGTTCACCCAGTTCTATCTCGGCAATGCCCTCGGCGCCCTGCGCGCGGCGCGGGCCTACGTCCACCGCGAGGGCCGCGCCTGGCTGCACGCCGGGGTCGCCGAAGCCCACCAGGACCCGCTGCTGGTCAGCCAGTTCGGCGACCTGTGGATCGCCCTGCAGGGCGCCATCGCCCTGGCCGACCGCGCGGCGCTCAAGGTCGACGAGCTGCTCGCCGCCGACGAGGCCTTCACCGCCGAGCTGCGCGGCGAGGCCGCCATCGAGGTGGCCAGCGCCAAGGTCCTGGCCGCACGCACCGCGCTGGACATCACCAGCCGGGTCTTCGAGGTCATGGGCGCGCGCGCCACCCACAACCGCTTCGCCTTCGACCGTTTCTGGCGCGACACGCGCACCCACAGCCTGCACGACCCGCTGGCCCACAAGGTCCTCGAGGTCGGCGAATACGCCCTGAACGGCAGCTATCCGCCGGTCCGGGCCTACACCTGAACGCCAAGGAGTCCCCCATGAAGATCACCGGCCTGGCCGCCGCCCTGGCGAGCCTGTTGCTGAGTTCGTCGCTGGTCCACGCCGGCGAGCCCCTGACCCTGCGCATCGCCGACCAGAAGGGCAGCATGCGCGCCCAGCTGGAGGCGGCCGATGCCCTGAAGGATCTGCCCTACCGGATCCACTGGGCCGAGTTCCCGGCCGCCGCCCCGCTGGCCGAGGCGCTCAACGCCGGCGCCGTGGATGCCGGCATCATCGGCGATGCGCCGCTGCTGTTCGCCATCGCCGCCGGCGCCCAGGTCAAGGCCATCGCGGTCAACAAGTCCAACCCCTACGGCACGGCGCTGCTGGTGAAGAACGCCAGCCCGCTGCGCGCCGCCAGCGAGCTCAAGGGCAAGCGCATCGCCACCGGGCGCGGCTCCATCGGCCACTTCGTCGCCCTCAAGGCCCTCAGCCAGGCCGGCCTGAGCGACCAGGACGTGGAGTTCCGCTTCCTCGGCCCGGTGGACGCCAAGATGGCGCTGGCCAACGGTTCGGTCGATGTCTGGTCGACCTGGGAGCCCTATACCGCGCTGGCGGAAACCGCCGGCGATGCGCGGGTGCTGGTCAGCGGCCAGGGACTGTGGGCCGGCAACAGCTACCTCGCCGCCACCGCCACGGCGCTGGCCGACCCGGCCCGGCGCGAAGCGTTGCAGGACTACCTCAAGCGCCTGAATGGCGCGCAGGAATGGACCTACGCGCACGTCGACGACTATGCCAAGACCCTGGCCCAGATCATCGGCTTCCCGGAGCCGGCGGCCAAACTGTCCTTCTCCCGCCGCGCCCAGCACTGGCAGGCGCTGGACGACGCCACCCTGCGCCAGCAACAGGAAACCGCCGACTTCTACCATGCCCACGGCCTGCTGCCGTCGCGGCTGGAGGTCGGCCCTACCTTCGACCGCGGCTTCGCGGTCGACAGCGCCGCGCCCACGGCGGCGGCCGCCCAGCGCTGAGGCCTGGGCGGCTGCAGGAGAAACACCTATGAAAATAACCAAAAGGTATTTAATAAAGATCAGTTAGATCAATTAAATTGGATTCACCGGACCACCGGCCCCATGACAGCCCTATCGTCAGCCCCGTGGTCCGGACTTCTTGCCGACACGGTCGCGCTACTCCTTGTCGAAAAGAGGTAAAACAGCATGTCGCTTTCCCCTTCCCTGCGCCGTCGCCTGTTCGCCGGCCTCACGCTCGCCGCCGCCATCGGCAGCGCCAGCCTGGCCCAGGCCGAAACCCAGCTGCGCATCGGCTACCAGAAGTCCTCCACGCTGATCAGCCTGCTCAAGGCCCAAGGCACCCTCGAGCAGCGTCTGGCCAAGCAGGACGTGAAGATCAGCTGGCACGAATTCCCCAACGGCCTGCCGCTGCTGGAAGCGTTGAACGTCGGCAACGTCGACCTGTCCGCCGATGTGGCCGACACCGTTCCGGTGTTCGCCCAGGCCGCCGGCGCCCGCCTCACCTATTTCGCCCAGGAAGCGCCCTCGCCGGCCGCCCAGGCGATCGTGGTGCCGGCCGATTCGAAGCTGCAGAAGCTGGGCGACCTCAAGGGCAAGAAGATTGCCGTGACCAAGGCGGCCGGCAGCCATTACCTGCTGATCGCCGCGCTGGAGAAGGCCGGCCTCAAGTTCAGCGACATCGAGCCGGCCTACCTGAGCGCGGCCGACGGCCGCGCCGCCTTCGAGAACGGCAAGGTCGACGCCTGGGTGACCTGGGAGCCCTTCCTCAGCGGCGTGCAGCGCCAGCTGAAGACCCGCACCCTGGCCGACGGCAAGGGCCTGGCCGCCTACCAGCGCTACTACCTGGCCGCCACTCCCTACGCCCAGGCCCACCCGCAGGTGCTCGCCGAGGTATTCGATGCCCTGCGCGAAACCGGCCAATGGCTCAAGGCCCACCCGCAGCAGGCAGCGGCCACGCTCGGCCCGCTGTGGGGTGGACTGGACGCCGACACCGTGGTGCAGGCCAACGGCCGGCGCAGCTACGAGGTACGCGCGGTCAAGCCGGAGAACCTGAGCGAGCAGCAGAAGATCGCCGACGCCTTCCTCGCCGCCGGACTGCTGCCGAAGAAGGTCGACGCCCTCGATGTCGACCTCTGGAAACCCGCCCAGCACGTCCAGCGCTGAGGCCTATCCGCCAGCGTAGCTTCTCGCTCCGCTGGCAGCGCCGCCGACAGGTGGTGAAAAAAGCCCCGCTCTCGCAGGCAACGAAAGCCACCCGCCGCGGTCATATCGCATTGGCCGGACAAGCGTCACGGCCCTTCGCCATTGCCTGTGGGAGCGTCCCTTGCCCGCCGATTTCCTGCGCCAACTGTCCCGCTCTGCGCTGCTGTCCCTGTGCGTCGGCGCCTCGACCACCGTGTTCGCCGCCTGCCCCGCCGGCCAGCAGGAGATCTGCCTGGGCACCTGCCTGTGCGCCCCCGCCGCCGCGGAGGAAATCGGCCCGCTGTACGACAGCGTCCGGCTGATG
>DASQBU010000136.1:0-7945 GCA_035635035.1 Pseudomonas sp.
GAGCTGCGCGCCTTCGAGATGCCGCCGCACGCGCGCATGAGCCTGGCCCAGCAGGTGCTGTTGCGCGCGCTGGTGGCGCGCTTCTGGAACGAACCGTACCGTCCGCAGCGCCTGGTGCGCTGGGGCACCGAGCTGCACGACCGCTTCCTGCTGCCGCACTTCGTCGAGCAGGACTTCCGCGACGTGCTGCACGAGCTCGATGCGGCCGGCTATGCGTTCCGCGCCGAGTGGTTCGCCCCGCACTTCGAGTTCCGCTTCCCCAGCCTCGGCGACTTCGCCGTGCAGGGCATCGACCTCGAGCTGCGCCAGGCCCTGGAGCCCTGGCACGTGCTGGGCGAGGAGGGCGCCATCGGCGGCACGGTGCGCTACGTCGACTCCTCGCTGGAGCGCGTGCAGGTGCGGGTGACCGGCATGGCCGCCGACCGCTACGTGCTGACCTGCAACGGCGTGCCGGTGCCGCTGCGCCCGACCGGCACGGTCGGCGAGTTCGTCGCCGGGGTGCGCTTCCGTGCCTGGCAGCCGGCTTCCTGCCTGCAGCCGACCATCGGCGTGCACGCGCCGCTGGTCTTCGACCTGGTGGATACCTGGATGCAGCGCTCGCTGGGCGGCTGCCAGTACCACGTCGCCCACCCGGGTGGGCGCAACTACGCGAGCCTGCCGGTCAACGCCTACGAGGCGGAAAGCCGGCGCCTGGCGCGCTTCTTCCGCCACGGCCACACCCCGGGCAAGGTCGTCGCGGCGGCACCGGTGGAGAACCGCGAGCTGCCGATGACCCTGGACCTGCGAAGGGGGTGAAAGCTGCGTAGGGTGGGTTAGCCGCGCAGCGGCGTAACCCACCACCGATGCCGACAGGCATCGCCCTATGCCGGCCTCGCGGCCGGTTGGTGGGCTACGGCCTTCGGCCTAACCCACCCTACCGTTCGCGTTTCTCCCGCCGCGGGTCGCGGGGCGCGCCACAGCGCGGGCTGCTACCCTCGTGCCACCCGGCCTCCGCGAGCGGGGGGCGGGGATGCATGACAACAGGATGTTTCTTGAGTATTCCCATGTCCGATCTGCTTGCCCACTACCGGCGTAGCGACGCCGTCTACCACGAGCTGCTGGATGCCAAGGGCGAGGTGCGGCCGCACTGGCAGGCGCTGCTCGCCCACCTGCGCCGCTGCACCCCGGCGCAGCTGGGCCAGCGCCAGGCCCTGCTGGCCCGGCAGATCCAGGAGAACGGCGTCACCTACAACGTCTACGCCGACCCCGACGGCGCCGACCGGCCGTGGGAGCTGGACCTGCTGCCCAACATCATCCCCGCCGAGGAGTGGCAGGAGCTGGCCGCCGGCGTGGCGCAGCGGGCGACCCTGCTCAACGCCATGCTGGCCGACATCTACGGCCCGCAGCAGCTGATCGCCGACGGCCTGCTGCCGGCCGAGCTGATCTACGGCCACAACAACTACCTGTGGCCGTGCCAGGGCGTGCAGCCGCCGGGCGGCACCTGGCTGCACCTCTACGCGGTGGACCTGGCGCGGGCGCCGGACGGCCGCTGGTGGGTCACCGCCGACCGCACCCAGGCGCCCTCCGGGGCCGGCTACGCGCTGGAGAACCGGCAGATCGTCTCGCGCGCCTTTCCCGAGCTGTACCGCGACCTGCGCGTGCAGTACCTGGCCGGCTACTTCCGCACCCTGCAGGAGACCCTGGCGCGCCAGGCGCCCTCGGGCGGCGAGACGCCGCTGGTGGTGCTGCTCACCCCCGGGCGCTTCAACGAGACCTACTTCGAGCACCTCTACCTGGCGCGCCAGCTCGGCTATCCGCTGGTCGAGGGCAGCGACCTGACGGTGCGCGACAGCACCGTGTACCTGAAGACCCTCGGCGGCCTGAAGCGCGTGCATGCGCTGCTGCGCCGCCTCGACGACGACTTCTGCGACCCGCTGGAGCTGCGCACCGACTCGGCGCTGGGCGTGCCCGGCCTGCTCGACGCGGTGCGCCAGGGCCGCGTGCTGGTGGCCAACGCCCTCGGCAGCGGGGTGCTGGAGTCGCCCGGCCTGCCGGGCTTCCTGCCGGCGATCTGCGAGCGCCTGCTCGGCGAGGAGCTGCGCCTGCCGTCGATCGCCAGCTGGTGGTGCGGCGAGCCGCCGGTGCTGGAGGAGGCGCTGGAGCGGCTGGACCAGTTGCTGATCCGCGCCGCCTTTCCGTCGCAGCAGTACGCCCCGCAGTTCGGCCCCGAGCTGAGCGAGGCCGAGCGCGCCGAGCTGGCCGAGCGCATTCGCCAGCGCCCCTATGCCTACGTCGGCCAGGTGCGTCCCCTGCTGTCGCACGCGCCGGTCTGGCAGGCCGCCAACGCCCGCCTCGAGGTGCGGCCGATCGGCATGCGGGTGTTCGCCGTGGCCGGCCCGGACGGCTACCGGGTGATGCCCGGCGGCCTGACCCGTGTCGCCGCCAGCGCCAGCGCCACCACCCTGTCGATGCAGCGCGGCGGGGCGAGCAAGGACACCTGGGTGCTCGGCGAGCGCCACGTGACCAGCGAGCCCTGGCAATGGATGCGTTCGCTGGGGGTGGACGACGTGGTGCGCCGCGACCCCTACCTGCCGTCGCGGCTGGTGGAGAACCTGTTCTGGTTCGGCCGCTACTGCGACCGCTGCGAAGGCAGTGCGCGGCTGCTGCGCATCATGCTGTCGCGCTACGTCGACGACGGCGACGACCCCGAGGCCCTGCGCGCCGCGGTGGCGGTGGCCGAGGGCATGGGCCTGCTGCCCGAGGCCGCGAGCGGCGAGGAGGACGCCGCGGAGCTGAGCCTGGAGCAGCGCCTGCTGCAGGCGGTGACCAGCAAGGACTGGCCGTTCAGCCTGCGCAACAACCTGCAGCGCCTGCAGTGGGCGGCGGCCAGCGTGCGCGGCAAGCTGTCGCGGGAGAACTGGCAGGCGCTGGTCGAGCTGCACAAGGAGGCCCAGGGCCTCGACCGCGCCACGGTGGAGCCGGGCGAGCTGCTGGAATTCCTCGACCGCCTGCTGATGTCCCTGGCGGCGCTGGCCGGCTTCGCCCTCGACGACATGACCCGCGACGACGGCTGGCGCTTCCTGATGATCGGCCGGCGCATCGAGCGCCTGCAGTTCCTCGCCGAGAGCATCGCCGGCTTCCTGCGCGGCGACAGCGTGGACGACCAGGCGGCGCTGGCCTGGCTGCTCGAACTGGGCAACAGCAGCATCACCTACCGCACCCGTTACCTGGCGGCGGCGCAGCTGATCCCGGTGCTCGACCTGCTGCTGCTCGATGCGCAGAACCCCCACGCCGTGGTGTTCCAGCTGCGCCTGCTCAGGCGCGCGCTGGACAACCTCGGCGAGCGCCTCGAGCTGCACGCCGAGCCCGAACTCAAGGCGCTGGAAGCGCGCCTGTGTGCCTGGGACCTGGGCCGCCTGGCGTGCAGCCCGTTCAACGACACCGTCGACGCCGCCGCCCTCGAGGAGCTGGCCGGGCAGCTGCAGGGCATCGCCGCCGCCGCCGGCCAGTTGTCCGACCACCTCGGCCTGCGCTTCTTCGTGCACGTCGACGCCAGCCAGCAGACCCAGTCGCTATGAACAGCGTTCGCTACCGCATCCTTCACGACACCCACTACCGCTACTCGGCGCCGGTGTCCCTGGCCCAGCAGCTCGCCCACCTGTGGCCGCGCGAGAGTCCCTGGCAGCGCTGCCTCGGTCGCGAGCTGAGCGTCGAGCCGGAGCCGACCCGGCGGGTCGACGGCCTCGACGTGTTCGGCAACCCGCTGACCCGCCTGGCCTTCGAGCGCCCGCACGACGAGCTGAAGGTCTGCGCCCGGCTGGCGGTCGAGGTGCTGGCCCGCCCGTCCCTGCGCCTGGCCGACTCGCCGGCCTGGGAGCAGGTGGAGCTGGAACTCAGCTACGCCGGACGACGCCTCACCGGGGAGGAGCTGGAGGCCGAGCGCTATCGCTTCCAGTCGCCCTACGTGCCGATCAAGCATGGCTTTGCCGCCTGGGCCGACGACTGCTTCACTCCCGGCCGGCCGCTGCTGCTGGCCGCCCAGGCGCTGATGCGCAAGATCTTCCGCGAGTTCACCTACGATGCGGCTGCCACCCAGGTGGCCACGCCGCTGGCCCAGGTGCTGGAGGAGCGCCGCGGCGTCTGCCAGGACTTCGCCCACCTGATGCTCGCCTGCCTGCGCTCGCGCGGCCTGGCGGCGCGCTACGTCAGCGGCTACCTGCTGACCCAGCCGCCGCCCGGCAAGCCGCGGCTGATCGGCGCCGACGCCTCGCACGCCTGGGTGGCGGTTTGGTGCCCGCGCCAGGGCTGGGTGGACTTCGACCCGACCAACGACCTGCTGCCGGCGCTGGAGCACGTCACCCTGGCCTGGGGCCGCGACTTCGCCGACGTCTCGCCGCTGCGCGGGGTGATCCTCGGCGGCGGCAACCACGACCCCGAGGTGCGGGTCACCGTGATGCCGCTGGAGGAGGCGCTGGCGCGCGGGGTGTGAGGGCCTGCCGCGGCGCGCCGCTAGCTGCGCTGTTCCTCGGCCTGCGCCTGGCCCGCCGACGGGGCGCCGAGGCGCAGCAGCCACTTCTCCGCCTCCACCAGCAGCATGACCGCGATGCCGCTGGCCAGCACCAGGCCCCAGCCGCGCGCGTCCAGGTCGGCCGTGCCGAACAGCGCCTGCAGCGGCGTCCAGTGGCTGAACGCCAGCTGCAGCGGCAGCAGCAGGGCGACCATCGCCCAGACCATCGGGTTGTCGCGCAGGCCGAAGCTGGCCGGGCCGTGCAGGCGGCGGGCGCTGAACAGGTAGCCGGCTTCGCCCGCCACCATCGCGTTGACCGCCAGGGTGCGGCTGGCCTCCAGGCTCAGCCCGGCCTGCTGGGCGTAGAGGAACAGGCCGAGGCTGACCGCGGTCAGCAGCAGCGAGACGAACAGGATGCGCCACAGGATGTAGCCCGAGAGCAGCGCCGCCGCCGGGTCGCGCGGTGCCCGGCACATCGGGTCGCCCTCGGCCGGCTCGAAGGCCAGGGCCAGCGACAGGGTCACCGCGGTGAGCATGTTGACCCAGAGGATCTGCAGCGCGGTGATCGGCAGGGTCAGGCCGAGGGCGATGGCCACCAGCAGCACCAGCGCCTCGCCGCCGTTGGTCGGCAGGATGAACAGGATCGACTTCTTCAGGTTGTCGTAGACCGTGCGCCCCTCGGCCACCGCGCGGGCGATGGTGGCGAAGTTGTCGTCGGCGAGGACCATCTGCGCGGCCTCCTTGGCCGCCTCGGTGCCCTTGATGCCCATGGCGATGCCGATGTCGGCGCGCTTGAGCGCCGGTGCGTCGTTGACCCCGTCGCCGGTCATCGCCACCCGCGCGCCGCGCGCCTGCAGGCGCTCGACCAGGCGCAGCTTGTGCGCCGGGCTGGTGCGGGCGAACACCGCGGTGTCGGCCAGCCGCGCCTCCAGGGCGGCGTCGTCGAGCTGGTCCAGCTCGGCGCCGGTCAGCGGCGGGCCTTCGGCCAGGCCGAGGCGCGCGGCGATCACCGCGGCGGTGGCGGCATGGTCGCCGGTGATCATCTTCACCGCGATGCCGGCGTTGCGGCAGTCGGCGATGGCGGCGATGGCCTCGTCGCGCGGCGGGTCGAGCATGCCGACCAGGCCGAGGAGGACGAAGTCGCCTTCCAGGTCGGCGTAGTCGAGCTGGCCCTGCGGGGCCTTCAGCGGGCGCATGGCCACGCCGAGCATGCGCAGGCCGGCGCTGGCCCCGTGCTCCAGGTGGGCGCGCCAGGCGCGCGGGTCGAGCGGCTCGCTGCAGCCGTCGCGCCACTGCTGGTTGCACAGTTCGAGCACCCGCTCCGGCGCGCCGAACAGGTAGATCAGGCCGTGGCCGGCGTGGTCGTGGTGCAGGCTGGCGGTGCAGCGCAGCTCCGGGCTGAACGGGATGGCGTCGACCCGTGGCAGGCGCGCCTGCTCGTGGGCGCCGCTCAGGCCGAGCTTGCCGGCCAGGGTCAGCAGGGCGGCCTCGGTGGGGTCGCCGGCGATCCGCCAGCCGTCGCCGTCGGCCTGCAGGCTGGCGCCGTTGACCAGCAGGCCGGCGCGCGCCAGCTCCAGCAGGTCGTCGGCCTGTCGCGGGTCGAGGGTCTGGCCGTCGCGCTCGAGATCGCCGCAGGGCGCGTAGCCGACGCCGCCGATGCGGTAGGCGTGGGCGGCGGTGAACACCTGCTGCACGGTCATCTCGTTGCGGGTCAGGGTGCCGGTCTTGTCCGAGCAGATCACCGTGACCGCGCCGAGGCTCTCCACCGCCGGCAGCCGGCGCACGATCGCGCGGTGGCGGGCCATGCGCTGCACGCCGAGGGCGAGGACGATGGTCAGCACCGCCGGCAGGCCCTCGGGGATCGCCGCTACCGCCAGGCCGACGGCGGCCATCAGCATCTCGTCGGGGGCATAGCCGCGCAGGTGGACGCCGATCGCGTAGGTCAGGGCGGCCAGCACCAGGATGATCACGGTGAGCTGGCGGGCGAAGCGCTGCATGTCGCCGAGCAGCGGGGTCTGCAGCCCCTGCACGCTGCCCAGCAGGTGGCTGATGTGGCCCAGCTCGGTGTCGCTGCCGGTGCCGACCACCACGCCGCAGCCGTTGCCGGCGCTGACCAGGGTGCCGGAGTAGGCCATGCTGCGGCGGTCGCCCAGGCTGGCGGCGGCGTCCACCGCGGCGCACTGCTTGTCGGCCGGCAGCGATTCGCCGGTGAGCATGGCCTCGTCGATGCGCAGCTCGCGGCATTCGAGCAGGCGCAGGTCGGCCGGCACCCGGTCGCCGGCCTCGAGCAGGACGATGTCGCCGGGTACCAGTTGTTCGGCCGGCAGCGTGCAGACCAGGCCGTCGCGGCGCACCCGGCAGTCGAGGGTCAGCAGGCGGCGGATCGAGCGCATGGCCTGCTCGGCCTTGCCCTCCTGGATGAAGCCGACCACGGCGTTGATCAGCACCACGCCGAGGATCACCGAGCAGTCCAGCCACTCGCCGAGCAGCCCCACCAGCAACGCCGCGGCGAGCAGCACGTAGATCAGCAGGTTGTGGAACTGCAGCAGCAGGCGGCGCAGCCAGCCGGGGCCGGCGGCCTCCGGCAGGCGGTTGGCGCCGTGCTCGGCCAGGCGGCGCGCGGCTTCGGCGCCGTTCAGTCCGCTGCTGCGGCTGTGCAGCTGTTCCAGACAGCCTTGCCCGTCACGGGCGTGCCATTCCTGTGGCTCTGCAGCTGACATGCGCGTTCTCCTGGCGGCGATGTGCGGGGACGGCGAGCCGCGCAGGCGCGGTCGCGGGGGTGGAGCAGGGCGTGTGCCCGGACCTTAACCCGGGACGGCGCCAGCGGTCCATGCGCCGGGCCGCGCAGCAACATCCCGCAATGAATGCCGCTACGGATCGCCAAGGCGCCGGCAATTCGCGCGCGTCGTGCTTTGCCTGCCGCCATCCGCCCAGTACGATCAAGGCTTTACGCGAAGGGAGTACGCGCATGCGCACCCAACTGGAAAACTGCCTGGCCGCCGTCAATCAGGTGCTGCTCGGCAAGGATCGGCAGGTGCGCCTGGCCCTGGCCTGCCTGCTGGCGCGCGGCCACCTGCTGCTGGAGGACCTGCCGGGGATGGGCAAGACCACCCTGAGCCATGCCCTGGCCAAGGTGCTCGGCCTCAGCTATCAGCGCATCCAGTTCACCTCGGACCTGCTGCCCGGCGACATCCTCGGCACCTCGGTGTTCAACCGCGAGACCGGGCAGTTCACCTTCCATCCCGGACCGATCTTCGCCGAACTGGTGCTGGCCGACGAGATCAACCGCGCCACGCCCAAGACGCAGTCGGCGCTCCTGGAGGTGATGGACCGCGGCAAGGTCACCATCGACGGCGAACCCCACGCGGTCGGCGCACCGTTCATGGTCCTGGCCACCCAGAATCCGGTGGACTACGAGGGCACGTTTCCCCTGCCGGAGAGCCAGATGGACCGGTTCCT
>DASQBU010000137.1:0-7066 GCA_035635035.1 Pseudomonas sp.
CGACTCCGGCTGGGTGCCGGCCGACACCCCGGTCAACGACTTCGAGGCGGCGATCCGCACCGTCTGCGAGCCGGTGTTCGAGAAGCCGCTCAAGGACATCTCCTTCGGCCAGGTGCTGCTGCGCCTGTTCCAGACCGCGCGCCGCTTCAACATGCAGGTGCAGCCGCAGCTGGTGCTGCTGCAGAAAACCCTGCTCAACATCGAGGGGCTCGGCCGCCAGCTGTACCCCGAGCTCGACCTGTGGAGCACCGCCAAGCCGTTCCTCGAGCGCTGGATGCGCGAGCGCATGAGCCCGCTGCGCCTGCTGCGCAACCTGCAGCAGCAGGCCGAGCAGGTGCCGCAGCTGGCCAAGAAGGCCGGCGCGGCGCTCGAGCGCCTCGGCCACGCCCCGGCCAGCGCGCCGGGCGCGGGCGAGCGCTGGCTGCCCCGTCTGCTCGGCGCCGTGCTGCTGCTCGGCGCCGCCAGCCAGGGCCTGGCGCCGAGCCTGGAGACCTGGCCGGCCTGGGCCATGCTCGCCGGCGGCCTGTACCTGGTCCTGCGCCGATAGCCAGCACGCGGCGGCACTGGCAAACTGACCGAATTGTGAACCGGCGCCCCGCGCGCCCTGGACAAGCGAACTCCCAATGAGCAACTGGCTGGACGAAATCCACTGGAACGCCGACGGCCTGGTCCCGGCGATTGCCCAGGACCACAAGACCGGGCGCATCCTGATGATGGCCTGGATGAACCGCGAATCCCTGCAGCTGACCGTCGACGAGGGTCGCGCCATCTACTGGTCGCGCTCGCGCGGCAAGCTGTGGCGCAAGGGCGAGGAATCCGGCCATGTGCAAAAATTGCACGAGCTGCGCCTGGACTGCGACGCCGACGTCCTCGTCCTGCAGGTCGAGCAACTCGGCGGCATCGCCTGCCACACCGGCCGCGAGAGCTGCTTCTACCGCGTCTACCAGGACGGCGCCTGGCAGACCGTCGACGCCGTCCTCAAGGACCCGCACGCCATCTACGAACACAAGGGCCACCGCCATGAGTGAAGCCAAGAGCCACGACACCCTCGCCCGCCTGGCCGAGGTGCTGGAGGCGCGCAAGAACGCCGCCCCGGACAGCTCCTACGTGGCCAGCCTGTACCACAAGGGCCTGAACAAGATTCTGGAGAAAGTCGGCGAGGAATCGGTGGAAACCATCCTCGCCGCCAAGGACGCCGCGCTGAGCGGCGACTGCAGCGACCTGATCTACGAGACCGCCGACCTGTGGTTCCACTCGCTGGTCATGCTCGCCGCCCTCGGCCAGCATCCGCAGGCCGTGCTCGACGAGCTGGACCGCCGCTTCGGCCTCTCCGGGCACGCCGAGAAGGCCGCCCGCCAACCGTCCGCCTAACCATCTAGCGCAAGGGGTATCACATGGGCATTTTCGACTGGAAACACTGGCTGGTCATTCTCGTGGTCGTGGTCCTGGTGTTCGGCACCAAGCGCCTGAAGACCCTCGGCTCGGACGTCGGCGAGGCGATCAAGGGCTTCCGCAAGGCGATGAACACCGAGGACGACAACAAGCCGGCCGAGCCGCAGGCGCAGGCACCGGCCGCCGACAGCCTGCACAAGCCGCAGACCATCGAGGGCCAGGCCCAGAAGGTCGACAGCCCGGTCCGCAAGGACTGAGCCGCCCTCATCATGTTCGAGATCGGTTTTTCCGAGCTGCTGCTGGTCGGCCTGGTCGCCCTGCTGGTGTTCGGCCCCGAGCGCCTGCCCGGCGCCGCACGTACCGCCGGGCTGTGGATCGGCCGGCTCAAGCGCAGTTTCAACGCGATCAAGAGTGAGGTGGAGCGCGAGATCGGTGCCGACGAGATCCGCCGCCAGCTGCACAACGAGCAGATCCTGCAGATGGAGCGCGAGCTCAAGCAGGCGCAGCAGGCCGTCATCGCCCCGCCCGCCAGCCCGAGCCCCGCGGCCACCCCCGCGGCGGACAGCAGCGGAGCAACGGCCGACACACCGCTGAGCGCCACCCCCGACAGCACTGCCGCCGCCCAATCCATTCCGCCCGCCCAGCCCGCCGCCGCACCGACGGCGCCCAGTGAGCCGCCGCGCCCGACATGACCGACCAGACTCCCCCCACGGATCAGGAAATGCCCCTGGTGGCGCACCTCACCGAGCTGCGCACCCGCCTGCTGCGTTGCGTGATCGCGGTATTCCTGATCTTCGCCGGGCTGTTCTACTTCGCCCAGGACATCTACACCCTGGTTTCGGCGCCGCTGCGCGCCTACCTGCCGGAAGGCGCGACCATGATCGCCACCGGGGTGGCCTCGCCGTTCCTCACCCCGTTCAAGCTCACCGCCTGGGTGGCGCTGTTCCTCAGCGTGCCGGTGATCCTGTCCCAGGTGTGGGGCTTCATCGCCCCCGGCCTGTACCAGCACGAGAAGCGCATCGCCCTGCCGCTGCTGGTGGCCAGCATCTTCCTGTTCTACGCCGGCATGGCCTTCGTCTACTTCCTGGTCTTCCCGCTGATGTTCCACTTCTTCGCCAGCGTGACGCCGCAGGGCGTGGCGATGATGACCGACATCAACGAGTACCTGGACTTCGTCCTCACCCTGTTCTTCGCCTTCGGCACCGCCTTCGAGATCCCGGTGGCGACCTTCCTGATCCTGTGGATCGGCCTGGTCGACGTCGCCACCCTGAAGAAGGCCCGTCCCTACGTGATCGTCGGCTGCTTCGTGGTCGGCATGGTGCTCACCCCGCCGGACATCTTCTCGCAGACCCTGCTGGCGGTGCCGATGTGGATGCTGTTCGAGATCGGTCTGCTGTTCGGCCGCCTGGTGCGCCGGCAGAAGGCGGAGGACGGCGCCGAGGGCGAGAGCACCGCGCTGACCCGCGGCAACCCCGACGACCAGCCGCCGGCGCCGCAGGCGTGAACCTGCTGCTGCTGGAAGACGGCGACTTCGTCGCCGAGGACCGCGCCGTGCTGCGCGGCCGGCGCCTCAAGCACCTGCACGAGGTGCATCGCGCCGAGGCCGGCGACAACCTGCGGGTCGGCCGCCTCGGCGCAGCGATGGGCGAGGGGCGCATCGTCCGCCTCGACAGCGACGCCGCGGAAATCGCCGTCGAAACCCTCGACCTGCCGCCGCCGGCCAAGCTGCCGCTGACCCTGCTGCTCGCCCTGCCGCGACCGAAGATGCTCAAGCGCGTGCTGCAGACCGTGGCCAGCATGGGCGTGCCGCGCCTGGTGCTGCTCAACAGCTACCGGGTGGAGAAGAGCTTCTGGCAGACGCCGTTCCTCGACGCCGCGGCGATCCGCGAGCAGCTGATCCTCGGCCTCGAACAGGCGCGCGACACCCTGCTGCCCGAGGTGAGCATCGAGAAACGCTTCAAGCCGTTCGTCGAGGACCGCCTGCCGCAACTGGCCGCCGGCAGCCTCGGCCTGGTCGGCCATCCCGGTGCCTACCCGGCCTGCCCGCGCGCGGTGGACGGCGCGGTGACCCTGGCCATCGGCCCGGAAGGCGGCTGGATTCCCTACGAAGTGGACAAGCTGCAGGAGGCCGGACTGGCGCCGGTGCAGCTCGGCGAACGCATCCTGCGCGTGGAAACCGCCGTCACCGCCCTGCTCGCCCGGCTGTTCTGAGCCAACGCCCACCGCGCCGGCCGGTGCGGTGGTGGAAAATCGCTGCGCGAGTTTTCCACCCTACGCCAACCACCACGCCGCCAACTCCGTAGGGTGGACAACGGCGCCGCCTTGTCCACCAGCGACGGTGCCCCTCACACCTCGAGCAGGAAGGTCACCGGCCCGTCGTTGACCAGGTGCACCTGCATGTCCGCGCCGAAGCGCCCGCTGGCCACCGGGGCGTGCTGCGCGCCGGCGCGCGCCAGCAGGTAGTCGAACAGCGCCGCGCCCTGCGCCGGCGGCGCGGCGCTGGAGAAGCTCGGTCGCATGCCGCTTTTCGTATCGGCGGCCAAGGTGAACTGCGAGACCAGCAGCAGGCCGCCCGCCACGTCCTTGAGCGACAGGTTCATCTTGCCGTCCGCGTCGGCGAACACCCGGTAGTTGAGCAGCTTGTGCAGCAGCTTGTCGGCGCTGGCCTCGCTGTCCTGCGGCTCGACGCCGACCAGCACCAGCAGGCCCCGGTCGATGGCGCCGACCACCTCGCCGGCCACCTCCACCCGCGCGCCGCGCACCCGCTGCAGCAGCGCCTTCATGCGTGGTCTTCCGGCAGGTTGAGCAGCTGGCGGGCGACCTGCCCGGTGGCGCGCACCAGCGCGTCGGTGATGCCCGGCTCGCCGGCGGCGTGGCCGGCGTCGCGGATGATCAGCAGCTCGCTGTTCGGCCAGGCCTGGTGCAGCGCCCAGGCGTTGTCCAGCGGGCAGATCACGTCGTAGCGGCCGTGGACGATCACCCCGGGGATGTGGGCGATCTTGTGCATGTCGCGCAGCAGCTGGTCTTCCTCGAGGAAGGCGTCGTTGACGAAGTAGTGGCACTCGATGCGGGCGATCGACAGCGCGCGCTGCGGCTCGGAGAAGCGCTCGATCACGTGGCCGTTGGGGCGCAGGGTGGCGGTGCGCCCCTCCCACACCGACCAGGCCTTGGCCGCGTGCATCTGGGCGATCTGGTCGCTGCCGGTGAGGCGGCGGTAGAAGGCGCCGACCAGGTCGTGGCGCTCCTCGGCGGGAATCGGCGCCAGGTAGTCCTCCCAGTAGTCGGGGAACAGCCGGCTGGCCCCGGCCTGGTAGAACCACTGGATCTCCTGTGGGCGGCACAGGAAGATGCCGCGCAGGATCAGCGCGTGGACCCGCTCGGGATGGGTCTGCGCGTAGGCCAGCGCCAGGGTCGAGCCCCACGAGCCGCCGAACAGCACCCACTTGTCGATGCCCAGGTGCTCGCGGATGCGCTCCATGTCCGCCACCAGGTCCCAGGTGGTGTTGCGGTCCAGGCTGGCGTGCGGGGTGGAGCGGCCGCAGCCGCGCTGGTCGAAGGTGACGATGCGGTACACGGTCGGATCGAACCAGCGCCGGCTGGCCTCGTCGCAGCCGGCGCCCGGCCCGCCGTGGACGAAGACCACCGGCAGGCCGTCCGGCGTGCCGCTTTCGTCGACGTACAGCTCGTGCGGATGCTCCACCGCCAGCTGGTGGCGGGCGTAGGGTTTGATCTCCGGATACAGGGTCAGCATGCTGGGCCTCCGAGGCTGGGACAGGCGCGTCCGGCCTGCCGTAGATGCCCGCATCATAGCGGGGAATCTCCGCCAGCGGCACACCGCCGGCCCTTGCGCGGCGCCCGCCAACGCCTAAGGTGAAGCCTGGAGCCTCCGAGGGGAGATCGGCCCGTGCGCATAACCCAGCTCAGCCCCCGCGAGGCCCTGGCCAGCCTGCACAGCAGCGCCGGCGGCCTGAGCATGGCCGAGGCGCGCAAGCGCCAGGGCGAGTACGGCGCCAACCGCATCGAGCACATCCGCGGCGCGCCGCTGTGGCTGCAGTTCGCCCGCGAGTTCGTGCACTTCTTCGCCCTGATCCTCTGGCTGGCGGCGGCGCTGGCGTTCTTCGCCGAGTCGCGCGAGCCGGGCCAGGGCATGGCCACCCTCGGCTGGGCGATCCTCGGGGTGATCGCCATCAACGGCAGCTTCTCGTTCTGGCAGGCCTACCGCGCCGAACGGGCCATCGCCGCGCTGAGCCGCCTGCTACCGCAACAGGTCACCGTGCTGCGCGACGGCCGCGCCTGCCGGCTGCACGCCGAGGCACTGGTGCCCGGCGACGTGGTGCTGGTCCAGGAAGGCGACAGCGTGCCGGCCGACTGCCGCCTGCTGGAGGCCTGCGGCCTGCGCCTGAGCCTGGCCACCCTGACCGGCGAGTCGCTGCCGCAGTCGCGCAGCGCCGAGGCCGGCAGCAGCAGCGACCCGCTCGGCGCCGCCAACCTGCTGCTGGCCGGCACCGCGGTGGTCGCCGGGCATGGCCGCGCGCTGGTGTTCGCCACCGGCATGCGTACCGAGTTCGGCAAGATCGCCCGGCTGACCCAGGCCGGCGGCGAGGGCCGCTCGCCGCTGCAGGAGGAGATCGTCCGCCTGTCGCGCCTGATCGCCGCCATCGCCTTCGGCATCGGCGTGCTGTTCTTCCTGATCGGCCACGCCCTCGGCCAGCCATTCTGGGGCAACCTGACCTTCGCCATCGGCATCATCGTCGCCCTCGTCCCCGAGGGCTTGCTGCCCACCGTGACCCTGGCGCTGGCCATGGCCACCCAGCGCATGGCCCGGCAGCACGCGCTGATCCGCCACCTGCCGGCGGTCGAGGCGCTCGGCGCGGCGACGGTGATCTGCACCGACAAGACCGGCACCCTGACGGTCAACCGCATGACCGTGCGCCAGCTGCTGGTCGGCGAGCGCCTGCTCGAGCCGCCGCTGGACGCCGCGCAGCGCCAGACCTGCCGGCCGCTGCTGGCGGTGGCGCGGCACTGCCACGACCTGCGCGAGGTCAGCGAGGGCGGCCGCCAGCAGGTGCTCGGCGACCCCATGGAGGTCGCCCTGGTGGAGCTGGCCCGCGAAGCCGGCGAGGACGCCGGCCACGCCAGCCGGGTCGGCGAGTTCGCCTTCGACGCGGCGCGCAAGCGCATGTCCACCGTGCACGACCTGCCCGAGGGGCGCCGGCTGTTCTGCAAGGGCGCCCCGGAGGTGGTGCTGGCGCTGTGCAGCCGGATGCTCGACGCCGGCGCGCTGCACGCGCTGGACGAGCCGCGCCGCGCGCGCCTGCGCACCGCCCAGGAAGCCATGGCCGGGCGCGGCCTGCGCGTGCTGGCGCTGGCCTGGCGCGAGCTGGCCGGCGAGCCGCCGGGCATTGAGCTGGAGAACGAGCTGATCCTCGCCGGGCTGGTCGGCATCGAGGACCCGCCGCGCGCCGAGGTGCCGGAAGCGGTGCGCCGCTGCGGCGAGGCGGGGATCAAGGTGATCATGCTCACCGGCGACCATCCGGTGACCGCCACCGCCATCGCCCGCGAGATCGGCCTGGTGGGCGAGGCGCCGCCGCGGGTGATCACCGGCCCGGAGCTGGCCCACCTGTCCGACAGCCAGCTGCAGTTCGCCCTCGACGCGCCGCAGATCCTCTTCGCC
>DASQBU010000138.1:0-14409 GCA_035635035.1 Pseudomonas sp.
AGGCTCTTCATCGGCGTGTTGGTGGCGCCCGGCGCCACGCCGTTGACGCGGATGTCCGGCGCCAGCTCGTAGGCCAGTTGGCGGATCATGCCGACCAGCGCGTGCTTGGCGGTGACGTAGAGGATGCCGCCGCCGCCAGCATAGAAGGCACTGTTGGACAGGGTGAAGATCATGCTGCCGCGGGTTTCGCGCAGCGCCTCGGTAGCGCAGCGCGCGCCGAGCAGGTAACCCTGCACGTTGATGGCGAACAGGCGCTGGAAGGCGCTCTCGAAATCTTCCGGGGCGATGCGGTCGAGACGGGTGAAGTAGTCGAACACCGCGGCGTTGCCGACGAAGGTGTCGAGCTTGCCGAAGGCCTCCAGGGTGGCGGCGACCGCCTGCTGGTTGTCCTGGTAGCGCGACACGTCGCCCTGCACGGTGACGATGGCGTCGCCCAGTTCGTCCTGCAGCTGCTGCAGCTGGTCGGCGTCGCGCGCCATAACGCCGACGCGGGCGCCCTCTTCCACATAGCGGCGCACGATGGCGCTGCCGATGCCGCCGGTACCGCCGGTGACCAGCGCCACCTGCCCTTCAAGCCAACCCATGACCGTCTCCTAGCATTGGGGAAACCGTATAAGCCGCCGCCCCCGCCCTCCGACCAGCCCCACCGACCACGGGGTCGGCGCAGGGGCCTGCGAACGGCGGGGAACGGCGGATCAGTCCTTCCTCAGAGGAAGGTATTGATGTTCTTGCACAGCAACATCGCGTTGGGGATGAGGATCTTGCGCTTGAGCAGCTTCAGGCCCTCGGCCTCGCGGCGCAGCACGTCCTCGCGGCGGCCGGCGAGCTGGTACTGCTCGTCGAGGCCGCGGCTGCGGATGTTGATGAAGCAGGAATGCACCCGGTATTCGCCCTCCTCGTCGCCGGCGTACACCTCGATGTTGCTGATCAGGTGCACGTTGCGGGTCGGCGGGTTCTCCGCCCAGGCGGAGGGCTGGTTGAAGCGGTTCACCCGGCGCTTGAGGTCGCGCAGGCTGTCGTCGAACAGCGCCATGTGCTCGACGCTGTAGGCGCCCAGCTTGTCCTCGCGGCGGCGGTTCTCGATGCCGGGCATCCAGTAGTGGACGGCCTCGGACAGGGTGGCCAGCCAGTCTTCCCAGCGCTCCTCGTCGAGCAGGCGCGCTTCGCGCAGCAGGAAGGCCTCGGCGGCGCGGGTTTCTTCCAGACTTACCAGTTGTTCGTTCGGCAGGGTCATCGCTCTCTCCTTACTCAACGCAGCTTGCCGTTGCGGTCAGGCACGGCGGCCCAGCTTTCGGACTGCAGCAGGTCCTTCCAGTACTGGTAGAAGGCGCGCGAGTTGGCCTCGTTGAGCTGGCCCTTGAACACGTTGCCCGGCAGTTCGGTGTCGGTGACGCGGGTATTCATGCCCAGACCGACGTACAGGTCCTGGTAGCGGGTGACCTTGCCGCGGCTGGTCTTGGTGCAGTATTCCCAGTTCTCGCCGTCGTCCATCTCGAACACGCCGGTGGGCGAGAAGGTCATCATCGCGCCGCGGCGCCACTTGTCCTTGACGTCCTGCGGGGCGTTCTTGTTGACGATCACCCAGGTGTACAGCTCGATCTTGTTCGGGCCGCGCGGCTGCCACACGCGCACGGTGTTCTGCCCGGGCAGGAACGAGAAGTTGGGGAACAGGGTGAACGAGGACACCGCACCCAGCATGCGCGAGCGGAACTCGCCGAGGCGCTCGGCGGCCTTGGGTGCCTGCAGGTGCAGGTACTTGTTGATCGCGCTTTCGCCCAGTACGGCGGCGTTGCCGACCAGGTCGCGGGCGAATTCGTAGCCGTGGCCGTTCCAGTTGACCGCCCAGGACTCGGGGAAGTCGCTGACCTTGGCCACCGCGCCGCCGAGCATGGCGCGGGCGGCGGAGTCGTGGGTCCAGCCGGCGTGGAGGATGTCGCCGACGAAGTTCTCCGCGGCGATCTTCCAGTTGCACTCGATGGTCGAGCGGATGCAGCCGCCGACGAACTCGGTGCCGCCCTCGTCGTTGTCGAGGATCACGTCGAGGTACCAGGCCATCGGGCCGAGGTATTCCTCGAGGCTCGGTGCATCGGCGGCGAAGGTGGCGAACACCAGGCCCTTGTAGCTGGCGACGCGCGCCTCGCGCAGGCCCTGCTGCGACTTGTCGAAGTCGCTCTGCTCGTAGATGCCCGACTCGTGCATGCCGCGCAGCGCGCCGTCGGTACCGAACGACCAGCCGTGGTAGTTGCAGATGAAGCCGCGGGTGTTGCCGGCCTCGGCGAAGCACACCTTGTTGCCGCGGTGCGGACAGGCGTTGATCAGCACCTTGATCGAGGCGTCCTTCTGACGGACGACCAGCACCTCGTCCTCACCCATGGTGGTGGCGATGTAGTCGCCGGCCTTGGGGATCTGCGACTCGTGGGCGACGAACAGCCAGCAGCGGGCGAAGATCTTCTCCAGCTCCTGCTCGTAGATTTCGCCATCCCAGAAGATCTTCCCGGACATGCGTCCGGCTTCCATGTCGCACAGCTTGTCGAGGTTCGGCAGCGCCGGCGAAGTCTCGATGGGCTTCAGTTTGATGAGGTTGTTGTCCATGGGGCACTCACAAGGCAATCGGTGGGTTCGCTCGGGGCTCAGGCCAGGTTGGCGGCCAGTGCTTCTTCGGCCTCCTGGGCCACGTCGGCGAACACTTCTTTGTCGGTGACGATGACGCGATAGGTGCGCAGGTGCTTGTCGCAGGGGAAGGTCACGGCCTTGCCGGTGCGGACTTCGAACTGGCCCCAGTGCACCGGGCAGGTGATCAGGTCGTCTTCCAGGTCGCCCTCGGCCAGCGAAGCGGTGGCGTGGGTGCACAGGTCGGCGGTGGCGTAGTACTGGCCTTCGAGGTTGTACACGCAGATGTCGCCCACTTCGGCGTTGGGCACCTTCTTCAGCGAACCGGGGGTCAGCTCGTCACGCTGGCAGAGGAGAACTCGAGTCGTCATTGCGCACTCTCCTGGGAAAACAGTTGCAGGAAACCGAGACCGGTCACCCAGGCAGGGACGGCCTCGTAGGCGACCACTTCGCCACGCGGATTGGGTACGGCAGCCATGGCACAGGCGAAGTTGCGGATCTCCATCGCGCCGTTGCCGCCGCGCTCGAGGATCTCCGCGTCGCTGTAGCCACACAGCGCGGCGAGGTCGCCGTTGACGCCGTGGGCGAGGATCTCGCGGTCGAACTCCTCGTTGACGCGGCCCATCTCGGCGGTGCCGACCCAGTGGCTGATGCCACCGCTGCCGATGATCACCACGCGCTCGTCGGCGTCGAACGACTCGACGGCGGCGCGGATCTGCCGGCCGAGTTCGGCGGCGCGCTTGAACGAGATGTACGGATCGACGCCGCAGGCCAGGTACACCGGGATGGTCGGGATGCTGCGCCCGAGCATGCGCTCGGCGGCCTGCACGGTGAGCTGGTGCGGGATCGAGAAGGCGTGGTCGACGGTGAAGCTGCGCGCCACGGTCCAGTCGATGCCCTGCTCCTCGCCTTCGGCGACGATGTGCTGGGCCAGCGCCTGGTGGTTGGCGATGACCCCGCGCTTGAGACCCGGCAGGGCCTCGATCGGCCCGTCCACGTCGCCGGTACCGATCAGGTAGCGCGGCAGGCACTGGGTGCCGAACAGGATGTAGTGGTCATTGCCGACGATGATCGCCGCGGTGGCGTCCAGTTCGGCCATGCGCCGGGCGCAGACCTCGTAGGCGCCCCAGACGTTGTCGCGCTGCGCCTGCGGCGGCGCATCGGGCGCAACGAACATCACCGGGTCGTGCGGCATCCAGAAGCCGCCAACGATCTTGCCCATGACTTACCCCTTCAGCGCAGCCGAGAAGGCTGCGCGTTGTTCATCGGATGCACCCAGGCGCTCCTTGTAGAGGCGCATGCTGCGGTTCGGCGACAGCTCCTGCCAGAAGCCCATGGTCAGCATCGGGTTGACGCCCAGGCGCTGCAGCGCGCCGACGTCGAACTCGACGACCATGCGTTTTTCTTCATCGGTCAGGTCGAAGCGGCCGAGAAACTTCGGCGCATCCTCGCGGAAGCGCTCCTTGGCGGCGCGCTCCACGGACAGCTGCCAGAGCACCCTTTCCAGCACGTTGCGGCTCATCGGCTTACTCGCTCAGGAAGTCGCGGACCAGGGCGACGAAGCGGCGCGGCTGCTCGCTCTGCACCCAGTGGCCGCAGCGGCCGAACAGGTGCAGGTCGGCATCCGGAACGCTGTTGGCGATCAGCAGGCCGCACTGCGGCGGCACCACGCGGTCTTCGCGACCGTGCACCACCAGGGTCGGCGCGGTGATCTTGGCCAGGGCGCCCGCCGGGAAGCCCTTGACGATGGTTTCGCCTTCGGCGGCCGGCTGCGGGATCAGCTTGCGCAGGGCGTCCTGGGCACCCGGTCGGGCGCTGGCCTCGAAGCGGGCCTGCACCAGCGCCGGGGTGATCAGCGACTTGTCGTAGGGGAACAGCTGCATCAGCTTTTCCATGTTCTCCAGCGACGGCTCGTACTCCCAGGCGCCACGCAGGCCCGGGGTCTGCACGAACTCGCCGGCCGGGGTGCCGAGCAGCACCAGCTTGTTGACGCGCTCGGGGGCGAACACCGCCAGGCCGATGGCCAGGGCGCCGCCGAAGGAGTTGCCGACGAAGGAGGCCTTCTGGATGTCCAGCGCATCCATGATGCCGACCAGGTGGCTGACCCACAGCTTGATGTCGTACTTGGTGCCGTCCTTGAACTCGGTGAAGCCGAAGCCGGCGATGTCCGGCACGATCACCCGCCACTTGTCGGCGAAGGCCGGGATGGTCTTCGACCAGTTGGTCCAGCCGGACACGCCCGGACCCGAGCCGTGCAGCAGGAACAGGGCTTCGCCTTCACCGGCTTCGTGGTAGTTGGTCTGGTGCCCTGCTGCCAGCAGGGTCTTGCCTACGCCTTCCATTACGGCCTCCGAGATCTTGGGCTTAAATACAGATACGTATCTGTATGTTATGGAGACCATTGATCTGCGTCAACAGTTGGCCGGGCAGCGTTCACACCCGGGCAACGACGCTCGGGGCGCCGGGAAACCGCGATCCACCGGGGGTTCGCCTACTCGTCGCCCTCGCGCCACTGCCACGACGTCTGCGACCAAGGTCTAACCCCCTGAAAAACCAAGGGCGCTCACGATTTGCACCGTGAGCGCCCCGTCATGGCTCGGCCAGCCCCGACTGCCGCGGCTGCCGCGCCAGCCCGGACGCATCGCGACCGGGCCGGCCTGCCAGACCTACAGGAATGTATTGATGTTCTTGCAGGTCAGGGTGGCGTTGGGAATGAGGATCTTGCGCTTGAGCAGCTTCATCCCGTCCCCCTCGACGCTCAGCACGTCCTCGCGGCGACCGCTGATCTGGTACTGCTCGTCCAGGCCACGGCTGCGCACGTTGATGAAGGCGGAGAACACCTTGTACTGCCCCGCCTCGTCGCCGGCGTACACCTCGATGTTGCTGATCAGGTGGACGTTGCGGGTCGGCGGGTTCTCCGCCCAAGCCGACGGCTGCTTGAAGCGCCGCACGCGGCGCTGCAGCTCGCGGATGCTGTCGTCGAACAGCGCCATGTGCTCGGCGGTATAGGCGCCCAGCTTGTCCTCGCGGCGGCGGTTCTCGATGCCGGGCATCCAGTAGTGGACGCGCTCGGACAGCATCATCAGCCATTCGTCCCAGCACTCGTTGTCCAGCAGGCGCGCCTCGCGCAGCAGGAAGGCCTTGGCCGCGCGCTCTTCCTCGACACTCACCAGTTGCAGATTGCTCATTGCGCGCTCCTCAGCTCAGCTTACCGTTGCGATCGGGCACTTCCGCCCAGCTCCTGGCCTGCAGCAGGTCCTTCCAGCGCTGGTAGTAGGCGCGGGCGTTGGCCTCGTTGAGCTGGCCCTTGAACACGTTGCCCGGCAGCTCGCTGTCTTCGATGCGGGTGTTCATGCCCAGACCGACGTACAGATCCTGGTAGCGGGTGACCTTGCCGCGACTGGTCTTGGTGCAGTATTCCCAGTTCTCGCCGTCGTCCATCTCGAACACGCCGGTCGGCGAGAAGGTCATCATCGCGCCGCGGCGCCACATGTCCTTCACTTCCTGCGGGGCGTTCTTGTTGACGATCACCCAGGTGTACAGCTCGATCTTGTTCGGCCCGCGCGGCTGCCAGACGCGCACGGTGTTCTGCCCGGGCAGGAAGGAGAAGTTGGGGAACACGGTGAACGAGGACACCGCGCCCAGCATGCGCGAGCGGAATTCGCCGAGGCGCTCGGCGGCCTTCGGTGCGTGCAGGTGCAGGTACTTGTTCACCCCGCTCTCGCCGAGCACGGCGGCGTTGCCCACCAGGTCGCGGGTGAATTCGTAGCCGTGGCCGTTCCAGTTGACCGACCAGGACTCGGGGAAGTCGCTGACCTTGGTCACCGAGCCGCCGAGCATGGCCTGGGCGGCGGAGTCGTGGGTCCAGCCGGCGTGCAGGATGTCGCCGACGAAGTTCTCCGCGGCGATCTTCCAGTTGCACTCGATGGTCGAGCGGATGCAGCCGCCGATGAACTCGGTGCCGCCCTCGTCGTTGTCGAGGATCACGTCGAGGTACCAGGTCATCGGGCCGAGGTAGTCCTCGAGGCTCGGCGCGTCCTCGGCGAAGGTGGCGAACACCAGGCCCTTGTAGCTGGCCACGCGCGCCTCGCGCAGCCCCTGTCGCGACTGGTCGAAACCGCTCTGCTCGTAGACGCTGGACTCGTGCATGCCGCGCAGCGCGCCGTCGGTGCCGAACGACCAGCCGTGGTAGTTGCAGATGAAGCCGCGGGTGTTGCCGGCCTCGGCGAAGCACACCTTGTTGCCGCGGTGCGGACAGGCGTTGATCAGCACCTTGATCGAGGCGTCCTTCTGGCGGACCACCAGCACCTCGTCCTCGCCCATGGTGGTGGCAACGTAGTCACCGGCCTTGGGAATCTGCGATTCGTGGGCGACGAACAGCCAGCAGCGGGCGAAGATCTTCTCCAGCTCCTGCTCGTAGATCTCGGCGTCCCAGAACACCTTGCCGGCCATGCGGCCCGCTTCCATGTCGCAGATACGGTCGAGACCTTCCAGCGGCGGCGTGGTCTCGATCGCACAGAGGTTGATTTTTTTCATCGGTTCTCCTCACTCCAAAGCCCTGCCGGCCTCGCGACCCGGCAGGCGCACGCATCAAATCAGGACGGCTTGACCGCCAGGAAGCCCATGCCGGTGACCCAGGGCTCGACCGGCTCGTAGCCGACGATCTCGCCCTTGCCGCCCTCGACGGCCGCCAGGGCGCAGATCAGGTTGCGGATCTCCATCGCGCCGTTGCCGGCGCGACCGATGATCTCCTCGTCGCGGTAGGCGCACAGCGCATCCAGGTCGCCGGCCACGCCATGGGCCAGCACCTCGCGGTCGAAGTCCTCGCTGACCCGGCCCATCTCGGCGGTGCCGACCCAGTGGCTGATGCCGCCGCTGCCGATCACCACCACGCGCTCGTCCGCCGGGAACGCCTCGACGGCGGCGCGGATCTCGCGGCCCAGCTCGGCGGTGCGCTTGAGCGAGAGGAACGGATCGACCGCGCAGGCCAGATACACCGGGATGCACGGCAACTCGTAGCCGAGCGCCTGCTGCGCCGGCTTGACCACCAGGTGATGGGGGATGCTGACCGCGTGGTCGACGCTGAAGGAGCGCGCCACGGTCCAGTCGAAGCCATTGTCGAAGCCGTGCTGGGCGATGAAGCCGGCCAGCGGCTCGTTGTTCTGCGTCACCAGCTTGTCCAGGCCCGGCAGCGAACCCAGCGCGCCCTCGATGTCGCCGGTACCGATCAGGTAGCGCGGCAGGCACTGGGTGCCGAACAGGATGTAGTGATCGTTGCCGACGATGATCACCGTGGTCGGCTCCAGTTCGACCAGGCGCCGCGCGCACTCGGCGTAGGCGGCGTGCACCGCCTCGCGCTGCGCCGGATTCGGCGCCTCGGGCGCCACGTACATCACCGGGTTATGCGGCACCCAGAAGGCGCCAACGACCTTGCCCATGGGTCACCCCTTCAGAGCAGCCGAAAAGGCTGCGCGTTGTTCGTCGCTCGCGCCGAGGCGCTCCTTGTACAGCCGCATGCTGCGGTTGGGCGCCAGCTCCTGCCAGAAGCCCATGGTCAGCATCGGGTTGACCCCCATGCGTTGCAGCGCGCCCACGTCGAAGGCCAGCAGGCACTCGACCTCCTCCCCGCTCAGGCGGAACTGCCCGAGAAAAGCGCGGGGATCTTCCTTGAAGCGGTTCTTGCTCGACCGCTCGACCGAGAGCTTCCACAGCACCCGTTCCACCAGATTCCGACTCATCGATCCTCCCTGGTGCCGCTCGGCAGCCCCCTTGCCGGGATACACGAGTGCATCCGTGAATTTGGCAAGAGCCAGCGGGCTGACCACCGAACAACACCTTACGAAACAAGGCACCAAGGATGTTTCATGACAGGCCGCCGCACATTGACATACATCAATGTATCTTGAGTGGTCGCCAACCCCCGATATTCGGCGCTTGCGCCCCAGCGGAGCCCGACGAAACCGGACAAACACTCATGCATGGCGGATCTTGAGGCACTCGCCAGCGAACGCGCCGGCAACGGCGGCGAACGCTCCGGCGCTATTCCCCGGCCACAGGCAATGCGTTAGGCTTGGGCGCCCTTTCTCTCGGCACGCCCTGGCGCCCACCACTCCAAGAAGCACGAACATGTCTGCACGCTCCCCGCTTACCCGCGAAGACTGGATCCACGCTGCGCAACGCATGCTGGTCAAAGGCGGTATCGACTCGGTCCGGGTCGACACCCTGGCGAAGGAACTGAACATTACCCGCGGCAGCTTCTACTACCACTTCAAGAGCCGTAACGAGCTGCTCGAGGGCCTGCTCGGCGACTGGCGCGCCCGGGCCACCGAAGACGTCATCCATCAGTTGCGCAACACCCGCAACTCGCCCCGGGAACAGCTCGAACACCTGCTGGAACTGCCGTTCCACGGCAACACCGCGCGCGAGGCAGCGGCCACCGAGATCGCCATCCGCGGCTGGGCGCGCCGCGACAAGCAGGCCCGCCAGGCCATCGACGAAGTCGACCGCCATCGCATGAGCTATATCGAAGGGTTGCTGATCCAGGTGGGCTGCGATGAAACCGAAGCCCGCGACCGCGCCTTCCTGATCTACTCCTACCAGCTCAGCCTGTCGCTGGTGCACGCCGACGACAATCAGGAAGACCGCGCGCAACGCAACGCCAGGATCACCGGCATCCTGATTCCGACGATCATGCCGGTAACCGCCTGAATACGACGACCATCCCGGCCGGCGAGCCCGCCGGGATGCGCGGGGCAATCGCCCAGTGGAAACGGCCAGCCGCGCAGTCCATCTGGCCGCATCCAGCCATTCGCCGGACACAAAAAAACGCCGCTTCCCTCATCGGAAAGCGGCGTTTTGCTTGCCTGGACGGCCGCTCCAGGAGCTGGAACGGCGCGCCTCAGCGCCCCGCGCGCGACTCGCGGATGTAGAAGCGCGCCCGCTCGGCCTTGCTGATGCAGCCGTCGTAGGCCTCGAACTGCTGCTGGGTCTTGGCGGCGGTGATCAGCGACAGGGCCTTGGAATAGCTGACGGTACCGGCAAAGCCTTCGGCCTTGGCCAGGTCCAGCTCCTTCCAGGCGGCGTCCAGCGCATAGGCACAGCCGTCGCGATTCTGCATCTTGCCGGCACAGCCCGTCAGGGCCAGGGCCAGGGCAGGCAGCACGATCCACGCTCTCATCATCAGGTCTCCTTCACCGGGAATTCCCGCAAGCATAGCCGCCGGGCCAGGCGTGGCACCGGGGCATGCCGCTCATTTCACTGACGATTGACCGCGCGCTGGCGCAAATATTCCACCACCGCCCGCTGATCGCCGCTGAACTCGATGCGCGCGGCCTTGCTCTCGCGCTGGTAGGCGTACATCGGGTCGTAGTACTCGCCGAGCAGGCCCTCGATCCAGCCGCGGTGCAGGTCGACCTGGCCGCTGCGCAGCTGCTCGGCCAGCGCCGCGTCCATGAGCGCCGCCAGGCGCTGGTAACGCTCGCCGCCCAGGCGCTTGACGATGTTCCTGAGGCTCTGCTGCAGGCGCTCGGCGAAGGCGGCCAGGCCCTGCTCCTCGCCATGCAGGGCGACGAACTCGGCACTCAGGTCGATCACGTAGTCGCCGAGGATGCGCTCGACGCGCCCTTCCAGGCTGTCCTCCAGCCACACCAGCGGGTACTCCTGCATGCCCTGGTGCAGCGGCAGCGGCAGCGAGCAGGTGCCGATCAGCCGGCTTTCGTCCTCGAGGACGAAGGAGTGCAGGCCGCGCGCGCGCTTCTTCAGCAGGTCGATGGCCAGCAGGTTCTCGAAGTCGATCTGCCCCGGCTGCGCGGTGGCGTGCTTGCCGAAGCTGGAGCCGCGGTGGTTGGCGTGCTGCTCCAGGTCCACGGCGTTGTCCAGCTGGGCGAGCACCTCGGTCTTGCCGGTGCCGGTCATGCCGCCGACGATGACGAAGTCGCACTCATCCACCGCCGCCTCGGTGGTCTCGATGAGGAAATTGCGCAGCGCCTTGTAGCCGCCGATGATCCGCGGATAGTCGATGCCGGCCTCTTCCTTGAGCCACTGCTGGGTGATCTGCGAACGCAGGCCGCCGCGGAAGCAGTACAGGTAGCCGTTGGGGTTGGCGCGGGCGAACGCCGCCCAGGCCTCGATGCGCTCGGCCTTGAGCGGGCCGCGCACCAGCTGGTGGCCCAGCTCGATGGCGGCGTCCTGGCCGTGCTGCTTGTAGCAGGTGCCGACCCTCTGCCGCTCGCTGTCATTCATCAGCGGCAGGTTGACCGTATTGGGGAACGCGCCCTTGGTGTATTCCACCGGGGCGCGCACGTCCATCAGCGGCAGGTCGTTGAGGAAGATTTCGCGGTAATGGGCACTGTTCGGACGCATCAGAGCACCTCTACCGCGTGGCTCTGTCGGGCCACCAGCGCGCCGATCGGCGCTAGGTCGAGGCCCAGCTCGGCGGCCACGGCGAGGAACTCGGCCTCGCCCTGCGGCTCGACGGCGAGCAGCAGGCCGCCGCTGGTCTGCGGGTCGCAGAGCAGCAGCTTCTGTACTTCCGGCAGCGGGGCGATCTTCTCCCCGTAGCTGTCGAAGTTGCGCAGGGTGCCGCCCGGCACGCAGCCCTGGTCGAGGTAGTAGTCGACGCCGGCGATGCGCGGCACCGCCGCGTAGTCGATGCGCGCGGTCAGGCCGCTGCCGTCGGCCATCTCCACCAGGTGGCCGAGCAGGCCGAAGCCGGTAACGTCGGTCATCGCCTTGACCTGGGCCAGCTTGCCGAAGCGCGCGCCCGGCTTGTTCAGGGTGCACATCCAGTCGCGGGCCAGACCGACGTCCTCGCCGCGCAGCTTGCCCTTCTTCTCCGCGGTGGTGAGGATGCCGATGCCCAGCGGCTTGCTCAGGTACAGCTTGCAGCCCTCGGTGGCGGTGTCGTTGCGCTTCATGAAGCGCTTGTCGACGATGCCGGTGACCGCCAGGCCGAAGATCGGCTCGGGGGCGTCGATGGAGTGCCCGCCGGCCAGCGGGATGCCGGCGGCGTCGCACACCGCGCGGCCGCCGCGCACCACCTCGCGGGCCACTTCCGGGGCCAGCACGTTGACCGGCCAGCCGAGGATGGCGATGGCCATCAGCGGGTCGCCGCCCATGGCATAGATGTCGCTGATCGCGTTGGTGGCGGCGATGCGGCCAAAGTCGAAGGGATCATCGACGATGGGCATGAAAAAGTCGGTGGTGGAGACCACCCCGCGCTCCTCGTCGATGGCGTACACCGCCGCGTCGTCGCGCGAGGCGTTGCCGACCCACAGCTTGGGGTCGAGGTTCTGTGCGCCGCTGCCGGCGAGGATCACTTCCAGCACCTTGGGGGAAATCTTGCAGCCGCAGCCGGCACCGTGGCTGTACTGGGTGAGGCGGATCGGTTCGCTCATGGGGCACTCCAGGGGGTAATTCGCGATGGCGGCGATTCTAGCAAAGGGCGCGGAACATGACCCACCGGCCGCGGACGCCACGCGGAAGGGCCATACTGCAACAAAAGGTGCGAAGGATAGGTCGCGGACCAACGCGGATTGTCCGTCCTCCGCAGCGAACAATGGGGGAAACATCATGGGCAAACGTGTCGCGCTGGTGCTCGGTTCGGGCGGCGCTCGCGGCTATGCGCATATCGGGGTGATCGAGGAGCTGGAGGCGCGCGGCTACGAGATCGCCTGCATCGCCGGCAGCTCGATGGGCGCGGTGATCGGCGGCATCTACGCCGCCGGCAAGCTGGCCGAGTACCGCCAGTGGGTGGAAACCCTCGACTACCTGGACCTGCTGCGCCTGCTCGACGTGAGCTTCTCGATGGGCGCGATCCGCGGCGAACGGGTGTTCGGGCGGATCCGCAAGTTCCTCGGCGAGGTCAACATCGAGGACCTGCCGATCCCCTACACCGCCGTGGCCACCGACCTGACCAACCAGCAGGAGGTGTGGTTCCAGGAGGGCTGCCTGCACCAGGCGATGCGCGCCTCGGCGGCGATTCCCAGCCTGTTCACCCCGGTGGTGCAGGGCTCACGGGTGCTGGTCGACGGCGGCCTGCTCAACCCGATCCCGATCGTCCCGGTGGTGTCCAGCCGCTGCGACCTGATAGTCGCGGTCAACGTCAACGCCAGCAACCAGGTGCAGTACGAGCTGCCGGTGATCGAGCGGCCGCAGGCGATGAAGCACCGTCTCGACCAGCTGATCGGCTCGCTCGGCGCACTGAGCGCGCGCCTGGCGTTTCGCCGGCGCAGCGAGGAGCTGCCAGCCCTGCTGAGCCCCCCGGAGGAAGCGACCGAGATCGGCTCGTCGCACGGCGTCGCCGCCCCCAAGGCCAGCCACCTGCACGTGGTGGAGAACGCTGCGCCGGACAGCGTGCTGGAGATGATCAACCAGAGTTTCGACGTGATGCAGAACTCGCTGGCCCAGTACAAGATCGCCGGCTACCCGCCGGACATCCTGATCAACGTGCCCAAGCGGGTCTGCCGCTTCTTCGAGTTCTACAAGGCACCGGAGCTGATCGCCCTCGGCCGGCGGATCGCCAGCGACGCGCTGGACCGCTACGAGCGCGACCATCGCCAGCCCTCCGGGAACGACTGACCGGCGCTACCGCCCGCCTCAGGGCTGTACCGCCTCGCCCTCGGCATCGGGCTCCTCACCAGCCGCGCCCTCCTCCGCGCCGTCGCCGAGGTAGCCCTCCTCACCGCCGCCGGCGGGCACGGCCACCAACCCCGCCCCCTGCAACAGGTCGGCAAACTGCTCCGCCGGGATCGGCTGGCCATTGAAGGTGATCTGCCCGTCGGCATAGCCCAGGCTGGAGACGATGTTGTCGCCCTCGAGCCGGGCCAACTGCCGGGTGCTGGCCAGGGTGCCGGCCATCTCTGCCGTCTGCATGGCCTCCTCGGCCAAGGCGGGCGAAGCGGCGGCGGGATCGAGGACCGCCTTGTACATCACCAGATCGCGGATCGTCGGCTTGGCCAGCACCAGCTGGGCGTCCAGCTTGCCGACCAGCTGCCTGGCCAGCTCCGGCGCCGGCAGCTCGTAGGACGCCGGCCTGGCCAGGTCGATCCTCAGGTTGAAGCGGCTCTCGCCATGGGCGGTCTTCAGCGCCAGCTTGTCCAGCGCCACGCGCGGCCGGCCCTCCAGCAGCGTATCGATCCCCTCCTGCAGCCGCGCGCGCTCCTCGGCGGACATCCCGGTATCGCCGTCCGGCTGCGTCTGCAGGCGCTGCAGGAAGCCCTTGTACCACTCGCCCAGGCTCTTCAGCGCCGCCACGTCCAGATCGCCCAGGCTCAGCTGCAGGCTGGCCGAGCCCAGCGGCTTGCCGCCGTAGCTGAACTGGCCGATGTCGTAGGCGAAGACACCGTTCATGCGCTCGCCATGCTCCGTGAAGCGGTCGGTCTGCACGAGATCGCTCATCGCCAGCGCCGGCCGATCCGCAGCCTTCAGCTCCATCCGGGCCAGCGCCAGACGGCTGTCGCCGCTGTACAGGCCGGACTTGCCGAGGTGATGGTCGCCCTGCAGGGCCAGGCCGTCGAGACGCAGGTGCAGCGGCTCGCCGTCGCGGAGCAGCTCCAGGACCAGACTGTCCATGCGCCCATTGAAGCGCACGAAGCTGGCCTGCGCCCCCACCGCCATCTCGAGATCCATCCCGGAAAAGCGCACGCTCTGCCCGCCCTCGGCGAACGTCAGCGGGCGCAGGGCCAGGCGGCCCCGGATGCCGTTGTCGTAGCCGAGGACGAAGTCGCCGGTCAGCGGCGCGGCGCCCGCGCTCCCGTTGAACCACCCGCGGGTCGCGTCGCTGGGCGCCAGCTCCACATG
>DASQBU010000139.1:0-17119 GCA_035635035.1 Pseudomonas sp.
TCGCGCTGATGCTGTTCGGCGGCGAGAGCCTGTGGGGCTTCTCGCTGGCGCTGTTCATCGGCGTGGCGGCGGGCACCTACTCGTCGGTGTACATCGCCAGCATCCTGCTGATCTGGCTGAAGCTGACCCGCGAGGACCTGAGCCCGCCGGTGGTCGAGGACGCCGCCGACGACCGTCCGTAACGGCCGATGGCAGTCACGAAAAAAGCGCCCGCGGGCGCTTTTTTCGTTGCTGGGCCGGCCTTCCTGCGGGCATGAAAAACCCGGCGCGGGGCCGGGTTCTTCGGTGCGGCGACTGCCTCAGCGCTTGAGCGCCGCCGGCAGGTGCGGCTGGATGGCGGTGAGCACGGCCTTGAAGCACTTGGTGTTGCCGGCGACGATGTGGCCCTTCTCGAGGAATTCGTGGCCGCCGCTGAAGTCGCTGGCCAGGCCGCCGGCTTCCTGCACCAGCAGCGCGCCGGCCGCCATGTCCCACTCGGACAGGCCGAACTCCCAGTAGGCGTCGAAGCGGCCGGCGGCGACGTAGGCCAGGTCCAGGCTGGCGGCGCCGGCGCGGCGGATGCCGGCGGTCTGGCCGACCAGGCTGCGGAACATGCCCAGGTAGCTGTCCAGGTGGTCGAGCTGGCTGTCGCGGAACGGGAAGCCGGTGCCGAGCAGGGCGCCTTCCAGGCCCTTGCGGTTGCTGACGCGGATGCGCTTGCCGTTGACCGCGGCGCCGCGGCCGCGGCTGGCGGTGAATTCTTCCTGGCGCACCGGGTCGAGGACCACGGCGTGCTCCAGGCGGCCGCGGTACTTGCAGGCGATGCTCACCGCGAAGTGCGGCAGGCCGTGGATGAAGTTGGTGGTGCCATCCAGCGGATCGATGATCCACAGGTAGTCGGCGCCCTCGCCGGTGCCCGGCTGCAGCCCGCTTTCCTCGGCGAGGATGCCGTGGTTCGGGTAGGCCTTGCGCAGCACATTGATGATGGTCTGTTCGGCCGCGCGGTCCACCTCGGTCACGTAGTCCTTGGCGTCCTTCTCGTTGACCGAGAGTACATCCAGGCGTTCGAGCGAGCGGAAGATCAGTTCACCGGCACTGCGGGCCGCGCGCAGCGCGATATTCAGCATGGGCTGCATGGGAGGGTCACCTGGGCTGTTAAAGAAAGCCGGCAATTCTAACAGAAAAGGCCGGGCCATGAAGGGCGCGCGTGGCGCAGTTGCCGACGCTTGGGTAAGATTCGACTCTTTTTTCGGCGGCTGGAGAGAGCGATCGTGCTCGACAGAATTCGCGTGGTGCTGGTCAATACCAGTCATCCGGGCAACATCGGCGGTACGGCGCGGGCGATGAAGAACATGGGCCTGTCGCGCCTGGTCCTGGTCCAGCCGGAGGAATTCCCCAGCGGCGAAGCCAATGCGCGGGCTTCCGGCGCCACCGACATCCTCGAGGCGGCGCAGGTGGTCGACAGTCTCGAGGAGGCGCTGGCCGGCTGCAGCCTGGTGCTCGGCACCAGTGCGCGCGACCGGCGCATTCCCTGGCCGCTGCTCGATCCGCGCGAGTGCGCGCAGAAGAGCCTCGAACACGTCGAGCTGGGCGGCGAGGTGGCGCTGGTGTTCGGCCGCGAGTACGCCGGGCTGACCAACGAGGAGCTGCAGCGCTGCCAGTACCACGTGCACATCCCGGCCAATCCGGAGTTCAGTTCGCTGAACCTGGCCACCGCCGTGCAGGTGCTGGCCTACGAGGTACGCATGGACTGGCTGGCGCGCCAGGGGCGGCCGACCAAGGTGGAGAAGCTGGAAACCACCGCGATGCTCGACGCCGTGCCGGTTACCGCCGACGAGCTGGAGCTGTTCTACCGGCACCTCGAGCAGGCCCTGGTGGAAATCGACTTCCTCGATCCGGAAAAGCCGCGCCACCTGATGGCCCGCCTGCGCCGCCTGTACGGCCGCGCCGGGATCAGCAAGCTGGAAATGAACATCCTGCGCGGTATCCTCACTGAAACCCAGAAGGCGGCTCGCGGCGAGCTGCACAAGCGGAGTGATCACTGATGTTCGAGCGCATGCGGGAAGACATCCAGAGCGTGTTCCATCGCGATCCGGCGGCGCGCAACACCCTCGAGGTGCTGATCTGCTATCCGGGGCTGCATGCCGTGTGGCTGCACCGCGTGGCCCACTGGCTGTGGGGCGCCGACTGGAAGCTGCTGGCGCGCGTGGTGTCGCACGTCAGCCGCTGGCTGACCGGCATCGAGATCCATCCGGGGGCGAGGATCGGCCGGCGCTTCTTCATCGACCATGGCATGGGCATTGTCATCGGCGAGACCGCCGAGATCGGCAACGACGTCACCCTCTACCACGGCGTGACCCTCGGCGGCACCAGCTGGAACAAGGGCAAGCGCCACCCGACCCTGGAGGACGGCGTGATCGTCGGTGCCGGGGCGAAGATCCTCGGCCCGTTCACCGTCGGCGCCGGCGCCAAGATCGGCTCCAACGCGGTGGTCACCCGCGCGGTGCCGGCCGGCGCCACCGCGGTGGGGATTCCCGGGCGGATCATCGTCAAGGTCGACGAGGAGCAGGAGGCCAAGCGCAAGGCGATGGCCGAGAAGATCGGCTTCGACGCCTACGGGGTCAGCGAGGACATGCCCGACCCGGTGGCGCGCGCCATCGGCCAGCTGCTCGACCACCTGCAGGCGGTCGACGGGCGCCTGGAGGGCATGTGCAAGGCGCTCACCGCGCTGGGCAGCGACTACTGCGCCAAGGACCTGCCGGCGCTGCGCGACGAGGACTTCGCCGACGTCAAGCCGGAGCCCGGCGCGGCCGAGCGGGGCGATGCCGCGCCGCGCGCGGGGGAGTGATGCCGGCGGAGCGGGGGATCTGCTAAGATCGCGGCGTGTTTCGGTGGGCGGTTAATCCGAGTGTCTTGCTGGGTCTTATAGTTGACCGTCCTGCTCGGAAATAGCATACTTCGTGCACTTCCCGAATCATCGTGGTGCAAGACCATGCGACTGACCACCAAAGGCCGTTACGCCGTGACAGCGATGCTCGATCTCGCGCTGCACGCGCAAACCGGGCCGGTGTCCCTCGCCGACATCTCCGAGCGGCAGGGCATTTCCCTGTCCTATCTCGAGCAGTTGTTCGCCAAGCTCCGCCGCGGCAACCTGGTGACCAGCGTGCGCGGTCCCGGTGGCGGCTACCAGCTGTCGCGCGAGATGGCCGGCATCGACGTGGCCCAGGTGATCGACGCCGTCAACGAATCGGTCGACGCCACCCGCTGCCAGGGCGTCGGCGGTTGCCACGAGGGCGACGTGTGCCTGACCCATCACCTGTGGTGCGGCCTGAGCGACCGGATCCACGAGTTTCTCAGCGGCATCAGCCTGGCCGACCTGGTCCAGCGCCAGGAGGTGCAGGACGTGGCCCTGCGCCAGAACCAGCGCCGCCAGAGCGGCAAGGACGTATCGTCCAGCCCGCTGGAAAAGATTCAAGCGTCCGCCATCGAATGATGCCGCGTGCCGCAGCCTGACAGGAGAGACCTGATGAAATTGCCGATCTACCTGGATTATTCCGCGACTACGCCGGTCGATCCGCGCGTGGCGCAGAAGATGTGCGAGTGCCTGACCATGGACGGCAACTTCGGCAACCCGGCCTCGCGCTCCCACCTGTTCGGCTGGAAGGCCGAGGAAGCGGTGGAGAACGCCCGTCGCCAGGTGGCCGAGCTGGTCAACGCCGACCCGCGCGAGATCGTCTGGACTTCCGGTGCCACCGAGTCCGACAACCTGGCGATCAAGGGCGTGGCGCACTTCTACGCCAGCAAGGGCAAGCACATCGTCACCACCAAGATCGAGCACAAGGCGGTGCTGGATACCACCCGCCAGCTCGAGCGCGAAGGCTTCGAGGTCACCTACCTGGAGCCGGGCGAAGACGGCCTGATCACCCCGGCGATGGTCGAGGCGGCGCTGCGCGACGACACCATCCTGGTCTCGGTCATGCACGTCAACAACGAGATCGGCACCATCAACGACATCGCCGCGATCGGCGAGCTGACCCGTGCCCGCGGCATCCTGTTCCACGTCGACGCGGCGCAGTCCACCGGCAAGGTGGCGATCGACCTGGAGGCCATGAAGGTCGACCTGATGTCCTTCTCCGCGCACAAGACCTACGGTCCCAAGGGCATCGGCGCGCTCTACGTGCGCCGCAAGCCGCGCGTGCGGATCGAGGCGCAGATGCACGGCGGCGGTCACGAGCGCGGCATGCGCTCCGGCACCCTGGCCACCCACCAGATCGTCGGCATGGGCGAGGCGTTCCGCATCGCCAAGGAAGAGATGGCCGCCGAGAACGTGCGCATCAAGGCCCTGGCCGACCGCTTCAAGGCCGGCCTGGAAGGCATGGAAGAGGTCTACCTGAACGGCAGCGCCAGCGCGCGCGTGCCGCACAACCTCAACCTCAGCTTCAACTACGTCGAGGGCGAGTCGCTGATCATGGCGCTCAAGGACCTCGCCGTGTCCTCCGGCTCGGCCTGCACCTCGGCCTCCCTGGAGCCGTCCTACGTGCTGCGCGCCCTGGGCCGCAACGACGAGCTGGCGCACAGTTCGATCCGCTTCACCTTCGGCCGCTTCACCAGCGAGGAAGAGGTCGACTACGCCGCCGCCAAGGTGCGCGAGGCGGTCACCAAGCTGCGCGAACTGTCGCCGCTGTGGGACATGTACAAAGAAGGCGTCGACCTGTCCAAGGTCGAGTGGCAGGCGCACTGACGCCGTACCGAATCTGCGAGGAATACCGCCATGGCATACAGTGACAAGGTCATCGACCACTACGAAAACCCGCGCAACGTCGGCAAGCTGGACGCCGAAGACCCGGACGTCGGCACCGGCATGGTCGGCGCGCCGGCCTGCGGCGACGTGATGCGTCTGCAGATCAAGGTCAACGAGGCCGGCGTGATCGAAGACGCCAAGTTCAAGACCTACGGCTGCGGTTCGGCGATCGCCTCCAGCTCCCTCGCCACCGAGTGGATGAAGGGCAAGACCCTGGACGAGGCCGAGTCGATCAAGAACACCGAGCTGGCCGAGGAGCTGGCCCTGCCGCCGGTGAAGATCCACTGCTCGGTGCTCGCCGAGGACGCCATCAAGGCGGCCGTGCGCGACTACAAGCAGAAGAAAGGCTTGATCTGAGGAAAACGCCCATGGCCATCAGCATGACCGAAGCCGCCGCACAACACGTTCGCCGCTCCCTGGAAGGGCGGGGCAAGGGTGAGGGCATCCGTCTCGGGGTGCGCACCACCGGCTGCTCCGGTCTGGCCTATGTGCTGGAGTTCGTCGACGAGGTGGCGGCCGAGGATCTGGTGTTCGAGAGCTTCGGCGTCAAGGTGTTCGTCGACCCGAAGAGCCTGACCTACTTGGACGGCACCGAGCTCGACTTCACCCGCGAGGGGCTGAACGAAGGCTTCAAGTTCAACAACCCCAACGTGCGCGGCGAGTGCGGCTGCGGCGAAAGCTTCAACGTCTGAGGCGCGCCGTGAGCACCTGCCACTTCGCCCTGTTCGACCTGCAGCCGGCCTTCGCCATCGACCTCGACCGGCTGGCCGCGCGCTACCGCGAACTGGCCCGCGAGACCCATCCGGACCGTTTCGCCGATGCGCCGGCGCGCGAGCAGCGCCAGGCCCTGGAGCGCGCCGCCGAACTCAACGAGGCCTACCAGACGCTGAAGAGCCCGAGCCGCCGGGCTCTCTACCTGCTCTCGCTGAGCGGGCAGAGCCTGCCGCTGGAAGCCACGGTGCAGGATCCGCAGTTCCTCCTGCAGCAGATGGAGCTGCGCGAGGAGCTGGAGGAGCTGCAGGACAGCGCCGACCTGGCCGGCGTCGCCGCCTTCAAGCGCCGCCTGAAGGCCGCCCAGAGCGAGCTGGAGCAGGGCTTCGCCGCCTGCTGGGACCAGAGCGCCGAGCGCGAGCGCGCCGAGCGCCTGATGCGCCGCATGCAGTTCCTCGACAAGCTGGCCCTTGAGGTGCGCGAGCTGGAAGAGCGCCTCGACGATTAACCCGCGCCTTCCTCCCCGCTTTGCGCGAGGCGGCGCCCTGGACCGCGAAGACCATGGCTTTACTGCAGATTGCCGAACCGGGGCAGAGCCCCCAGCCGCACCAGCGTCGCCTGGCGGTAGGGATCGACCTCGGTACCACCAATTCCCTGGTCGCTGCCGTGCGCAGCGGCCGTACCGCGCCGCTGCCGGACGAGCAGGGGCGGGTCATCCTGCCCTCCGCGGTCCGCTACCTGGCCGAGGGTGTCGAGGTCGGCCATGCCGCCGTGGCGGCGGCCGCCAGCGATCCGCTGAACAGCATCATCTCGGTCAAGCGCCTGATGGGCCGCGGCCTGCGCGATGTCAAGCAGCTCGGCGCGCAGCTGCCCTACCGCTTCGTCGCCGGCGATTCGCAGATGCCGTTCATCGACACCGTGCAGGGGCCGAAGAGCCCGGTGGAAGTCTCCGCCGAGATCCTCCGCGCCCTGCGCGAGCGCGCCGAAGCCACCCTCGGCGGCGAGCTGGTCGGCGCGGTGATCACCGTGCCGGCCTACTTCGACGACGCCCAGCGCCAGGCCACCAAGGACGCTGCGCGCCTGGCCGGTCTCAACGTGCTGCGCCTGCTCAACGAGCCGACCGCGGCGGCGGTGGCCTACGGCCTGGACAAGGGCGCCGAGGGCGTGATCGCCATCTACGACCTGGGCGGCGGCACCTTCGACATTTCCATCCTGCGCCTGACCCGCGGCGTGTTCGAGGTGCTGGCCACCGGCGGCGACAGCGCCCTGGGCGGCGACGACTTCGACCACGCCATCGCCGGCTGGATCATCGAGCAGGCCGGGCTGTCCGCCGATCTCGATCCGGGCGCCCAGCGCCACCTGCTGCAGAAGGCCTGCGCCGCCAAGGAGGCGCTGAGCGCCGCCGAGCGGGTGAGCGTCGCTCACGACGGCTGGTCCGGCGAGCTGACCCGCAGTCAGTTCGACGCGCTGATCGAGCCGCTGCTGGCGCGCAGCCTCAAGGCCTGCCGCCGCGCGGTGCGCGATGCCGGCATCGAGCTGGACGAGGTCGAGGCGGTGGTCATGGTCGGCGGCTCGACCCGCGTGCCGCGCGTGCGCGCGGCGGTCGGCGAACTGTTCGGCCGCACCCCGCTGACCGACATCGATCCCGACGAGGTGGTGGCCATCGGCGCTGCCATCCAGGCCGACACCCTGGCCGGCAACAAGCAGGGCGAGGAGCTGCTGCTGCTCGACGTGATTCCGCTGTCCCTGGGCCTGGAAACCATGGGCGGCCTGATGGAGAAGGTCATCGCGCGCAACACCACCATCCCGGTGGCGCGCGGCCAGGACTTCACCACCTACAAGGATGGCCAGACGGCCATGATGATCCACGTGCTGCAGGGCGAGCGCGAGCTGGTCAGCGACTGCCGCTCGCTGGCGCGCTTCGAGCTGCGCGGCATCCCGCCGATGGTCGCCGGCGCGGCGAAGATCCGCGTGACCTTCCAGGTCGACGCCGACGGCCTGCTCGGCGTCGCCGCCCGCGAGCTGGGCTCGGGGGTCGAGGCGAGCATCCAGGTCAAGCCGTCCTACGGCCTGAGCGACGAGGAAATCGCCCGCATGCTGCAGGACTCCTTCGCCCACGCCGGCGACGACAAGCAGGCCCGCGCCCTGCGCGAGCAGCAGGTCGAGGCCGAGCGCCTGCTTGAGGCCGTGCAGGCGGCGCTGGCTGCCGACGGCGAGCGCCTGCTGGACGCCGACGAGCGCGCCGCCATCGACCACGCCATGCAGGAGCTGCGCGAGCAGGCCGCCGGTCGCGATGTCGCCGCCATCGAACAGCAGATCCGCCGTCTCAGCCAGGTCACCGACGCCTTCGCCGCCCGGCGCATGAACGCCGGCATCAAGGCCGCCCTGGCCGGGCGCCAGCTCAACGAAATCGAGGAATAAGCCATGCCGCAGATCGTGTTTCTGCCCAACGAGGAACATTGCCCGGAGGGCGCGGTGGTCGAGGCCCAGGCCGGCGAAACCATCATCGAGGCGGCGCTGCGCAACGGCATCGAGATCGAGCATGCCTGCGAGATGTCCTGTGCCTGCACCACCTGCCACGTGATCGTCCGCGAGGGCTTCGCCTCCCTCGAGGCCTCCGACGAACTGGAGGACGACATGCTGGACAAGGCCTGGGGCCTGGAGCCGGAGTCGCGGCTGTCCTGCCAGGCGCGCGTCGGCGACGCGGATCTGGTGGTGGAGATTCCGCGCTACACCATCAACCAGGTGTCGGAAAAGCACTGAGTCGCGGGAGACGCCCCATGAGCCTGAAATGGACCGATGTGCTGGAGATCGCCATCCAGCTGGCCGACAGCAAGCCGGACGTCGATCCGCGCTTCGTCAACTTCGTCGACCTGCACAACTGGGTGGTCAGCCTGCCGGAGTTCGGCGACGACCCGCAGCGTGGCGGCGAGAAGGTGCTCGAGGCGATCCAGCTGGCCTGGATCGACGAGGCCGCGTGATCGCTCGCCCCTGGCGCTGAGGCGCCGAGGCCGGCGCGAGCGGGACGATTCCCGCCGACGGCGGCCCTGTGCGCCGGTACGCATTTCACATTAACCCGCGTATAATCCGCGGGTTTAATCTATCGGACCCCTTGTGTGCCGCCTCCGCCTGCCGGAGGCGCTGCGCAGGGGGTTAACTTTCAACACTGCCTTCCGGAGTTTTTCCATGGCCCTGCAACGCACCTTCTCCATCATCAAGCCCGACGCCGTTGCCAAGAACGTGATCGGCGAAATCACCACCCGTTTCGAGAAGGCCGGCCTGCGCGTCGTCGCTTCCAAGATGGTCCAGCTGTCCGAGCGCGAAGCCGCTGGCTTCTACGCCGAGCACAAGGAGCGCGGCTTCTTCAAGGATCTGGTCGCCTTCATGACCTCCGGTCCTGTCATCGTCCAGGTGCTGGAAGGCGAGAACGCCGTGCTGAAGAACCGCGAGCTGATGGGCGCCACCAACCCGAAAGAAGCCGCTGCCGGCACCATCCGCGCCGACTTCGCCGTGTCCATCGACGAGAACGCCGTGCACGGTTCCGACTCCGAGGCTTCCGCAGCCCGCGAGATCGCCTACTTCTTCGCCGCCACCGAGCTGTGCGACCGCATCCGCTAAGCGCGGAACGTCGAGGGTGAATCCATGAGTGAAGCAACCGGCAAAGTGAACCTGCTGGGCCTGACCCAGCCACAACTGGAACAGTTCTTCGAGTCCATCGGCGAGAAGCGCTTCCGGGCCGGCCAGGTGATGAAATGGATTCACCACTTTGGCGCCGAAGACTTCGACGCCATGACCAATCTCGGCAAGGCCCTGCGCGAAAAGCTCAAGGCCTGTGCCGAGATCCGCGGTCCCGAGATCGTCAGCCAGGACATCTCCAGCGACGGCACCCGCAAGTGGGTGGTGCGCGTGGCGTCCGGCAGCTGCGTCGAGACCGTGTACATCCCGCAGGGCGGCCGCGGCACCCTGTGCGTGTCCTCGCAGGCCGGCTGCTCGCTGGACTGCAGCTTCTGCTCCACCGGCAAGCAGGGCTTCAACAGCGACCTGACTAGCGCCGAGATCATCGGCCAGGTATGGATCGCCAACAAATCCTTCGGCACCGTCCCGGCCAAGATCGACCGCGCCATTACCAACGTGGTGATGATGGGTATGGGCGAGCCGCTGCTGAATTTCGACAACGTGGTCGCCGCCATGACCATCATGATGGACGACCTCGGCTACGGCATCTCCAAGCGCAAGGTGACCCTGTCCACCTCGGGCGTGGCGCCGATGATCGACGAGCTGGCCAAGGTGATCGACGTGTCCCTGGCGCTGTCGCTGCACGCGCCCAACGACGAGCTGCGCAACCAGCTGGTGCCGATCAACCGCAAGTACCCGCTGGCGGTGGTGCTCGACGCCTGCAAGCGCTACATCTCCGGCCTCGGCGAGAAGCGCGTGCTGACCGTCGAGTACACCCTGCTCAAGGATGTGAACGATCAGCCCGAGCATGCTGCGCAGGTGATCGCACTCCTCAAGGATTTTCCTTGCAAGATCAATCTGATTCCGTTTAATCCGTTCCCCCACTCCGGTTACGAACGGCCGAGCAACAACGCCATTCGCCGCTTCCAGGACCTGCTGCACCATGCCGGGCACAATGTCACCGTGCGCACCACCCGCGGCGAGGACATCGATGCCGCCTGCGGGCAGCTGGTCGGCCAGGTGATGGACCGCACCCGTCGCAGCGAGCGCTACATTGCCGTGCGCCAGCTGGACGGCGAAGGCGAAGAGCCCCGTTCGACCGCACCTGGAAACTGACGAGGGAGTCTGAGCATGTTGTTGCGAACCACGATGATCCTGCTGCTGGGCGCTGTGCTGGGCGGCTGCGTGACCAGCGGGCATCAGGATCCGCTGAAGACCCGGGAGGGGCGCAACGCCGCGCGCGACGCCTACATCCAGCTGGGCATCGGCTACCTGCAGAAAGGCAGTCCCGAGCAGGCCAAGGTGCCGCTCAAGCAGGCCCTGGAGCTGGATGACTCCAGCGCCGACGCGCATGCCGCCCTGGCGCTGGTGTTCCAGACCGAGCTGGAGCCCCAGCTGGCCGACGAGCACTACCGCAAGGCGCTGTCGAATCGCAACGATGCCCGCATCCTCAACAACTACGGCAGCTTCCTGTTCGAGCAGAAGCGCTACCCCGAGGCCTACCAGCGCTTCCAGCAGGCCGCCGACGACAACCTCTATCCGGAGCGTTCGCGGGTCTACGAGAACCTCGGCCTGACCGCGCTGAGGCTCGGCCAGCGCCAGCAGGCCATGGAGCACTTCGAGAAGGCGCTGCGCCTGGATCGAACCCGTCCACGCGCCCTGCTGGAGATGGCCCAGATGGCCTACGAGGATCGCCAGTACGTGCCGGCGCGCAGCTACTACGAAAACTTCCTCGTGGTCGGCAGGGGCGAGCAGGACGCCCGTAGCCTGCTGCTCGGCGTGCACCTGGCCAAGGTCTTCCAGGATCGCGACAAGGCCGCCAACTACGGCCAGCAGCTCCGGCGCCTGTATCCGGGTACGCCTGAATATCAGCAATTCATCGCGGAGCAAAAATGACCATGTCGTTGCATACCGAAGCCAGCGCAGCGCCACAGCGGGGCAACCCGGGCGAAGTCCTGCGTCTGGCGCGGGAGAAGAAGGGCTGGCAGGTGGCCGAGGTGGCGACCCAGCTCAACCTGACCGCCCAGTCCCTGGCCCAGCTGGAGGCCGGCGAGTTCGACCGCCTGCCGGGGCACACCTTTGCCCGTGGCTACGTGCGGGCCTACGCCAAGCTGCTGGGCCTGGAGCAGGCCGCGCTGGTCGAGCAGTTCGACCGTTTCACCGGCACCGACGCCACCGGCAGCACCGTGCAAAGCCTGGGGCATCTGCCTGAGCCGCTGCGCCTGTCGCGCCTGGTGCTGCGCCTGGCCAGCGCCGTGCTGCTGTTGCTGCTGCTGGCGCTCGCCTACTTCTGGTGGCAGGACCGCCCCGAGCGGCTGAGCGACCTCGGCGCTCTGGGGATCAAGCACATCGAAGTGGAAAGCGCCGACGGCAGCACCGAGATCCATCCGCTGGACGAGCCGGAAGACCAGGCCGTGGCCGACGCGCAGAAGACCGACGAGGCGCCGGCCGAGACCGCCCTGGCCCTGCCCGGTCAGGCGCCGGTTACCAGCGAGAGCGCTGCCGTGCCCGCCGCCGCCAATCCGCCGGCCGCCCCGGCCAGCGCGCCCGCGGCCCCGCTGCTCGCCCAGCCGGCTGCGGCGACTCCAGCCCAGGCGGCGACTCCGGCGCCGACGGCCACGCCGGGCGTGGCCCCGAGCGCCCCGGCGGCGGCCGCGCCGGCCCCGGCCGCCGAAGCGCCGCTCAGCGTCGCCGAAGGCGAGGGCGTGGTGCAGATCAGCTTCAACGCCGACTGCTGGACCCAGGTCAGCGACGCCAAGGGCCGCGTGCTGGTCAGCACGGTCAAGCACAAGGGCGACACCCTGCAGGTGGCCGGCAAGGCGCCGCTGGACCTGCGCCTGGGCTTCGCCCGGGGCGTGCAGGTCACCTACAACGGTACGCCGGTCACCCTGACCAACGTCACCGCGGGCGGCACCGCCCGCGTCAAGCTGGGGCAGTAACATGCATTGCGAATCTCCGATCAAGCGCCGCAAGTCGCGCCAGATCCGCGTCGGTTCCGTACTGGTCGGCGGCGATGCGCCGATCTCGGTGCAGAGCATGACCAACACCAATACCTGCGACGTGGCCGCCACCGTGGCGCAGATCCGCCGCCTGGAAGACGCCGGCGCCGACATCGTGCGCGTCTCGGTGCCGGACATGGATGCCGCCGAGGCCTTCGGCCGCATCAAGCAGCAGGTCAAGGTGCCGCTGGTCGCCGACATCCACTTCGACTACAAGATCGCCCTGCGCGTCGCCGAGCTGGGCGTCGACTGCCTGCGCATCAATCCGGGCAACATCGGCCGCGAGGACCGCGTGCGCGCGGTGGTCGACGCCGCCCGCGACAAGGGCATCCCGATCCGCATCGGCGTCAACGCCGGCTCGCTGGAGAAGGACCTGCAGAAGAAGTACGGCGAGCCGACCCCCGAGGCGCTGGTGGAGTCCGCCCTGCGCCACGTCGACTACCTCGACAAGCTGGACTTCCAGGACTTCAAGGTCAGCGTCAAGGCCTCCGACGTGTTCATGGCGGTCGGCGCCTACCGCCTGCTCGCCGGGCAGATCGTCCAGCCGCTGCACCTGGGTATCACCGAGGCCGGCGGCCTGCGTTCCGGCACCGTCAAGTCGGCGGTCGGCCTGGGCATGCTGCTCGCCGAGGGCATCGGCGACACCATCCGCGTGTCGCTGGCCGCCGATCCGGTCGAGGAGATCCGCGTCGGCTTCGACATCCTCAAGTCGCTGCGCCTGCGCTCGCGCGGCATCAACTTCATCGCCTGCCCGAGCTGCTCGCGGCAGAACTTCGACGTGGTCAAGACCATGAACGAGCTGGAAAGCCGCGTCGAGGACCTGCTGGTGCCGCTCGACGTCGCGGTGATCGGCTGCGTGGTCAACGGTCCGGGCGAAGCCAAGGAGGCCAGCATCGGCCTCACCGGCGGCACGCCGAACCTGGTCTACATCGACGGCAAGCCGGCGCACAAACTGAACAACGACAATCTGGTGGACGAGCTGGAAAAGCTGATCCGCCAGAAAGCGGCGGAAAAGGCGGCGGCCGACGCCAGCCTGATCGCCCGCAGCTAAGGAATCCGCGTGAGCAAGAACATCCAGGCCATCCGTGGCATGAACGACATCCTGCCCGAGCAGACCCCGCTCTGGCGCTACCTCGAGAGCAGCGTCGCCGGCCTGCTCGACGGCTACGGCTACCGGCAGATCCGCATGCCGATCGTCGAGTTCACCGACCTGTTCAAGCGCTCGATCGGCGAGGTCACCGACATCGTCGAGAAGGAGATGTACACCTTCGCCGACCGCAACGGCGACTCGCTGACCCTGCGTCCGGAAGGCACCGCCTCCTGCGTGCGTGCGGTGCAGGAGCACGGCCTGATCGGCGGCGGTCAGCCGCAGAAGCTGTGGTACCTCGGCCCGATGTTCCGCCACGAACGGCCGCAGAAGGGCCGCTACCGGCAGTTCCACCAGATCGGCGTGGAGCTGTTCAACTTCGACGGCCCGGACGTCGACGCCGAGCTGATCGTGCTGACCTGGCGCCTGTGGGGCCTGCTCGGCATCCGCGAGGCGGTGCAGCTGGAGCTCAACAGCCTGGGCAGCAGCGAGGACCGTGCGCGCTACCGCGAGGCACTGGTCGAGTACCTGTCGGCGCGCTTCGAGCAGCTCGACGAGGACAGCCAGCGGCGCCTGTCCAGCAACCCGCTGCGCATCCTCGACAGCAAGAATCCGGACACCCAGGCCCTGCTGGCCGACGCGCCCAAGCTGGCCGACTACCTCGGCGAGGAGTCGCGCGTGCACTTCGCCGGGCTCACCGCCCGCCTGGACGCCGCCGGCATCCCCTACGTGCTCAATCCCAAGCTGGTGCGCGGCCTCGACTACTACGGCAAGACCGTGTTCGAGTGGACCACCGACCGGCTCGGCGCGCAGGGCACCGTGTGTGCCGGCGGGCGCTACGACGGCCTGGTCGAGCAGCTCGGCGGCAAGCCGACCCCGGCGGTGGGCTTCGCCATGGGCGTCGAGCGCCTGGTGCTGCTGATCGAAACCCTCGACAAGGTGCCGGCCGAACTGGCCCGCCAGGTCGACGTCTACCTGGCTGCCTTCGGCGAGGCCGCTGAACTGGCCGCGCTGAAGCTTTCCGAGCAGCTGCGCGATGCCGTGCCGGGCCTGCGCCTGGCGGTCAACGCCGGTGGCGGCAGCTTCAAGAGCCAGCTGAAGAAGGCCGACAAGAGCGGCGCGCTGTTCGCGCTGGTCCTCGGCGAGGACGAACTCAACCAGCAGGTGGTCGGCGTCAAGCCGCTGCGCGGCGACGCCGCCCAGCAAACCATTGCCTGGGATGCGCTGGCTGCGCATCTCGTGGCTTGCCTGGCGCAAGCCTGAACCTGAACAGACCTAGGGAGTGACCGGGGTGACCTCGCGTACCGAAGAAGAAGAGCTGGCGCAGATCAAGGACTGGTGGCAGCGCAACGGCAAACCCCTGCTCACCGGCAGCGTGCTGGCGCTGGTGGCCGTGTTCGGCTGGCAGACCTGGCAGAAACACCAGACCAACCAGGCGCAGGCGGCCTCGGCGCTCTACCAGCAGCTGGTGGAGGTTTCCCTCAAGCCCTCCGGCCAGCCGGACGCCGGCAAGGTCAGCGAGCTGGCCGGCAAGCTGAACAAGGATTTCGCCGGCAGCCACTACGCCCAGTACGCCAGCCTGCTGCTCGCCAAGGTGGCGGTGGATGGCGGGCGTCTCGACGACGCCGCCGCCGAGCTGCGCAAGGTGCTCGACAAGCCGGTCGACGCCACCCTCGGCGAGGTCGCCCGCCAGCGCCTGGCCCGCGTGCTGGCCGCCAAGGACAAGACCGAGGACGCGCTGGCCCTGCTCGCCGGCGAGGCCGCGCCGGCCTTCGTCGCCGGCCGCGAGGAGCTGCGCGGCGACCTGCTGGCCAAGCTCGGCCGCACGGCCGAGGCGCGTAGCGCCTACGAGAAGGCGCGCGCGGCCATGCCGCAGGACGCGGGCCTCGGCACGCTGCAGATCAAACTGGACGATTTGGCCGACGGGGAGGCTTCCTGATGAAGCGCTGGACTCATGCGGTACTGCTGGCAGCTGCGGCGCTCACTTCCGGTTGCAGCCTGTGGGAGTCATCGAGCAAGGAGCTGCCGCCGGCCGAACTGCCCAAGTTCACCGAGGAGGTGCACCTGAACAAGCAGTGGAGCCGCTCCATCGGCGACGGTCAGGGCAAGGAGTGGAACCAGCTGGAGCTGGCCGCCGAAGGCAGCACGCTGTACGCCGCCGACGTCAACGGCCGGGTGATGGCGATGAACCGCGAAACCGGCACCGTGCTGTGGAAGCAGGACCTGGACAAGCCGGTGTCCGGCGGCGTCGGTGCCGGCTACGGCCTGGTGTTGGTCGGCACGCTGCGCGGCGAGGTCATCGCCCTCGACAGCACCAGCGGCGAGCAGAAGTGGACCGCGCGGGTCGGCAGCGAGGTGCTGTCCGCGCCGGCCAACAACGGCGAGGTGGTGGTGGTGCAGACCCAGGACGACCATCTGGTCGGCCTCGACGCCGCCACCGGCGAGCATCGCTGGAGCTATGGCAGCACCCCGGCGGTCCTGACCCTGCGCGGCACCGGTGCGCCGGTGGTGACCAACCGCCTGGCGGTGGCCGGCCTGTCCAACGGCAAGGTGATCGCCCTCGACATCCAGCGCGGCATCCCGGTGTGGGAGCAGCGCGTGGCCGTGCCCAAGGGCCGCACCGAGCTGGAGCGGGTGGTCGACATCGACGGCGGCCTGCTGCTGTCCGGCGGCACCCTCTACGTGGTGACCTACCAGGGCCAGCTGGCCGCCCTCGACCTCGACAGCGGCCGTCCGCTGTGGCAGCGCGAAGCTTCCAGCTACGTCGGCGTGGCCGCCGGCTTCGGCAACGTCTACGTCAGCGAGGCCAGCGGCAGCATCGAGAGCATCGACGAGCGCTCGACCTCGGCGCTGTGGAGCAACGACGCCCTGGCCCGCCGCCAGCTGACCACCCCGGCGGCGCTGTCCAGCAATGTTGCGGTGGGCGACCTGGAAGGCTACCTGCACCTGCTCAGCCAGGTGGACGGTCGCTTCGTCGGTCGCGTGCATGTCGACGGTGCCGGCCTGCGCGCCCGCCCGCTGGTGGTCGGCGACTGGATCTACGCCTACGGCAACAGCGGCAAGCTGGTGGCCTACACCCTGCGCTGACCGCACCGCCGGGAGGCGGTGCATAACCTCTATCGGCCGCTGCACCTACACTGCAGCGGCCGTTGTGTTTTTCACGAATCACCCATGGAGAGCCGCATGGTTCCCGTTATCGCTCTGGTGGGCCGCCCCAACGTCGGCAAGTCCACCCTGTTCAACCGCCTGACCAAGAGCCGCGACGCCATCGTCGCCGACTACGCCGGCCTGACCCGCGACCGCAAGTACGGCGAGGCCAAGTGGCAGGGGCGTACCTACATCGTCATCGACACCGGGGGTATCTCCGGCGACGAGGAAGGCATCGACGCGAAGATGGCCGAGCAGTCGCTGCAGGCCATCGAGGAAGCCGATGCCGTGCTGTTCATGGTCGACTCGCGCGCCGGCATGACCGCCGCCGACCAGATGATCGCCGAGCACCTGCGCAAGAAGAACAAGCGCACCTTCCTGGTGGCCAACAAGGTCGACACCGTCGACCCGGACATCGCCCGCGCCGAGTTCAGCCCGCTGGCCATCGCCGATACCTTCCCGATCGCCGCCGCCCACGGCCGCGGGGTCAACGCCCTGCTGCAGGCCGCGCTGGGCATCTTCCCCAAGGACGAGGGCGAGGAAGACGAGTTCGCCGAGGGCGAGGCGAGCGAAGCGGGTGAAGGCGAGGAAGGCGCCGAGGGCGAGCGCAAGCGGCGTATCCCCGGCCCGGACGAGAAGTCCGGGATCAAGATCGCCATCATCGGCCGGCCCAACGTCGGCAAGTCGACCCTGGTCAACCGCATGCTCGGCGAGGACCGG
>DASQBU010000140.1:0-1514 GCA_035635035.1 Pseudomonas sp.
TCGGCGCGGTGGAAATCACCGTGCACAACGGCCAGGTCGTGCAGATCGAGCGCAAGGAAAAATTCCGCCTGCAGCAGCCGGCCGTGCGCCAGGCCTGAAGGCAACCCAGTCCGACCGGTTCACCGGAGGGCGTGAGCATGATCCGAGCCCAAGCCACCACAAGACGAGCACGAGTATCACCATGAGCACGCACTCCTTCCGCCGCTGTTGCTGGCGAATGTGACGCTGAAGACCCGCCCTGGAATTGACCCATTTTTCCGCGCGCCCCGTGAGGCGCGCCGCAAGGAGCCACAGCATGTCCATTCGTCGTTTTGCCCTGGCCGCCATCGCCGGCCTTTCCCTCAGCGCGGCAGTGCAGGCGCAGACCAGCCTGCTCAACGTGTCCTACGATCCGACCCGCGAGCTGTACCAGGAATACAACGCCGCCTTCGCCAAGCACTGGCAGGCCCAGGGCCACGAGGCGGTGACCGTGCAGCAGTCGCACGGCGGCTCGGGCAAGCAGGCCCGCGCAGTGATCGACGGCCTCAAGGCCGACGTGGTGACCCTGGCCCTGGCCGGCGACATCGACGAGATCAGCAAGCTCGGCAAGCTGCTGCCGGAGGACTGGCAGAAGCGCCTGCCGCAGGCCAGCACCCCGTACACCTCGACCATCGTGTTCCTGGTGCGCAAGGGCAATCCCAAGCAGATCAAGGACTGGGACGACCTGGTCAAGCCGGGCGTGGAGGTGGTCACCCCCAACCCGAAGACCTCCGGCGGCGCGCGCTGGAACTTCCTCGCCGCCTGGGCCTACGGCCAGCAGAAGTACGGCAGCGAGGCCAAGGCCAAGGACTTCGTCGCCGAGCTGTACAAGCACGTGCCGGTGCTCGACACCGGGGCGCGCGGCTCGACCATCACCTTCGTCAACAACCACATCGGCGACGTGCTGCTGGCCTGGGAGAACGAGGCGTTCCTCGCCCTCAAGGAGCAGGGCGGCGAGAACTTCGAGATAGTCGCGCCCAGCCTGTCGGTGCTCGCCGAGCCGCCGGTGGCGGTGGTCGACAAGAACGTCGACAAGAAGGGCACCCGCGAGGTGGCCACCGCCTACCTGAACTATCTGTACAGCGAGGAAGGCCAGCGCATCGCCGCGAAGAACTTCTACCGGCCGCGCAACGAGAAGGTCGCCGCCGAGTTCGCCAAGCAGTTCCCGGCGCTCAAGCTGGCGACCATCGACAAGGACTTCGGTGGCTGGAAGAGCGCGCAGCCGAAGTTCTTCAGCGACGGTGGCGTGTTTGACCAGATCTACCAGGCCAAGTAACTCCACTCCGCTCGCGCGCCGGCACCGCCAAGTGCCGGCGCGCGGGGTGTGACCCAAGCGCTGCATGGTCCGTCCGGGCCATGCAGCGTTGTGCTGTGCAACCGTTGCTGGCCTGGCCAGCTTGAGATCCAGAGGAGCCTATGTCCCGCCGCATTTCCCCCGTCATACCCGGCTTCGGGCTGACGCTGGGCTACACCCTGGTGTATCTCGGCCTGTTGGT
>DASQBU010000141.1:0-12405 GCA_035635035.1 Pseudomonas sp.
CGGCGCGGCGAACATCATGAACAGGCGGCAGGTGTCGGCGCCGTACTGCTCGATCATGGTCTGCGGGTCGACGCCGTTGTTCTTCGACTTGGACATCTTCTCGGTGCCGCCGATCTCCACCGGCAGGCCGTCGCTCTTCAGACGCGCGGCGATGGCCTTGCCCTTGGCGTCGGTATCGACCTCGACGTCGGCCGGGTTGAACCACAGCTTGCTGCCGTTATCCTGCAGGCGGTAGTAGGTCTCGGCGATCACCATGCCCTGGGTCAGCAGGTTGGTGAACGGCTCGTCGCTGTCCACCAGGCCCTCGTCGCGCATCAGCTTGTGGAAGAAGCGCGCGTAGAGCAGGTGCAGGATGGCGTGCTCGATGCCGCCGATGTACTGGTCGACCGGCAGCCAGTGGTTGGCCGCGGCCTTGTCGACCATGCCGCCGTCGAACTTCGGCGAGGCATAGCGCGCGTAGTACCAGGACGACTCGACGAAGGTGTCCATGGTGTCGGTTTCGCGCTTGGCGGCGCCGCCGCACTTCGGGCAGCTGCAGGTGTAGAACTCGGGCATGCGCGCCAGCGGGCTGCCGGCGCCGTCCGGCACCACGTCCTCGGGCAGCACCACCGGCAGCTGCTCGGCCGGCACCGGCACGTCGCCGCAGCTCGGGCAGTGGATGATCGGGATCGGGCAGCCCCAGTAGCGCTGGCGACTGATGCCCCAGTCGCGCAGGCGGAACTGGGTGCGCGCCTGGCCGAGGCCCTTCTTCTGCAGGGCCACTTCGATGGCGTCGAAGGCGCCCTGGAAGTCCAGGCCGTCGAACTCGGCGGAGTTGATCAGGGTGCCGTGCTCGCCGTAGGCGTCCTGCCACGGTGCCGGGGTCGCGTCGCCGGCGGCGGTGCGGATCACCGTCTTCACCGGCAGGGCGTACTTGTGGGCGAACTCGAAGTCGCGCTCGTCGTGCGCCGGCACGGCCATCACCGCACCTTCGCCGTAGTTCATCAGCACGTAGTTGGCGACCCACACCGGCAGCTTCGCGCCGGTCAGCGGGTGCAGGACGAACAGGCCGGTAGGCAGGCCCTTCTTCTCCTGGGTGGCGATGTCCGCCTCGGCCACGCCGCCGCGCTTGCACTCGTCGATGAACGCCTGCAGCTCGGCGTTGCCCTGGGCGGCGATGCTGGCCAGCGGGTGCTCGGCGGCCACCGCCACGTAGGTGGCGCCCATCAGGGTGTCCGGACGGGTGGTGAACACCTTGAGCACGCCCGCGCTGCCGATGCTGGCGGCGTCGTAGGGGAAGTGCACTTCCATGCCGCGCGACTTGCCGATCCAGTTGCGCTGCATGGTCTTGACCTGCTCGGGCCAGCCGTCCAGATCGTCGAGGGACTTCAGCAGCTCATCCGCGTAGGCGGTGATCTTGAAGTAGTACATCGGGATCTCGCGCTTCTCGACCAGCGCGCCGGAGCGCCAGCCGCGGCCGTCGATCACCTGCTCGTTGGCCAGCACGGTCTGGTCCACCGGGTCCCAGTTGACGGTGCCGTTCTTGCGGTAGATCACGCCCTTCTCGAACAGGCGGGTGAACAGCCACTGCTCCCAGCGGTAGTAGTCCGGCTTGCAGGTGGTGACTTCGCGCGACCAGTCGATGCCCAGGCCCAGGCTCTTCAGCTGGGTCTTCATGTAGTCGATGTTGGCGTAGGTCCAGGCGGCCGGGGCGACCTGGTTCTGCATGGCGGCGTTCTCCGCCGGCATGCCGAAGGCGTCCCAGCCCATCGGCTGCAGCACGTTCTTGCCCTGCATGCGCTGGTAGCGCGCGATCACGTCGCCGATGGTGTAGTTGCGCACGTGGCCCATGTGCAGCTTGCCGCTCGGGTAGGGGAACATCGACAGGCAGTAGAAGGTGTCCTTGCCTGGCTGTTCACTCACTTCAAAGGACTGGTTCGCGGCCCAGTGGGACTGCGCGGCGGCTTCGATTTCGCGGGGCTGATACTGTTCGTGCATGGCTCTGCCGGACTGGAAAAGAGGGGGTGACGAAAGCCCGTAAGCATACATGACCCCCGCGGATCAGGGGAAACGCGATTGCCCGCGGCCCGCCCCGTCCGGCTATGATCCGCGCTCTCGACCACCGGCCGCCCAGGGAGATCGGACATGCCGCTGCGTTACCTGATCAAGCAATTGCTGCTGCCGCCGGGCGGCCTGTTCCTGCTGTTGCTGCTGGCCTGGGGGTGGCGGGCGCGGCGCCCGCGCCTGGCGCTGGCCTGCGCCGTGCTGGGTTTCGGCGGGCTGTGGCTGTCGAGCCTGCCGGCGGTGGTCGAACTGGGCGCGCGCGCGCTGGAGCGCGAACCGGCGCTGGCGCACGCCGAGTGGCCGGCCCTGGCGCAGCGCGCCGAGGCCATCGTGGTGCTCGGCGCCGGCCGCGAGGTGGCCGATCCGGGCTGGGGCGGCGACCAGCCGAGCCTGCTGGCCATGGAGCGGGCGCGCTTCGCCGCCCGCCTGCACAAGGCCAGCGGCCTGCCGCTGCTGGTCAGCGGCGGCCTGCACTACGGCGCGCCGCCCAGCGAGGCGGCGCTGTTCGCGCAGGTGCTGGGCGAGGACTTCGGCGTGCCGGTGCGCTGGCAGGAAGGGGCGAGCCGCACCACCTGGGAGAACGCCACCCTCAGCGCGCCGCTGCTGCGCGCGGCCGGGGTGCGGCGCATCGTGCTGGTCACCCAGGCGTGGCACATGCCGCGGGCGCGCTGGTGCTTCGAGCGCCAGGGCTTCGAGGTAATCCCGGCGCCGATGGGCTTCCTCGGCGTGCCCAACGCGCGGCCGTGGGGCGGCTGGCTGCCGGAACCCATGGCGGTGTGGCAGAGCGGCCAGCTGCTCAACGAGGCGCTCGGCCAGCTGGCCTATCCCGTGCTGTATCGCTGAACGCGGCCCGCGGCCGTGGGGCCGCAGACCGTGCTCCCGGTGGAGTCAGCCCTGCGCGGCGCCCAGGCGGCGTTCGCGGCGGCCGGCGAGCAGCGGCCAGCCGAGTAGCAGGACGCAGAGGCCGGCCAGCGGCCAGGAGCGCCACTGCAGGTAGGGCGTCAGGCCCTGCATGGGCACCACGTCGCCGCGCAGCACGGCGCGCTGGAACTGGGGCGCCTGGGCCTGGAGACGGCCGAACGGGTCGATCAGCGCGGTGACGCCGTTGTTGGTGGCGCGGATCATCCAGCGGCCGGCCTCGAGGGCGCGCATCTGCGCCATCTGCAGGTGCTGCAGCGGGCCGATCGAGGTGCCGAACCAGGCGTCGTTGCTCACTGTCAGCAGCAGCTCGCTCCGCGCGGCGAGGCCGGCGGCGAACTCCGGATAGACCACCTCGTAGCAGACGTAGGGGGCGATGCGGTAGCCGCGCGCGCGCAGCGGCGCCTGGTCGGCCGGACCGCGGGCGAAGTCGGACATCGGCAGGTCGAAGAAGGCGATCAGCCCGCGCAGCAGGTCCTGCAGCGGCACGTACTCGCCGAACGGCACCAGCTTCTGCTTCAGGTAGGTGCCGCCGCCCTGGCCGACCACCTGCACCGCGTTGTAGTAGCGCGGGCGGCCCTCGGCGTCCTTCTGGCGCAGCGGCACGCCGGTGATCAGCGCGGCATGGCGCTCGCTGGCGAAGCGGCCCATCACGCCGAGGTAGCCCTCGGCGTATTCCTTGAGCACCGGCACGGCGGTTTCCGGCCAGACGTACAGGTCGGCCGGCGCCTCGGCGAAGGTCAGATCGCGGTACAGGGCGAGCTGGGCGTTGAGCTGCTCGGGGTCCCACTTCAGGCTCTGCTCGATGTTGCCCTGGAAGGCGGCGACCTTTAGCGGCGCGCCGGCCGGCGCGGTCCAGGCGTGGTCCTTGAGCAGCGGGCCGCCGAGCCACACGGCGAGCAGCAGCAGGCCGGCGACCAGCGCCTGGCCGCGGCGCGCCAGCAGCGCCGGCAGGTTGACCAGCAGGGCGGCGGTCAGCGCCAGGGCGAAGGACACCAGCCACACCCCGCCGAGCGGCGCCAGGCCGGCCAGCGGGCCGTCCAGCTGGCTGTAGCCGAGGTACAGCCAGGGGAAGCCGGTGAGCAGCCAGCTGCGCAGCCATTCGAGGCCCAGCCACAGCGCGGCGAAGGCCAGCGCGTCGGCCAGCGGCGCGCGCTCGCGGCGCAGCCACTTGACCCAGGCCCAGGCCGGCAGGGCGAAGAACAGCGCCACGCCGGCGCTGAACAGCAGCATCAGGAAGCCGGCCAGCGCCGGCGAGGCGCCGCCATAGTCGTGGATGCTCACGTAGATCCAGCTGGTGCCGGCGGCGAACACGCCGAAGCCGTAGTGCCAGCCGCGCGCCAGCGCGCCGCGCGGGCTGACCTGGCGCAGGCCGAGGTAGAACAGGGCGAGGGTCAGCAGGGCCAGCGGCCACAGGTCGTAGGGGGCGAGCGCCAGCGGCGTGAGCGCGCCGGCGGCCAGCGCGATCAGGTGGCCCGGCCAGCCGGGGCGGGTGATCCAGCGCATGGGGATTCCTTGGCGGTTAAAGCGGCGCAGCTTAATGGAGGCGGGCGCTTCCGGGTAGGGTGCGCGCTGCGGCGGGCGGGCGCCGAGGCGCCCGCCCGGCACGGCCTCAGCGCACCAGCGGGGTGACGCGCAGCAGGTGGATGCGCCGGCTGTCGGCGTTGACCACGCGGAAGCGGAAGCCGTCGATGTCGGTCACTTCGTTGCGCTTGGGCAGGTGGCCGAAGGCGCTCATCACCACGCCGCCGACGGTGTCGAAATCGTCCAGCGGGAAGGCGGTGGCGAAGGAGGCGTTGAAGTCCTCCAGCGGGGTCAGCGCCTTGACCATGAAGTCGCCGCTGGGCAGCGCCTTGATGTAGCGGTCTTCCTCGACGTCGTGCTCGTCCTCGATGTCGCCGACGATCTGCTCCAGCACGTCCTCGATGGTCACCAGGCCGGCCACGCCGCCGTACTCGTCGATGACGATGGCCATGTGGTTGCGGTTGGTGCGGAACTCGCGCAGCAGCACGTTGAGGCGCTTGGACTCGGGGACGAAGATCGCCGGGCGCAGCAGGCGGGCGAAGTCGAAGGGCTGCTCGCGGTCCTGCAGCAGCAGCGGCAGCAGGTCCTTGGCCAGCAGGATGCCGAGCACCTCGTCGAGGTTCTCGCCGATCACCGGGTAGCGCGAGTGGGCGGCGTCGATCACCGCGGGGAGGAACTCCTGCGGGGTCTGGCAGGCCTTGATGCTGATGATCTGCGCGCGCGGGATCATGATGTCGCGCACCTGCAGGTCGGCGACCTGGATGGCGCCCTCGACGATGGTCAGCGCCTCGGCATCGAGCAGCTGGTTGTCGTGGGCGTCGCGCAGGACTTCGAGGAGTTCCTGGCGGCTTCTCGGTTCATGGGCAAAAGCCTGGGTGAGGCGTTCCAGCCAGGACTTCTGCCCATGGCTCGATCGGTCTTCGCTCATCGGTCGCTTACTCTTCGTCGTCCGCGTAGGGGTCGGGGTAGCCCAGTTCGGCCAGCAGCTGACGCTCCAGGCCCTCCATTTCCTCGGCTTCCTGGTCGTCGATGTGATCGTAGCCGAGCAGGTGCAGGCAGCCGTGGAGGGTCAGGTGCGCCCAGTGGGCGTCCAGTGCCTTGCCCTGCTCGGCGGCCTCGCGGGCCACCACCGGGGCGCAGATCACCAGGTCGCCGAGCAGCGGGATGTCCAGCAGGCCGTCGGGGATCTCGGCGGGGAAGGACAGCACGTTGGTGGCGTAGTCCTTGCCGCGCCAGGTGCGGTTCAGTTCGCGGCCCTCGGCCTCGTCGACGATGCGGATGGTCAGTTCCGAGGGCGCGCTGCGCTGGCGCAGGGCCAGTTCGCACCACTGGCGCAGCTGCGCCGCGTCGGGCAGCTCGCAGGCCTCGCTGGCCAGCTGCAGATCCAGTTCAACCTGCATCGCGGGAGTCCTTCTGCGCGGTGTCGGTCTTGCCGTGCAGGCGCTGTTCGTGGCGGTCGTAGGCTTCGACGATGCGTTGCACCAGCGGGTGGCGCACCACGTCCTTGGCCTTGAAGTGGGTGAAGCTGATCCCCGGCACGTCGCGCAGCACCTCGATGACGTGGGCGAGGCCCGACTTGGTGCCGCGCGGCAGGTCGACCTGGGTGACGTCGCCGGTGATCACCGCGGTGGAGCCGAAGCCGATCCGGGTGAGGAACATCTTCATCTGCTCCAGCGTGGTGTTCTGGCTCTCGTCGAGGATGATGAAGCTGTTGTTCAGGGTACGGCCGCGCATGTAGGCCAGCGGGGCGATCTCGATGACCTGCTTCTCGATCAGCTTGGCCACCTGCTCGAAGCCCATCATCTCGTAGAGGGCGTCGTACAGCGGGCGCAGGTAGGGGTCGATCTTCTGCGCCAGGTCGCCGGGCAGGAAGCCGAGCTTCTCGCCGGCCTCCACCGCCGGGCGCACCAGCAGGATGCGCCGCACCTGCTCGCGCTCCAGGGCGTCCACCGCGCAGGCCACCGCCAGGTAGGTCTTGCCGGTGCCGGCCGGGCCGATGCCGAAGTTGATGTCGTTGTCGAGGATCGCCTTGACGTAGCGCTGCTGGTTGGCGCCGCGCGGGGTGATGTGCGCCTTGCGGGTCTTCAGGGTGACGCTCGGTGCCTGGCCGGGCACGGCCAGATCCTCGAGGCCGGACTCCTGGAGGAACAGGTGGACCAGTTCCGGGGTCAGCTCGGTGGCGTGGGTTTCGCGGTACAGGCGGCGCAGCAGGTTCTCGGCGGTGTGGCTGCGCTGGGCGTCGCCGACCAGTTCGAACTGGTTGCCGCGGTTGCGGATCTCGATGGCCAGGCGCTGTTCGATCAGGCGCAGGTGCTCGTCGAACTGGCCGCAGAGGTTGGCGAAGCGTCGTGCTTCGAAGGGTTCCAGGGTGAAGCGATGGTGTTCCAGGGGAGCGTTCAAGGTGGTCTGTTGGCCGCCGTTCGGCTGGGAGTGATGGTCGAAGGATAACCGCAGGTGGGGCAGGGGGAAAGCGCCGCGGCATCCCCCCTTGGTCGGGGCGGGGCGCGCCCCGCCGCTGCTCAGTCGAGCAGGCTGCCGAGCAGCGAGTGCGGGTAGGCGTGCTCGATGCGCACGTCGACGAACTGGCCGATCAGCCGCGGGTTGTCGCTGCGGAAGTTGACCACCCGGTTGTTCTCGGTGCGGCCCTGCAGCATGCCCGGGTCCTTCTTCGAGTAGTCGGTGACCAGGATGCGCTGGGTGCTGCCGACCATGCGCCGGCTGATCTCGAAGCCCTGCTGGTTGATGCGCGCCTGGAGGATCGCCAGGCGCTGCTTCTTGACCTCTTCCGGGGTGTCGTCGGCCATGTCGGCCGCCGGGGTACCCGGACGGGCGCTGAACACGAAGGAGAAGGAGAAGTCGAAGCCGACTTCCTCGATCAGCTTCATGGTCTGCTCGAAGTCCTTGTCGGTCTCGCCGGGGAAGCCGACGATGAAGTCCGAGCTGATGCAGATGTCCGGCACCGCGGCCTTGAGCTTGCGGATCCGCGACTTGTATTCCAGTGCGGTGTGGTTGCGCTTCATCGCCGCGAGGATGCGGTCGGAGCCGGCCTGCACCGGCAGGTGGACGAACTTGACCAGCTTGGGAATCTCGGCGTGTGCCTGGATGATGGCGTCGGAGAACTCCATCGGGTGGCTGGTGGTGTAGCGGATGCGCTCGATGCCGTCGATCTCCGCCACCGCGTGCAGCAGCTCGGCGAAGTCGACGAGTTCGCCGTCCGGGCCGAGGCCGCGGTAGCCGTTGACGTTCTGGCCGAGCAGGGTCACTTCCTTGGCGCCGTTGTCGGCCAGGTGGATGATCTCGCCGAGCACGTCGACCAGCGGGCGGCTGACCTCCTCGCCACGGGTGTAGGGCACCACGCAGTAGGTGCAGTACTTGCTGCAGCCTTCCATCACCGAGACGAAGGCGCACGGGCCGTCGACGCGCGGCTCCGGCAGGCGGTCGAACTTCTCGATCTCCGGGAAGGACACGTCGACCTGCGGCTGCTTGAGTTCGCGGGCAGCGTCGATCATCTCCGGCAGGCGGTGCAGGGTCTGCGGGCCGAACACCACGTCGACGTAGGGCGCGCGCTCGCGGATCGCCGCGCCTTCCTGGCTGGCCACGCAGCCGCCGACGCCGATCACCAGCGCCGGGTTCTGCTGCTTGAGTTCGCGCCAGCGGCCGAGCTGGGAGAACACCTTTTCCTGGGCCTTCTCGCGGATCGAGCAGGTGTTGAGCAGGATGACGTCGGCCTCTTCCGGGCGCTCGGTCAGCTCCAGCGCTTGATGTTCGCCCAGCAGGTCGGCCATGCGCGAGCTGTCGTACTCGTTCATCTGGCAGCCGTGGGTTTCGATGAAAAGCTTCTTGGCCATGGGGATAGTCGCGGGAGTCGGAAAGCCGCGCATTATAGGCGCCGGGGCGCGGCCTTCCTAGGCTTGGCCGTCTGGCGGATGTTAGGATGCGCGCCCTTTTCGCAGTCCCCCGGTCCGTCGATCCATGAGCAAGCCCGCGCCCCTCTTCAAGGTGATTTTCCAGAGCCAGGGTCAGGTGTACGAGATGTACGCCAAGGCCATCTATCAGAGCGATCTGTGGGGCTTCCTGGAAATCGAGGAGTTCGTCTTCGGCGAGCGCAGCCAGCTGCTGGTCGACCCCGGCGAGGAGAAGCTCAAGGCGCAGTTCGACGGCGTGCTGCGCAGCTTCGTGCCGATGCACGCGATCATCCGCATCGACGAGGTGGAGCGCCTGGGTGCGGCGAAGATCAGCGAGGCCCAGGGCGGCAGCAACGTCATGCCGTTCCCCATGCCGCCGATGCCGAACAAGTAGCCGTCGCCGCTCGGCCAAGGCGGACGCTCACGCCGCGATTGCCCGGCAGAGCGCGCCGCAGGGTAGGGGGGAAGGGCCTGCCGAGGATTCCTCCCCCGCGGCCAGCACTCAGGGCAGCGGCGCGAACGGCGAGCGGGTGTCGCTGGCCTGCAGTTCCTGCAGGTAGTTGCGGAAGATTTCGCCGAGCACCCGGTTGGCGTGCTCCAGCTGCTCGCGGCTCATGCCCTCGGCGACCTCGTCGGCGCTGTCCATGGCGTCTTCCGAGCCGTTGACCGCGGCCATCTTCAGCACGATGTAGGCCTGCAGCGGGTTGGCCTGCACGCCTTCGCCATGCCAGAACATGGTGCCCAGGCGCAGCTGCGCGTCGGCATGCCCCTGCAGCGAGGCCTGCTCGTACCAGTGCAGGGCCTGGGCCAGGTCCTGCGGCTTGTGGTTGTGGTAGAACTCGCCCAACTCGTACTGCGCCCCGCTGTCGCCGCCCTCGGCGAGGCTGCGGCATTGCGCCAGCGCCTGGTTGAGGTCCGCCGGGCGGGCGTCGAGCACGCAGCGACCGGCCGCCGGGACCAGCAAGGAGTTGTCTCCGGCGAAGCCCGACAGCGGGTCGATCAATAACAGGCAGCCCATCAACAGGGTGCGCCCAGCACGGTTCATGGCGATCGGATATCTCACTGGAGCGACGGGCCAGCATACCCGGCCGGCGCACTGCGCCAGCGCTCACATTATGAAATAAGCCGGCGGGTCATGACAGGCCCCGAACGGCTTTTCCTGCTGGCGATGTGCCGGCACGGCCCAAGAATAGCCGGATTTTCGTTACGGCGGCCCGCCACAGGGGCCGCCGTTCGGCAGGCTCAGGCCTTTTTCAGCGCGGCGAAGGCGCGTTCGGCGGCGTCCAGGGTGATCGCCAGCTCGGCGTCGCCGTGGACGATGGAGGTGAAGCCGGCCTCGTAGGCGCTGGGCGCCAGGTACACGCCGCCGTCGAGCATCAGGTGGAAGAAGCGCTTGAAGCGCTCGGCGTCGCTGGCCATCACGTCGGCGAAGCTGGCGATGGTCTCGGCGGCGCTGAAGTACAGGCCGAACATGCCGCCCACCTGGGTGGTGACGAACGGGATGCCGGCGGCGGCGGCGCGTTCGCGCAGGCCGGCGAGCATGCGCTCGGTGTAGGCGCTCAGCTCGGCGTGGAAGCCCGGGCGGCCGATCAGCTTGAGGGTGGTCAGGCCGGCGGCCATGGCCAGCGGGTTGCCCGACAGGGTGCCGGCCTGGTAGACCGGGCCGAGCGGGGCGATGCATTCCATGATCGCGCGCTTGCCGCCGAAGCAGCCGACCGGCATGCCGCCGCCGACGATCTTGCCGAAGGTCGACAGGTCCGGGGTGATGCCGTAGTGGGCCTGGGCGCCGCCGAGGGCGACGCGGAAGCCGGTCATCACCTCGTCGAAGATCAGCACCACGCCGTGGCGGTCGCACAGCGCGCGCAGGCCTTCGAGGAAGCCCGGCGCCGGCGGCACGCAGTTCATGTTGCCGGCCACCGGCTCGACGATGATGCACGCGACCTGCTGGCCGACTTCGCCGAGGGTCTGCTCGACCGCCGCCAGGTCGTTGTAGGGCAGGGTCAGGGTGTGCTTGGCGAAGTCCGCCGGCACGCCCGCGGAGTTCGGCACGCCCTGGGTGAGGGCGCCGGAGCCGGCCTTGACCAGCAGGCTGTCGGAGTGGCCGTGGTAGCAGCCCTCGAACTTGATGATCGCGTCGCGGCCGGTGTAGCCGCGCGCCAGGCGGATCGCGCTCATGGTCGCCTCGGTGCCGGAGCTGACCATGCGCACCATCTCCATCGACGGCACCAGCGCGCAGATCAGCTCGGCCATCTCGGTTTCCAGCGCGGTCGGCGCGCCGTAGGACAGGCCGTGTTCCAGCTGCTTGCGCACCGCGTCGAGCACCTCGGGATGGCCGTGGCCGAGGATCATCGGCCCCCAGGAACCGACGTAGTCCACGTAGCGCTTGTCGTCCTCGTCGATGACGTAGGCGCCTTCGGCGTGCTTGAAGAACAGCGGGGTGCCGCCGACGCCGCGGAAGGCGCGCACCGGCGAGTTGACGCCGCCGGGGATGTGCTTCTGGGCGCTGTTGAACAGGATTTCGGAACGGGACATGTGGGCCTCTCGAGCGAGCGGGAAAGACGGGAATGCGGCGGCCGGCGGGCGGCTCAGGACGTGGCGAACAGCGCGGCGAAGGCGCGCGCGCGGCGCTCCACCTCGGCGGCGCTGTCGGCGGCGAACAGCGCGTGGATCACCGCCACCATGCTGGCGCCGCGGGCGATCAGCTGCGGGGCGTTATCCAGGGTCACGCCGCCGATGGCGACGATCGGCAGGCGGAACTGCGTGCGGGCCTGCTCGAGCAGTTCGGGGCTGGCCGCCGGCGCGCCGGGCTTGGTCTGCGAATTGAAGAAGCGGCCGAAGGCGATGTAGCTGGCGCCCTCCTGGCGGGCCTGCTCGGCCAGCGCCAGGCTGGCGTGGCAGGTGGCGCCGACGATCGGCGCGCGGCCGAGCAGGGCGCGGGCGGCGGCCAGCGAGCCGTCCTCCTGGCCGAGGTGCACGCCGACGCCGAGCTTGGTGGCCAGTTCGAGGTCGTCGTTGATGATCAGCTGCGCGCCGTGGCGCAGGCACAGCTCGCGCAGCGCCTCGGCCTCGCGCAGGCGGCGGCCGGCGTCCTCGGACTTGTCGCGGTACTGCAGCAGGCGCGCGCCGCCGGCCAGCGCGGCCTCGACGTAGGGCAGCAGGCGGCCGCCGGCCAGCAGCTGGCTGTCGGTGATGGCATAGAGTCCGCGCAGCGGTTTCATCGGCGGGCAGTCCTTGGTGAGCGGGTGGTCAGGAGCAGAAGTCCAGCGGCAGGCGGCGCGGCACGTACTGGCCGCGGCCGGGCTGTTCGGCGTCGCGCAGGGTGCGCCAGGTGTAGGCCAGCGCCGAGCGCACCGCGCTGACCAGTTCCTCGCCGAGCGCCAGGCGTCCGGCCAGCGCGCTGGCCAGGGTGCAACCGGAGCCGTGGTAGCTGCCGGGCAGGCGCACGCAGGTGAAGTCGTGGCGGCTGCCGTCGCGCAGGTACAGGCGGTTGTGGATCTCGCGCTCGTCGCCGTGGCCGCCGGTGATCAGCAGGTGCTCGCAGCGCTCGAGCAGGCGCTCGGCGCACTGGTCGGCGCTACCCTCGGGCAGTTCGGCGAGGATCCGTGCTTCCGGCAGGTTGGGCGTGGCGATGCGGCACAGCGGCAGCAGGCGTTCGCGGATCGCGTAGCCGACCTCGTCCTTGCCGAGGGCGCCGCCGCCGCCGGCGCGCAGCACCGGGTCGCAGACCAGCGGCACGCCGGGCAGCTTGGCCATGATCTCCACCACGGTGTCGACCATCTCGACCGAGCCGAGCATGCCGAGCTTGACCGCGGCAACCGGCAGGTCATTGATCACCGTCTCGGCCTGGGCCAGCACCCAGGCGCGCTCGAGGACGCGGAAGTCGGCGACGTTGACGGTGTCCTGCACGGTCAGCGCGGTGACCGCCGGGGCGGCGTGGCAGCCCTGGGCGAGCAGGGCCTCGATGTCCGCCTGCAGGCCGGCGCCGCCACTGGGATCGTGGCCGGACAGACAGAGG
>DASQBU010000142.1:0-6461 GCA_035635035.1 Pseudomonas sp.
CTGGAGATCCCCGGCATCGAGGAGTCGTTCCGCGGCCTGCGCATCGGCATCGACGAGGCCTGGCTGAGCGACGGCGTCGATGCGCAGATCGTCGAGGCCCTCGACGAGGTGCTGGCGATGATCCGCGTCGGCGGCGGCAGCCTGGTGCGCGTGCGCATGCCGGACACCCGCGCGGTGAGCGCCAACTGGGAGCAGCACTGCGGCGTGCAGACCGCCGTGGCGCACGCCGCCACCTACCCGAGCCGCGCCAGCGAATACGGTCCGGCACTGAGCCGGCTGATCGACGGCGGCCGCGCGCTGTCCGGCATGGACTACCAGCGCGTGCTGCTCGACGCGCAGCGCTTTACCGGCGAGCTGGAGTGCGTGCTGAACGAGGTCGACCTGCTGCTCGCCCCGGTGCAGCCCTACGCCGCGCCGACCCACGCACAGCTCGGCACGCTGGCCCAGGACCCGGAGGCCAACCGCCGGCTGATCCAGTTCACCGCGCCGTTCAACGTCAGCGGCCACCCCTGCCTGAGCGTGCCGATCGGCCTCACCGCGGCCGGCCTGCCGATCGGCGGCCAGTTCATCGCCGGCAAGGGCGGGGAGGGCGTGCTGTGCCGCGCCGGCATGGCGCTGCAGAAGGTCAGCGACTGGCACCGCTGGCGCCCGCCGGTCTGCGCCTGAGGCCCTGCGCCATGCGGGCCCGGTCGGCTCTCGCCCGAAAACTGCGTTTTTCGGATAGGGCCTGCGCTCATTGGAGTGCAGGGGGCATCTTCGCTCTGGAGGACGGGCAATGAACCATGGTTCGAACTACCAGTGCCTGCGCCTGCTGTCCTCCAGCGATCTGGACGAAACCCGGCAGCTGGTGACCGAGGTGTTCTGCGCGCACCGCCTGGCAATCGCCGGCACGGGCGCGCTGGACTACCGCCACGGGCACCTGCGCACCGGCCATCTGAGCTTCAGTCGGATCGGCTACGGCGCCGAGGTCGCCATCGACCCGGGGGAACTGGGCGAGTTCTACCTGGTGCAGCTGCCCCTGGCCGGGCGGGACCTGCAGCACATCAATGGCCACGAGCTGTGCAGCGACCATCGCCGCGGCACCGTGCATGCGCCCGGCGAGGCCCTGCAGATGCGCTGGAGCGGCGACTGTCGCAAGCTGGTGGTGCGCTTCGATCGCCAGGCGCTGGAGCAGCATGCCGCCGGGCTGTTCGGCCGCAGCCTGCACCAGCCGCTGCGCTTTCACCCCAGCATGAATCTCGACCACCCGGCCTGCCTGGCCTGGCACAACACCGCCCGGCACATGTTCAGCGAGCTGCAGCGTTCGCCGCAGCTGTTCGAGCTGCCGCTGATCCGCAGCCAGTTCGAGCAGACGCTGATGACCACCCTGCTCACCTGGCAGCCGCACAACCTGCACCGCGAGCTGGTGGACGAGCAGCCGCGCGTCCTGCCCCGTCATGTGAAGCTGGCCAGCGACTACATGCAGGCCCATCCGGAGCAGGCCATCACGGTGCAGCGCTTGGCTGCGGTCAGCGGGGTCAGCGGGCGCACGCTGTTCGCCGGCTTCGAGCGTTTTCTCGGCGTGAGCCCGATGCGCTACCTGCGCGACGTCCGTCTGGAACGGGTGCGCCAGGACCTGCTCGACCCGAGCCAGCCGCGCAGCGTCACCGAGATCGCCACCCGCTGGGGTTTCTTCCAGCTGGGGCGGCTGGCCACCGACTACCGCAAGCGCTTCGGCGAGGGGCCGCGCGAGACGCTGGCGCGCGCCAGGTCCTGAAGCCGTCGGCAGGGCGATCGCCCGCCATGCCGCGCTCCGGCGCTTCCCGGCGCGCTTCGCCAGCCGCTGCGCAACGCATGCCTTTTGTCCTTCTGACGGCTCGGGCTGTGTCCCGCCGGGGGCGCCCCTTTGCCCGCGCGTCACGCCCGCTCCGCAGGTTCCTGCGCTTTGCGCACAGCCGCTGCGCAATGCGCATATTTTCCCGTCGGGGACTGTTTCAGATTGGTGACGCGGACGGTATCCGGCCGTCCGCGTCACCACTATGGAGCGAATCCCCATGAGAAAGATTACCATCGTCGGTGCCGGACAGGCCGGCCTGCAACTGGGCATCGGCCTGCTCAAACAAGGCTACGCCGTCAGCCTGATCTCCAACCGCACGGCCGCGCAGATCGCCGCCGGCCGGGTGCTGTCCAGCCAGTCGATGTACGACATGGCGCTGGGCTTCGAGCGCGAGCTGGGGCTGGCGTTCTGGGACGACAGCTGTCCGCCCACCACCGGCGTGCACCTGCGCGCCGGCAACGAGGAGGGGCTGCTGATCGACTGGCGGGCGCGCATGCAGGCCCCCGGCCAGTCGGTCGACCAGCGCATCAAGATGCCGCGCTGGATGGCCGAGTTCGAGCGCCTCGGCGGCAGCCTGGTGATCGAGGAGGCGGGCCTCGCCGAGCTGGAGCGCTACGCCGCCGCCAGCGACCTGGTGATAGTCGCCAGCGGCAAGGGCGAGATCGGCAAGCTGTTCGAGCGCGACGCCGAGCGCAGCGCCTTCGACCGCCCGCAGCGCACCATCTCGCTGACCTACGTGCACGGCATGCTGCCGCGCGACGACTACAGCGCGCTGAACATCAGCGTCAACCCGGGCATCGGCGAGTACGTCAACTTCCCCTGCCTGACCCACAGCGGCGCGGGCGACATCATCAACCTCGAATGCATCGAAGGCGGGCCGATGGACCGCTGGGGCGAGGTCAGCACGCCCGAGGAGCACCTGGCCCTGGCCGTCGAGCTGATCGAGCGCTTCTTCCCCTGGGAGGCCTGGCGCTGCCGCGACCTGCGCCTGACCGACGAACTCGGCACCCTGGTCGGCCGCGTCACCCCCACCGTGCGCAAGCCGATCGGCTACCTGCCGTCCGGGCGCACCGTGCTGGGCATGGCCGACGTGCTGGTGCTCAACGACCCGATCACCGGGCAGGGTTCGAACAACGCCAGCAAGTGCGCCAACATCTACATGAACGCCATCCTCGAACAGGGCGGCGCGGCGTTCGACGATGCCTGGAAAACGGCGACCTTCGAGCGTTACTGGGACTACGCGCAATGGGTCGCGCGCTTCACCAACACCCATCTGCTGCCGCTGACGGAATCGGTGCTCAAGGTGCATGGCGCCTGTGCCGGCAACCCGGCGCTGGCCGCGACCTTCGCCAATGCCTTCAACGACCCGAAGATCCTCACGCCCTGGTACTACGACGTCGCCGCGGCCGATCGCTTCATCGCCTCGTTCGCCGCCGCCTGAAGGACGCCGCCATGCTCGAACATAACCACAAGCGGCCGCGTGCAGCCGCGTTCGGCGTCCTTGCCGCGTGCATTCTTCCCCCGCAGCTGGCCCAGGCGACCCAGGGCACCATGCCCCATGGCTACGGGGTCAAGTCCGAAGGCATGGGCGGGGTGGTGATCGCCCTGCCGCAGGATGCCCTGGTCGGTGCCTCCAACCCGGCCGGCATGGTGCAGGTCGGCGACCGCCTGGATCTCGGCGTGGCCTTCCTCAAGGTCGACAACGGTGCGGAGTTCGCCGGCAGCACCGTCAGCGGCGTCGCGGACCGCGATCTCTACGTCATCCCGCAGTTCGGCGCCAACAAGATGCTCGACGAGCGCAGCAGCCTGGGCCTCTCGGTGGTCGGCAATGGCGTGGGCACCGCCTACGGCAATGGTGCCGATTTCGGCGGGTTGCAGGAGCCGGGTTCCGAGTTCCAGCAGATGGTCGCCACCCTCAGCTACGCCCGCCAGCTGGACGAGCGGCACAGCATTGGCCTGGGCCTGATCCTGGTGCGCCAGGTGCTGGACATCGACGGCACCGCCAGCATCGGTCTGCCGCAGGGGCGCGACGAGGCCTATGGCGCCGGCCTGCGCCTGGGCTGGATCGGCCACCTGACCCCCGAGCTGAGCTTCGGGGCCAGCTACTCCACGCGTGGCTACATGTCGAAGATGCACAGGTTCGACAAGCTGCTCGCCGAAGGGGGCGATCTCGACCTGCCGTCCACCTGGGCCCTCGGCGTGGCCTGGAAGCACGGGCCCCTGACCCTGGCTGCCGATGTGCAGAAAATCCTCTGGAGCGACGTCCGCTCGTTCGGCAACCCCGGCGTCGGCCGCGCCAGCGGCGCGCCGGGAGACTCCGACGGGCCGGGTTTCGGCTGGCGCGACCAGACGGTCTGGCGGGTCGGGGCCGCCTGGGAGCTGAACGAGCGGCTGACCCTGCGGGCCGGCTACAACGATGCCAACCAGCTGCTCGACAGTCGCGATACCTACCTGGGCATCCTGGCGCCGGCGGCCAACCACCGCCACGTGACGGTCGGCGGCACCTATCGCCTGGGCAACGGTCACGAGCTGTCGCTGGCCTACGCCCGCTCGTTCAAGGACAAGGTCGACGGCGACGGCCCCGGGCCGAATGCCGTCACCTCGCCCTACATGGGCCAGCACTGGCTGTCCGTGGGTTATGGCGTGAATTTCTGAGGGGGAGTGAGAGCGATGATCGAAAGCAGGCAATTCCGCCAGGCGCTTGGCCAGTTCGCCACCGGCGTCACCATAGTCACCACCCGCGACGGCGAGGGCCAGCCCATCGGGGTCACCGCCAGCAGCTTCAACGCCGTGTCGCTGGACCCGCCGCTGGTGCTGTGGAGCATCGGCAGGAACGCCTTCAGCTACCCGGCGTTCGCCGAGGCCGGCCACTTCGCCGTGCACGTGCTGGATGCCGGGCAGCGCGGGCTGTCCGACCGTTTCGCCCAGGCCTCGACGGACAAGTTCGCCGGCCTTGAGCTCGGCAGCGGGCTGGGCGAGGTGCCCTTGCTACCCGGCTGCCTGGCGTCGTTCGAGTGCAGCACCGAGCACCGCTACGAAGGCGGCGACCACCTGATCCTGGTGGGGCGGGTGCTGCGCATGGCGCTGGCGCAGGACGCGGCGCAACCGCTGCTGTTCCACCGTGGCCGCTACGCGGAACTGGTCTGCCCGGAAACCGCGTGACGCTACCTTGCGGCGGCTCGGGACCGGCCGCCGCTTTGCCGTCTGGCGCGGCGTTTCCTGCGTTGGCGGGATAAGCCCGCAACCCATGGGAGTGCCGGTTCCGTCCCCGCTTCCTATGATCGGGCCATGGCAGCGAAGACCCTCAACCCTGCCCGGGAGAGGGGCTGCCAGTGCCGCGCCGGCATGGCGCGGCACCAGGTCGCCGACCGGCACCAGTTTCGTCCCGACAGTCTCGCGCTGACTGTCCCCTGTTTGCCCGTGCCGTTGCGGCACGGGTTTTTTTTGTCCGCGATTTGCCTCCCAGGCCCCGCGGTTGTTGCCCGTCGCGATATCCGACCACGGCAGCAGGAATTTGCACTGGCGGGATAACCCGGTAACTCGCGGGAGCGCCCGGCCGCTACCTGCTTCCTATGATCGGGGCAAGTCAGCAGCAACCGGGCGGGCCGTTCCAGCCGCCTTCCAATCCGGGTGCCCAGCACGCCACCGCTGCTGGTCGCCGATGCCTGTAAGACGGAGGCAACCGATCATGAAAGACGCAATCCACCAGGTCACGGTCAATTTCGCCGACGGCGTCAGCCGCAGTTTCGCCGTGCCCGCCGAAACCAGCATCCTCGATGCCGCCATCGAGGCGGAGATCCCGCTGCTCTACCAGTGCCGCTCGGGCGGCTGCTCCAGCTGCATGGCCCAGCTGGCCGAGGGCGAGGCGCGCACCCGTGCCGGCGCCAGCTCGTCGCTGCTGGCCAGCGAGTACGCCGCCGGCCAGCGCCTGCTGTGTCTGTGCCAGGCGCAGTCGGACTGCACCTTCAGCGTGCCCTACGGCAGCGAGGTCGGCTCCAGCGTGGCGAAGCAAGTGCACGCCTTCATCGACTCCATCGAGCGCATCGCCGTCAACGTGGTGCGCCTGACCCTGGAGCTGGCCGACGGCGACTGGCTGGAATTTCGCCCCGGCCAGTTCGTGCAGATCGAGGTGCCCGGTTTCGGCGTGGTGCGCAGCTACTCGCCGTCCAGCACGCTGGCCGACCTGCCCCGGCTGGAGTTGCTGGTGCGCCTGCTGCCGGGCGGGGCGATGTCCGGCTACCTGGAGGAGCAGGCCCAGGTCGAGGACGTGCTGACCCTGCGCGGCCCGTACGGGGCGTTCTTCCTGCGCGAGGAGCACAAGCGCGCGCCGCACATCTTCGTCGCCGGCGGCACCGGCCTGGCGCCGATCCTGTCGATGATCGACACCCTGCGCCAGAGCGGCGGCAAGAAGCCGCCGATGCTGCTCAGCTTCGGCTGCGCCACCCCGGAGGTGCTGTTCGGTCTCGACGACATCGAGCTGCGCCAGCAGTGGCTGCCGAGCCTCGAGGCGCGCATCTGCGTCGACCGCGAGCCGACCGCCGGCCTGCACCACGGCAGCCCGGTGAGCGCCCTGCGCGAGGGCGACGTGGTCAGTCCGGACACCGTTGCCTACCTGTGCGGCCCGCAGCCGATGATCAATGCCGCC
>DASQBU010000143.1:0-2392 GCA_035635035.1 Pseudomonas sp.
TCTCCGCGGAGAATGTTCGAAATGTCAAACAATCCTAGGTCGGAGTCCCGCGCCGGGCAATGGCCGCGGCGGAACCGTGCCGCCGGGCGCGCCGCGCGGCGGCGTTCGGGATCGCGAACGATGCCGCCGCCATGGACGACATCCGTCAACATGCGTATCATGGCGCCCGCGCTGCGCTGCTTGCAGCCGCTTCCCTTACGCACCAGTAGCTCAGCTGGATAGAGTACTGCCCTCCGAAGGCAGGGGTCGTGGGTTCGAATCCCGCCTGGTGCGCCATCTCTTCTTGATTCACCAGCCTTTTCCTGAAGGCTCGCCTGATCCGCTTCTCCCCCCAAAAGATCTTCCGCTGCAACCCTGCCGGCCGCGATGAGCACTGCCTTCCTGGCTGTTTGCCCGCGGTTTTTCAGGCGGTGCCGATTTCGTCCGCCAACCGTGCCGGCCGGGCGCGTTGCCGCAGGCTGAATCGCCCCCAGCAAGCCTGCCATGCTCTGTTGCATGAAGGGGTTGAGGGCTGCACGCCTAGGCCAGCGGGGTGGTGTGGCGTCGGCCGGTCATCCGGCCGGCGTGGACTGCAGAATCCTGCACTCCCGGGATAAGACCGTGATTCGACGGAGCGCCGGGCGCCGGCTGGCTTCGCATAATCGGGCCATTGTCAATGGCAGCGCTGTTCGCACGGCTCTCGCTGCGGCAGCTTGCGGCCCTGCCAAGGGCCTGATGCGTTCGGCCTCATGCGGGCGGTTGTCGAGGCCTGCCACGGAGGCTCCCGGCCATGCAGCGCGCGAGATCCCGACTCGCCCTTGCCGTTCTCTGACAGCCTTTGTTGCGAGCCATCGGGCGGGAGGGCCTGAGATGAGTGTCTATCTGCACTGTATGTCGCACTCGCCGCTGGTGGGGTATGTCGATCCCGCCGCTGAAGTGCTGGCCGAGGTGGACGGCGTGGTGGCCGGTGCCCGCGAGCGTATCGAGCGCTTCGCTCCGGAGCTGGTCATTCTGTTCGCGCCGGATCACTACAACGGTTTTTTCTATGACCTGATGCCGTCGTTCTGCATCGGCATGGCGGCCCACGCCATCGGCGACTACGCCAGCGCCGCCGGACCGCTCGACGTGCCCAAGGAGCTGGCCGAAGCCTGCGCGGCCGCCGTGCTGGAGGCCGGGGTGGATGCCGCGGTGTCCTACCGCATGCAGGTGGACCACGGTTTCGCCCAGCCGCTCGAGCTGCTGCTTGGCGGTCTGGACCGCTGCCCGGTGATTCCCGTATTCATCAATGCGGTCGCCATGCCGCTGCCGAGCTTCCAGCGTGCCCGTCTGTTCGGCGAGGCCATCGGCCGCTTCGCCCGCACCCTGGACAAGCGGGTCCTGCTGCTGGCCTCCGGCGGCCTGTCCCACCAGCCGCCGGTGCCCGAGCTGGCCAAGGTGGATGCGCGCATGGCCGAGCGCCTGCTGGGCGGCGGCCGCAACCTGCCGCCCGACGAGCGCGAGGCCCGTCAGCAGCGGGTGATCAACGCGGCCCGTGGTTTCGTCGAGGACCCGGGCTCGCTGCACCCGCTCAACCCCGAGTGGGACCAGGTGTTCATGAGTTTGTTGGCCGAAGGCCGCCTCGCCGAGCTGGATCGGATGAGCAATGCCGATCTGTCGCGTCTGGCCGGGCGCTCCACCCATGAGGTGAAGACCTGGGTGGCCGCCTGCGCGGCCCTGTCGGCCTTCGGCCCTTACCAGGTCCGTGATCGTTACTACCGGCCGATCCCCGAATGGATCGCCGGCTTCGGCGCCCTCAGTGCCCGGCCGGTCGGCCAGCCCGACGCCTGAGCGGCCCCAACTCTTAGCTTGAGGAAAGGACTACATGGCGAGATTGACGCAGGCCCTGAGTGAGGCCTCCACCAGCAAGTTCGTCCGCATCCGGGAAGGCGAACTCGACCTCAACATCCACTACAACGACTGCGGCGCCGGCGGCGAGACCGTGGTCATGCTGCACGGCTCCGGTCCCGGCGCCAGCGGCTGGGCCAACTTCAACCGCAACATCGAGCCGCTGGTCGACGCCGGCTTCCGGGTGATCCTCATGGACTGCCCGGGCTGGAGCAAGAGCGACTCGATCGTCTGCACCGGCTCGCGCTCGGACCTCAACGCCCGCGTCCTCAAGGGCCTGCTCGACGCCCTGGACATCGACCGCGCGCACCTGATCGGCAACTCGATGGGTGGCCACAGCGCGGTGGCCTTCGCCCTGGCCAACCCGCAGCGCGTCGGCAAGCTGGTGCTGATGGGCGGCGGCACCGGCGGCGCCAGCCCGTTCGTGCCGATGCCCACCGAGGGCATCAAGCTGCTGCAGGGCCTGTACCGCGAGCCGACCATCGACAACCTGAAGAAGATGATGAACATCTTCGTCTACGACACCAGC
>DASQBU010000144.1:0-4530 GCA_035635035.1 Pseudomonas sp.
CGCCGGGCGAGGCCGTCACGCCCTATCGCGACGCCACCCACTACAACAACTTCTACGAGTTCGGCCCGAACAAGGACGACCCGGCAGACAAGGCCGACCGGCTGCCCACCGAGCCGTGGAGCGTGCTGATCGACGGCGCGGTCGGCAAGCCGGGACGCTACGACCTGGAAATCCTGGTCCGTCCGTATGCCCTCGAGGAGCGCATCTACCGGCTGCGCTGCGTCGAGGCCTGGTCGATGGTGATCCCCTGGCTGGGCTTCCCCCTCGGCGAGCTGCTCAGGCGCGCCGAACCGACCGGCAACGCCCGCTACGTGGCCTTCGAGACCCTGGTCGACCCCGCGCACATGCCCGGGCAACGCGCGGCCTTCGGCCTGCTCGACTGGCCGTACCGCGAGGGCCTGCGCCTCGACGAGGCCATGCACCCGCTGACCCTCCTCGCCGTCGGCATGTACGGCCGCGTGCTGCCCAACCAGAACGGCGCACCGCTGCGTCTGGTGGTGCCCTGGAAGTACGGTTTCAAGAGCATCAAGTCGATCGTGCGCATCAGCCTGGTCGAGCAGCCGCCGGTCACCACCTGGAACCGCATGGCGCCGCAGGAGTACGGCTTCTACGCCAACGTCAATCCCGCCGTCGACCATCCGCGCTGGAGCCAGAAGCGCGAACGACGCCTGCCCAGCGGCCTGTTCAGCCCCAACCTGCGCGACACCCTGCCGTTCAACGGCTATGCCGAGGAGGTCGCCGGCCTGTATGCCGGCATGGACCTGCGCAAGGACTACTGACGATGAAGCTGCCGCTCTGGCGCGGCGCGGTGTTCGCCGCGGCGCTGCTGCCACCGCCGCTGTGGCTGTACCAGGCCTGGACCTTCGCCCTCGGCCCGGATCCGGGCAAGGTGCTGCTGGAGCGCCTCGGCCTGGGCAGCCTGACCCTGCTGCTGCTCACCCTCGGCCTGACCCCGCTGCAGCAGGCGACCCACTGGCGCGGCTGGGCGGCGGTGCGCCGCCAGCTCGGCCTGTGGTGCTTCGCCTACGCCTGCGCGCACCTGTCCGCCTACCTGCTGGTCGTCCTCGGCCTGGACTTTTCCCTGCTCGGCGAGGAACTGCGCCGGCGCCCCTACATCCTGGTCGGCGCGCTGGCCTGGGGTTGCCTGCTGCCGCTGGCGCTCACTTCCAACCGCGCCAGCCAGCGCCGCCTGGGCAGGCGCTGGAAGCCGCTGCACCGCCTGGCCTATCCGGCCCTCGGCCTGGCCCTGCTGCACATGCTGTGGGTGGTGCGCGCGGATCTCGGCCAGTGGGCGCTGTACTGCGCCTGGGCAGTGCTCCTGCTGGTGGTGCGCCTGCCCGGCGCCGTGCGGCGCCGGTCGAGCTGAGCGATGCGTGCCGGAAAGCCCGCAGCAGAGCGGCGGCGACGGTACGAGGCATGGCGATCCACGGACAACTCTGCGACCATAGCCTGCGGCGCGCCGTCGCACCTGCCCGCCGGCGGCTCGCCGGTTCCCCGGCGCCCAGCAGCAGGATCATCCGATGACCCGATTTACCTCCGAACAGCTTGCCGGCGAGTGGGCCGCGCTGCTCGCCCGCTTTCCGGCGCTGGTCGTGCAGCAGGTCGCCCATCTGGCCGAGCAGCAGCGCCACCTCCTGGCCAGTCACTTCTATGCGCAGATGCTGGAGGACCCGACAGCCTCCGCGCTGCTCTCCCACGAGCAGGTCAAGGAGCGCCTGCACGACTCCATGCAGCGCTGGATCGGCCAGCTGTTCGCCGGCGGCGACCCCGGCCACGACCTGCCGGCGCTGGTCGCCCAGCAGATGAAGATCGGCGAGATCCACGCCCGCGTCGATGTGCCGGTGCACGTCGTCCTGCACGGCGCGCGCTGTCTCAAGGACAAGCTCCACGACCTGCTGCACAGCACGACCGGGCTCGACGCCACCCAGCGCTTCGCCGCCGCGCGGCTGGTCAACGACCTCATCGACCTGGCCATGGAGGTCATGAGCCTCGCCTACGCCAGTTCCCACGACCGCAACGCACGCGCCAGCGAAGCCTACCGGCTGTACTCGGTGGCGCAGAACATCGGCGCCGAGCGCGAACGCCAGCGCGCTGCGCTGCTCGACTGGGAAAACCAGCTGATGTTCGACCTGGCCGTCGGCCTGGCACCGGCACAACTGCCGCGCCTCGGCACGGCCGAGTTCGGCCTGTGGTTCCGCCACAAGGGCTCCCACGCCTTCCAGGGCAGCACCGAGGCCGAGCAGATCCTGCAGAGCATGCAGGCCATCGACGAACAGCTGCTGCCGACCTTCGGCCTGACCGATAGCGGCACAGCCGAGGGCCGGGTGAGCCAACTGCGCGATCTGCGCGAGTACTCGCGCAGCATTGGCTTCCACCTCGACCGCCTGTTCGAACAGGCCAACCAGCTGGAAGCCGGCCGCGACGCACTCACCCGCCTGCTCAACCGCAAGTTCCTGCCGGTGGTGCTCGGCAAGGAGATGGGCTACGCCCAGCAGCACGGCCTGAGCTTCGCGGTGCTGACCATCGACGTCGACCACTTCAAGCAGATCAACGACAGCTACGGCCACGAGGCCGGCGATCTGGTGCTGCAGCAACTGGCCATCCTGTTCGGCAACCACAGTCGCGGCGGCGACTACGTGTTCCGTCTCGGCGGCGAGGAGTTCCTCATGCTGCTGGTCGACATCGACCAGACCAGCGCACTGAAGGCCGCGGAGAAGCTGCGCCAGCTGGTGGCCCGCGAAGTGTTCCGCCTGCCGCGCGAGCAGACCCTGCGGGTCAGCATCAGCATCGGCCTGGCCCTGCATGACGGCCACCCCGACTATCAGCACCTGCTGCGCCGCGCCGATGCGGCGCTGTACCGCGCCAAGCACGGCGGCCGCGACCGCATCGAGTTGGCGGAGTAGGGCGCCACTGTTTCACCCGCCCCGCAAAGCAAAAGCCCGGCATCAAGCCTAATGCCTGTCCGTCAAGGCATTGGCCCGGCAGAGTGAGACGAGAAAAACAGGCTCATGGAAACCCATGAACCTGTTTTTCATGTCCTTCCAACAAGCACTTCTGCAAACCGCCGAACTCAATCCTGCCTCGCTCGAGCGCTGCGCCCTGTTGATCGCCCCGCCTGGATCGACGAGGCACAGGCACTGACCGGCACAGTCTCCTTGCGCCGCCGGCACCTGCCACCAAGCGCATCGTGTGGCTGGTCGCCGGGATATGGGGGGAGGGCGCCCCCGCAGCCACTGATGGAGCTCCGGCGGCTCAGGCCGCCATTTGATACCGCCACCCAGCCGTGAGCGGCACGCTCCACGCGTCGTGAAGTCACCCCCAGATAGGTCCCCGAAACAGAAAAGTGAACTGACTGGCATTGGGCATCCGAGTACCACGGGACCCGCAAGCGGCGGGTATCCGGCGGCAACGCCAACGGCGCCGGCCGGCGTAGCCCGCGCCGTCCGGCGCTGCTAGAGTGCGTCACCGCCTTCGACAAACGGACTTGTCCATGCGCAACCTGCTCCTCCTGCTCGCCCTGTGCGGCGCCGGCTATAAAGCCTGGCAGCACTTCGCCCAACCCGCCCGCGAGACCAACGCGCCGCTGTACGCCGAGCCCTACCTGGCGGTCTACGGCCGCGACAGCTGCGGCTATACCCAGGCCACCCTGCGCCAGCTGAACCAGGCCGGCATCCGCTATCGTTTCCAGTCGGTGGACGACCCGGCGGTGGCCGACCTGCTGCACCGGCGCATGCGGAACGCCGGCCTCGAAGTCAGGAGCTACCTGCTGCCGGTGGTGGACCTGAACAACGCCATCACGGTGCATCCGGACAACGGCGCACTGCTGGCACAGGCTCGCCAGTCGCTGCGCTGAGTGGAGCAGCCCATGCTGCCGAAGGATCCGCTGGCCCGCCGGCTGTGCAAGCTGAGCCTGCTGCCGCTCGCCTGGTTCGCCTTGCTGTTCTGGTTCGAGACCTTCGCCATCTGGGGGAGCTGGGCCAGCCTCGACGCCCCCGCCGGCGGGACGACCGCCCACCTGATGCGCCTGGACAACGAGCATTCCGATCCGACTTATGCGCCCTACGGCCTGCACGTGTTCCTCGCCCCGGCGTGGCTGCCGCTGCCGCAGCGCTTCGGCGAGCTGGTCTTTGCCGGCTACTGCAGGGGCGACGCGGCCATCGCCTGGCAGGCGGCAGACCGGCTGGTCATCCGCTGCGCGGACGGCAAGATCAAGACGCCGCCGACCCGCCGGCGCGGCATTCGCGTCGAGCTCGACAGCCAACCCCGATGAGCGCCAGCCATCCCACCACGGAGACTCGCATGCCCTTCACCCCGCTGCACATGGGTCCTGGCATCCTGCTCAAGGCGCTCCTGCCAACCCGCTTCTCGCTGATGGTGTTCGGCTGGGCGCAGATCGTGATGGACCTGCAGCCGCTGCTCGCCATGCTCACCGGCAGGGGCGAGCTGCACGGCCTCAGCCACACCTGGCCAGGCGCCGGCCTGCTCGCCGTGGTGGCCGCCCTCAGCGGCAAGTACCTCGGCGCACTGGGC
>DASQBU010000145.1:0-1609 GCA_035635035.1 Pseudomonas sp.
TTGTGCTGCGCTTGAACGCGGGCCAGGCGCAGGGAAGCCCAGCGCCGCGCGCCGCGTTCCTCGTCGAGTATCTGCAACGCCTGCTGGCGCTCGGCCGGCGTCATCCCCGCCTCCAGCGTGGCGAGGACGCCGGCGGCTTCGGGCTGCGCCTGGCCGCTGGCCAGCCGGGCGAAGACGTAGGCACTGACGCGGTCCACCCGGACCCCGCGCGCTTCGCTGAACAGCTGCGCCAGGGCCAGGTCGGCAGCGCCATGTCCGGCACGTGCGGCCCGCAACAGGTGGTCCACGGCCGGCTGCGGCTGCACCGCGCCCAGGTAGCCACGGCGGTAGAGCTGTCCCAGGTAGTAATGTGCCTCCGGCTGTTCGGCGGCGGCCTTGAGCAGGTGGGCCTCGGCCTGCCTCGGGTCCTGCGGCAACTCGCGCCCCTCGTAGTAGAGGCGCCCGGTGAGCAGCTCGGCCCGGCTGTCGCCGACAGCGCGGCCCCGCTCGAGATAGCCCAGCAGCGCCTCCCGCCCGCCAAGGGCCGGGTAGTCGTACAGCAGCCTGGCCAGCGACGCCCAGGCACCCGGATAGACCGGGGCGATTTCCTCCAGCAGGGCCCGGGCCTGCTCCGGCTCGGCCGGCGCGGGGATGTCCGGGTCGGCCAGCGCCAGGGCCACCGACTCGACCCGGCTGGCCGCAACCTGCCGCCGGGCGTAGGCCGCACGCAAATCGCGCAGCAGTGCCGCCTGGGGCTGCTGGCGCAGGCGGTTCACCGTGGCCAGTTCGACGTAGCACGCATCCTGGCGCGGCAGCAGCGCCCGGCAGGCCTGCGCGATCGGCTCGAGATGCTCGGCATAGCGGCCTTCGCTGCGGTAGATGAGGATCTGCGCCAGCTCGGCCTCGGCAATACCCTGGGCGCGCCAACCATCCACCCGCTGCTGCAGGCTGCCGGGCGGCGACAACCGCGGGGCGCTCAGGTAGAGCAGGGTCAGCGGCACCACGGCGCTGTACTCGCCGCGCGCGATTGCCTGGGTCAGCAGCCCCTCGGCCTCCTTGAGCTGGGCGTCGCCGGCCGAATCCTGGCGCACCAGCAGACCGCCAAGGCGCGCCTGCGCCTTGAGCGATGCAGGCGCGGCCTGGCGATAGAGGCTTTCCGCCTCCGCCAGGCGGCGCGGGTCGCGGCTGTCGGCGTCCATGTCGCCCAGCGCGATCCGCGCCTCGGCATAGCCCCGGCTGGCCAGCGCCTGGAAGTTCTGCCGGGCGGTCTCGCTGTCACCGCGCCGCAGTGCCTCCCTGGCCAGCTGCTGGTCGGGCAGCCCACGGCAGCCGAGCAGCAGCACGCAACCCAGCAGGGCGGGCAAGGCCGCTCTCATTTTCCCGCCGCCATGACTTTGTCCAGCAGCGGGTTGCCGCCCAGCACGTCGATGGTCACCTCCGCCGGGCGCCCCGCCAGCTGGATGGACAGTGGGGCATCGGGGAGGATGGCAACCTGCAGGTCAGCGTCCTGGCGGCCCTGCTGCAGCGACACGGAGCTGATCCGGCCACGGCGCGATACGCCCTCGCCGGCCACGCGGATGCTCACCTCGGCGCCCGGCTGCACCCTGGCGAAGGCCTTGTAGGGGAAGTG
>DASQBU010000146.1:0-1597 GCA_035635035.1 Pseudomonas sp.
ACGGCGGCATCGTCGCGCCGCCGGCCATGCTGCAGGCCTGGTGCCTGGAAGGCCTGCATCAGAACAACTACGCGCCGGGGTCCACCGACGCCAACCCCTACGAGGTGCTCAAGCTGCTGGAGGCCAACGGCTTCGCATCGGTGGTGGCGGTCAACTCCGACCTGAGCTTCGACCGCTACGTGAAACTCGGCGAGAAGCTCTACTACACCACCCGTCTCGACGCGGTGGGCGAGGAGAAGACCACCGCGCTGGGCACCGGCTACTTCGTCACCCTGGTGATGAGCTTCTTCTCCGAGCAGCCCGAAGGCGACGAGCCGGTTGGCCAGTTGCTGTTCCGCGTGTTCAAGTTCCGTCCGGCCAACCCGGTCAAGCCGGCCGCCGAGGGCGACAGCGCCTCCGCCATCCCGAAGATCAAGCGGCCAAAGCCCGGCATCAGCGACGACACCCGCTTCTTCTGGGAAGGCTGCGCCGAGGGCAAGCTGCTGATCCAGCGCTGCACCGCCTGCAACACCCTGCGCCATCCGCCGGCGCCGGTGTGCTCCAGCTGCCACTCCTTCGATTGGGACAGCGTGCAGGCCAGCGGCAAGGGCACGATCTATTCCTTCGTGGTCATGCACTACCCGGAAGTGCCGCCGTTCGACTACCCGAACCCGATCGGCCTGATCGAGCTGGAGGAGGGCGTGCGCCTGACCGCCGGCCTGGTCGGCGTCAAGCGCGACCAGCTGGCCATCGGCCAGGCCGTGCAGGTCGAGTTCCACACCTTCGACGACGAACTGATCCTGCCGCTGTTCCGGCCGGTGGCGCAGTGAGGAGCGGACCATGGACTTCGAACTGAACGAGGAACAGCGCGCCATCGCCGAGATGGCCGGCAACCTGTTCGCCGACTACTGCACCGACGACCGCCTGCGTGCCTTCGATGGCGCCGGCGAGCCGTTCATGGGCGCGCTGTGGCAGAGCTGCGTGGAGACCGGCCTGCACGCCCTGGCCATCCCCGAGGACTTCGGCGGCAGCGGCCTGGGCATGACCGAGCTGATGCTAGTGCTGGAAGCCCAGGGCCGCGCCCTCGGCCAGGTGCCGCTGTGGCGCCACCAGCTGGCCGCCGCGACCCTGGCGAAGTTCGCCCCTGACGCCGCCGGCGAAACCGTGCAGGCCGCCGCGGAGAGTCGCCGCCTGCTGACCCTGTCGCTCGACGGCCTGGCCAGTGCCCGGGGCATCGCCCTCGAGGCCAGCGAAGTCGCCGGCGGCTGGCGCCTGGACGGCACGGTGGCCGCCGTGCCGCTGGGCGCCGACGTCTGCCAGGCGCTGCTGCTGGCCCGCGTGGCTGGTGCGCCGCGCCTGCTGCTGGTCGACCTGCGCGTCGCCGGCATCGACAAGACCGCCGGCGTGCTCACCCAGGGCGAGGCGGTCGCCGACCTGCGTTTCAACGGCGTAGTTGTACCGGCCGCCGCGCTGCTGCCAGTCGCCGCGCTGGACTGGCTGGAAAGCCGCGCCATCGCCGCGCTGGCCGCCCTGCAGCTGGGCGTCTCCGCCGAGCAGATCCGGCGCACCGTGGAATACGTCAGCGAGCGCCGCCAGTTCGACCGCGCCATCGGCAGCT
>DASQBU010000147.1:0-3476 GCA_035635035.1 Pseudomonas sp.
CGATCTGCTGGCCGAGGCCGGCAACCTGCACTACGTGCTGGACTGGGTGGACAGCTTCGAGCGCGGCCTGAGTGCCATCGACAGCGGCGCCCACGACCTCTACCTGGTCGACAACCGCCTCGGTGCCGACTCCGGCCTGGAGCTGGTGCGCCATGCCCACGCCCGCGGCATCCCGCAACCGCTGATCCTGCTCACCGGCCTGGACGACAACGAACTCGACGTCCGCGCCCTCGAGCTGGGCGCCGCCGACTATCTGGTCAAGGGCCAGTTCGACGGCCGCCTGCTCGGCCGCAGCATCCGCTACGCACTGGAGCGCGCCCACGCCCACCAGCGACTGAACGCCAGCGTCACCCGCGCGGCCCTGCTGCAACGCTGCCTGGAGGCCAGCTACAACGGCGTACTGATCGTCGACGCCCAGGCGCCGGGCCAGCCGATCATCTACGCCAACCCGGCCTTCGAGCGCATCACCGGCTACCGCGAGGAAGAGGCGCTGGGGCGCAACTGCCGCTTCCTCCAGGGCGACGAAACCCACCAGCCCGCCATCGCCGAGATCCGCCGTAGCCTGGCCGACAAGCACGAGGTGCATGTGGTGCTGCGCAACTACCGCAAGGACGGCAGCGCCTTCTGGAACGACCTGTACATCGCCCCGGTGCCGGACGAGCGCGGGGTGATCACCCACTTCATCGGCGTGCAGAACGACGTTTCCGAGCGCAAGCACTTCGAGTCCGAACTGGCCTTCAACGCCAGCCACGACGTGCTCACCGGCCTGCCCAACCGCTCGCTACTGGAGGACCGCCTGCACCAGGGCTGCCAGATCGCCCGGCGCTACGCACGGGAACTGGTGGTGATGCTCATCGACCTCGACGGCTTCAAGCCGATCAACGACACCCTGGGCCATGCCGTTGGCGACGAGATTCTGGTGGAGGTGGCCCGGCGCATGAGCGCGCAGATCCGCCCCGGCGACACCCTCGCCCGCCTCGGCGGCGACGAATTCGTCGTCCTGCTGCCGGACCTGGCCATCGGCGAGGACGCACTGCTGGTGGCCGAGCGCCTGATCCGCTGCATCTCCCGTCCCTACCGCTTCAAGGAGCTGGAGCTGCACGTCACCGCCAGCATCGGCCTCACCGTCAGCGACGGCGAGATCGAGGAGCCGATGAAGCTGATCCAGCAGGCCGACCTGGCCATGTACCAGGCCAAGCAGCAAGGCCGCAACAACTACCAGTGGTACACCGAGCACCTCAACCAGGAAGTCAGCGAGCGCATGACCCTGCGCAACGAGCTGCAGAAAGCCATCGCCAGCCACGCTTTCGAGCTGCACTACCAGCCGCAGATCGACGCCCGCAGCGGCGCGGTGATCGGCAGCGAGGCCCTGCTGCGCTGGGTGCATCCCGAGCGCGGCCTGATCTCGCCCCTGGCGTTCATCCCGGTCGCCGAGGACTCCGGGCAGATCGTCCCGATCAGCCAGTGGGTGCTGGACACCGCCTGCCGCCACAACCGCCAGCTGCTCGACCGCGGCCTGGCCCGCGGCGCCATCTCGGTGAACATCTCGGCGGTGCACTTCCTGCGCGGCAACTTCATCGAAACCGTGCGCCATGCCCTGGAACACAGTGGCCTGCCGGCCGAACTGCTGGAACTGGAAATCACCGAGAGCGTGCTGCTCAAGGACGCCGAACGGGCCATCCACCTGCTGCACCAGCTGAAGAAGATCGGCGTCGGCCTGTCGCTGGACGATTTCGGCACCGGCTACTCCAGCCTCAGCTACCTCAAGGACCTGCCGATCGACAAGGTCAAGATCGACCGCTCGTTCATCCAGGAGCTGATCGACGACCCGCGCGACGCCGCCATCACCCAGGGCATCATCTCCATGGCCCACCACCTCGACCTCCAGGTGGTGGCCGAAGGTGTGGAAACCACCGCGCAGGCCGACTTCCTCGGCCGCAACCGCTGCGACGCCTTCCAGGGCTTCCTCTACGCCCGGCCGATGCCCTTCGCCGCGCTGCAGCACTACCTGCAGGACAGCTCGGCGCCCCCCGCCGGCACGTCGCCGCAGGGCTGATCGTGCGGGCGTTTGGGCATCGGGCGGATCGGTGCTACAGTCGCGCGCCATGAAAATCCGGACCGCCGACCGCTCGCTGATCGCCTGGGTGCTGTATTGCAGCGTCCTGCTGGCCGTGTTCGCCTCCAGCCTGGGCCACGGGCAGATGGCCGGGCTGCAGCTCAACGGCGCTGGCGGCCTGTTTTGCGCCCTGCACGGCCAGCCCGCACCGGCGCTCGACAGCAACTTCAGCGATCCGGCCCCCGGCGACGCGGCCGCCCTCTTCTGCTGTCTGTCCTGCAGCACCTTTGCCCTCGCCGCCATCGCCCTGCTGTTCGGCCTCGCCCTCTGGCTGCCGTCGCAGCGCCACTGGCTGCGCTCGCCGGCGCCGCGCGGCAAGGCCCCTCCGCGCTACACCTGGCCTTCGGCCAATCCCCGCGCCTCCCCCTGAAGCACTGTCTACGCTGACGCCACGCCCTCTCCGCGCCTGCCGCTGCCGGCCCGGCGCGCTGGCGAGCGTCGCATGCGTCCCAGACGGCGGCGAACTCGTCCGCCGCCCCACCAGCCGTTGTCAGGCCTCGACTGCCCCAGCCCTGGAGCACTGCCGCGCCAAACGCGCGGCACCGATCCCGGGACAGGCGACGAGTGCCCCATGGAATAGCAAGACGCTTCAGGAGATCCCCATGCGCCACCTTCCCGTACTGAGCCTGCTCGCCCTCGGCATCGCCCCGGCCGCGACGGCCCATGCCGAGGATCTGGAACTGCAACCCATCGTCGTCAGCCAGGATCGGCCGACCGACCCAACCGCCCCCACCCTGGCGGAAAAGCGCGCCGAACTGGCGAAGATCCCCGGCGGCGCCAGCGTGGTCGATGCGGAAACCTACAAGAGCGGGCGCAGCAGCACCCTGCAGGACGCGCTGGGACTGGCCCCCGGGGTGCTGGTCCAGCCGCGCTTCGGCGCCGAGGAGGCACGCCTGTCGATCCGCGGCTCCGGCCTGCAGCGCACCTTCCACGGCCGCGGTCTGCTGCTGATGCAGGATGGCGCGCCGGTCAACCTGGCCGACGGCAGCTTCGACTTCCAGGTCATCGAGCCGCTGGCCACCGACCACATCGAGGTACTGCGCGGCGCCAACGCCTGGCGCTACGGCGCGGCCAACCTCGGCGGGGCGATCAATTTCGTTTCCCCCAGTGGGCGCAGCGCGCCACCGGTCGAGCTGCGCTACGAAGGCGGCAGCTTTGCCTCGCACCGCCTGTTCGGCGCCGTGGCTCAGGAGTTCGGCGACTGGGATGGCTATCTGAGCATCGCCGACTCCGCCCAGAGCGGTTTCCGCGACCACTCCCGCCAGGAGAACCAGCGCTACTTCGCCAACCTCGGCGGGCGGATCAACGAGCGCTTGGCCACCCGCTTCTACCTGACCCACGTGGAAACCGACTCCGAGCT
>DASQBU010000148.1:0-2172 GCA_035635035.1 Pseudomonas sp.
ATCGCGCAGCCCGTCGAGCTTGAAACGCTTGAAGTGGTCCTCCTTGAACGACAACTCACCTGCCCCTTCACACCAGGCACGAAGCATCGCCAGGCGCGGCTTGAAAGTCTTCTCACCGAGCTTGTTGCCGTTGAGCTGGCCGGCTGCACTGGCCTCGCGATAGAACTGCTCAAGCTCAGACAGCCAGCCCCGCCACGGCTGCTTGATGCGCTCCAGCTCGGCCTGCCGGGCCGCCAGGTCGCGCTCCAGCAAGTCGGCCAGCGCTTGTGCCGGCCGCTCGCCGCTCTCGCCGAGCAGCGGGCGCACCCGCTTGAGCAGGTCGTCCGGGTGCTGCCAGTGATTCATGACCCAGTCCAGCGCGGCGCCGTGCAGCGGATAGCACTGCTGGCGCCAGTAGTCGCGCACCACCTCGGCCATCAGCTCGCCGTGGTCGGTCTCCAGGGTCTGCTCGAACAGGCTGCCGCTGTCGAAGGCGTGCTCGCGCAGCATGCGCTGGCACCAGCCGTGGATGGTGGAGACGGCGGCCTCGTCCATCCACTGCGCGGCGATGTCCAGCCGGCGGGCGCAGGCCGGCCACTGCTCGGTCGGGAAGTCGCCACGCAATTGCTGCAGCAGCTCGTCGCCCTCCTCCTCCGCGCGGAACACCCTGGCCGCCTGCACCAGGCGGGCGCGGATGCGGTCGCGCAGCTCGCGGGTGGCGGCGTCGGTGAAGGTCACCACGAGGATTTCCGGCGGCAGCAGCTCGCGCGCGAATCCATCGGCGCCACCGTGGCCGAGCACCAGGCGCAGGTACAGGGCGGAGATGGTGAAGGTCTTGCCGGTGCCGGCGCTGGCCTCGATCAGCCGGCTGCCGTGCAGCGGGAAGCGCAGCGCCAGCGGGCGGTTGTCCTGGGCAGTCTGGCTCATGCGCTCGCCTCCTCCTCGGGTTCGCTGATGGCCGCCTGGAGCAGCGGCTGGTAGAGATCCTGACTCCACTGCGGGAAGTCACCGTCGGCACCCAGCGCCGTGAAGTCCGGGTACTGGCGCGCCAGGCTGGCGCTTTTGGCCACCTCGCCGTCGGAGTGGTAACCGTCGCCCTCGTAGGCCGTGCGGGCCGCCTCGCGGGCCTTTTCTTCCCCCTTCTCCAGGGCTTGCAGCCAGGCGATGGCGGTCTGCAGCGCCACCGGCAGCGGCGCGTTCAGGCCGGCCGCGCAGCCCTCCAGCCAGTGGCGCAGGATGCCCTGTGCCGCCTCCGCCCCGAGCGGCGCGAACTGCACGCTGGCGTCCTCGCCGACCAGCAGGCTGGTCAGCGGCACGCCGCAGGCCGCCGCGGCGACATGGGCCACCCAGGGGCGCAGCAGGCGGTGCCACTTCCAGCCCTTGTCCTTGATCTTCAGCTCGCCCGGCTGCAGCTCGATGCGCGCCAGCTCGCCGTCGGCACGCGTGCGCAGGCCGCCGAGCCAGCCGTCCAGCGCCACACCAGCGTGGGCGAACTGCAGTTGCCGGGGCGATTCCAGCCGGTCCGGCCATAGCGCGCACAGCGCCTGATAACGCTGCATCTGCGCCGGCAGTGGCGCCAGCACCTGCTCGCGCAGGCGCGCGCCGAAACCGGCCAGCGGCAGCTGGCCGCTGCGTTGCAGGCGCAGGGCGGTGGCCTGCAGCGCCGGCTCGACCGGCTCGCCGGCCTCCAGCGCCAGGCTGGCGGCGCCGAGCAGCGTCTGCTGCAGCTGGTAGCGCTGCAGACCGTCGAGGCCGAAGGGTTCCTCGTCGAGCTGGGCCTGCGCCTGCTCGTCGAGATGCACCTTGAGGCGCTGGGTGAAGAAGTGCTTGACCGGGTCGCGCAGGAAGCTCTGCAGGGTTTCCAGGCTCAGCGGGGCGTCGGCCTGGAACGGTGGCAGGGCCTGCTCCGCCGCCTCCGCACTGGCCGGCCGGTGCAGCTCGGCCCACTCGCGGGCGTAGCTGAACAGCGCCGGATCGGCGCCGGAAAAGTAGTCGCGGCTGAACGGCTGCAGCGGGTGCTCGGTGGTCAGCGCGTGCAGCAGGTCGCCGCCGCCGGCCAGCGTCCAGCCGCTGGCCAGGTGGTCGCGCAGCTGGCCGACCAGCACCGAGGCCGGGCGCTCGCTGTTGTCGCGGATGCTGCGTCCCACCCAGCTGACGTACAGCTGCTCGCGGGCGGCGAGCAGCGCTTCGAGC
>DASQBU010000149.1:0-4326 GCA_035635035.1 Pseudomonas sp.
CACCGCCTGAACCGCGCGCGCCTGGCGCCCTACGTCAAGGGCAAGCGCGTGCTCGACCTGTTCAGCTACGTCGGCGGCTGGGGCGTGCAGGCCGCGGTGTTCGGCGCCAGCGAAGTGATGTGCGTGGACGGCTCGGCGCTGGCGCTGGACGGCGTCGAGCGCAACGCCGCGCTGAACGGCGTGGGCGAGAAGATGGCCTGTGTCGAGGGCGACGTGTTCGAGGCGCTCAAGGAGCTGAAGGCCGCCGAGGAGCGCTTCGACGTGATCGTCGCCGACCCGCCCGCCTTCATCAAGCGCAAGAAGGACCTGAAGAACGGCGAGGCCGCCTACCGCCGCCTCAACGAACAGGCCATGCGCCTGCTCAACAAGGACGGCATCCTGGTCAGCGCCAGCTGCTCGATGCACCTGCCCGAGGACGACCTGCAGAACATCCTGCTGCAAAGCGCCCGCCACCTCGATCGGCACATCCAGCTGCTCGAGCGCGGCGGCCAGGGCCCGGACCACCCGGTGCACCCGGCGATCAATGAGACCCGCTACATCAAGAGCCTGACCTGCCGCATCCTGCCAAGCTGAGGCGGGGCCTGCCGCGCGCCCTCCGGGGCGCGGCAAGCAAGCTCAGTCCAGGCGGGGCTCGAGACGAACCTCGCCGACCGCCAAGGCCTGGTAGCGTGCGGCTACCGGCCTGACCGCTCCACGCCGCATCCGCTCGACCAGCTCGGCGCCCGACAGGCGCAGCCCACCGGGCAAGGCCATCCGGCCAACCCTCCGCCAACCGCCCGCCTTGTCGTCGCGAGCGAAAATCGGCAATGGCAGCGCCAAACCCGGCCCATCGCGGATCACCAGCACCTCCTGCGCGCCATCGCCGTCCAGATCGACGGGCAGCAGGTTGCAGACCTCCCGCCGGCAACCGGACGACTCCAGCCGGGCGAACAAGCCATCGACATCGGCCGGCGGCGTCCCCAGCCACTGCGGCGGGCGCTGGGGTGGCACCTCCGCCTCGCGCCGGTGGCGCCGCCATTCCCCATAATCCCGGGTCTGCTGCAAGCGCTGCAGATCCGCACGCAACGACGCGGCCTGCTCCGCCGGCAAGGCGCCGGGCTGCTCGAGCAGTTGTCCGAGGCGCGCCAGATAGCGCCGCCCCGGCTCGCCGAGCCGGAAGCGCAGCAAGCCTGCATCGAACTGTCCGGGCGCCACCTGGCCGGAGAGCAGACGGCGGAACTGGCTGGCCGCACTCAGCTCCTGCGGACCGAGCCACGGCGTCTGCAGCAGCACCAGCACAGCGGCGAGCACCAGGGCGATGGGCGGATTGCTGCGCCGCAAGCCGTCCAGCCAGACCGCGCCGCGCCGCAGCACGGCCCCCGCCGCCGCCACGGCGTACAGCAGAGCCATGCCGACCAGCACACAGACCAGCACGCGCGAGGGCGTCAGGCCGTACTGCTGCACCCGCAGCCACAGCGCATACCCGGCCAGCGCGGCCAGCAGCGGCAGGGCCAGCAGGCTAGCCTCGGCCAGGAGGCGCAGCGGCCGGGGATAACCGGCCGACTGGCGGCCATCCTGGAACACCCCGTTGAGCAGGCACAGATGGGCGAACACCAGCGCCAGCAGGATCGCCGCGGCATGCTTGGTCCGCCATAGCGGTTCCAGACCGGTGAACGGCAGGCACACCACGAACAGCAGGACGATCAGCACGGTCAGCGGCAGCAAGGCCCGGCAGATCGCCAGCAGGAGGCCACGCAGCGCCTCGATCACCGAGTCGCGCTGCAGGCCGATGCGCACGCCCACCGCGAATACCGCCGCACAGCTGAGCCAGGCAAACACGCGGTTGAAGAACAGCTCGGCGAAGAAGCGGATGCCCAGCACCGAAAACAGCCCCACCCACAGGGCGATCAGCAGCCAGAACAGACCGACCAGCAAGGCCGCCAGCAGCAGGATCAGGCCGTTGTTCCAGGCGTGGCGGTAGAGCGCGGGGTAGTCGAAGCGCCAGCCCGCGCGCGAGTCCCACGCCTGGATGAACGGCGTGAGGATGTAGAACAGCACCAGCTCGCCGAACAGCAGCGGGCCGCCGAGCGACTCGCTCCAGCGGGGCGTGCCTTGCGGGCCGCTCTGCCAGACGAGCCCGCCGACCAGCACCGCCAGCAGCAACGCACAGCCCAGCACCAGCCACCCGTGCGGCGCCTCGCGGACGCGTGCCCAGAGCAGCTGCACCTGCAACCCGCCGACCAGCACGAAGGCCAGCAGTCCGGCGAGGAGCGCCCGCCCGTCGCCGGCGGACACCCAGGCCTCCGTGACGCTCAACAGCGTCAGCCCCTGCAGCAGACCCAGCCCCAGATAAATCCCCAAAGGATGACGCTCGCCGTTCTCGGCCATGTCGACGATCTCCCTATCCAGTGACACTCGCGTGCGTGTGGCGCTCCCTGTGGCCCCGGTCCCGACGGGGCGCAGATCCCCCGCCCGGCGCCCGATGCAGCCACCCGCCAATCGCGGTATCCTGACAGCTTCCGTATCCGCCTGCATTCCGGGACTTCCGCCATGCCTGACTATCGCTCGAAAACCTCCACCTTCGGCCGCAACATGGCCGGCGCCCGCGCGCTGTGGCGCGCCACCGGGATGAAGGACGAGGACTTCAAGAAGCCGATCATCGCCGTCGCCAACTCCTTCACCCAGTTCGTGCCCGGCCACGTGCACCTGAAGGACCTCGGCCAGCTGGTCGCCCGCGAGATCGAGAAGGCCGGCGGCGTGGCCAAGGAATTCGACACCATCGCCGTCGACGACGGCATCGCCATGGGCCATGACGGCATGCTCTATTCGCTGCCGTCCCGCGAGATCATCGCCGACTCCGTCGAGTACATGGTCAACGCCCACTGCGCCGACGCCCTGGTGTGCATCTCCAACTGCGACAAGATCACCCCCGGCATGCTGATGGCCGCCCTGCGCCTGAACATCCCGGTGGTGTTCGTCTCCGGCGGCCCGATGGAAGCCGGCAAGACCAAGCTGGCCAGCCACGGCCTCGACCTGGTCGACGCCATGGTCGCCGCCGCCGACGACTCCTGCTCCGACGAGAAGGTCGCCGAGTACGAGCGCAGCGCCTGCCCGACCTGCGGCTCCTGCTCCGGCATGTTCACCGCCAACTCGATGAACTGCCTGACCGAGGCCCTCGGCCTGTCGCTGCCGGGCAACGGCACCACCCTGGCCACCCACGCCGACCGCGAGCAGCTGTTCCTGCGCGCCGGCCGGCTGATCGTCGAACTGTGCCAGCGCTACTACGGCGAAGGCGACGAGTCGGTGCTGCCGCGCTCCATCGCCAGCGTCAAGGCGTTCGAGAACGCCATGACCCTGGACATCGCCATGGGCGGCTCGACCAACACCATCCTGCACCTGCTGGCCGCCGCCCAGGAGGCCGAGGTCGACTTCAACCTGCGCCACATCGACCAGCTGTCGCGTCGCGTGCCGCAGCTGTGCAAGGTCGCGCCGAACATCCAGAAGTACCACATGGAAGACGTGCACCGCGCCGGCGGCATCATCAGCATCCTCGGCGAGCTGGCCCGCGGCGGCCTGCTGCACACCGACGTGCCGACCGTGCACAGCAAGACCATGGCCGACGCCATCGCCGCCTGGGACATCACCCAGACCAGCGACGAAGCCGTGCACACCTTCTTCAAGGCCGGCCCGGCCGGCATCCCGTCGCAGACCGCGTTCAGCCAGGCCACCCGCTGGCCGAGCCTGGACACCGACCGTTTCGAGGGCTGCATCCGCAGCGTGGAGAACGCCTACTCCCAGGAAGGCGGCCTGGCCGTGCTGTACGGCAACATCGCCCTGGACGGCTGCGTGGTGAAGACCGCCGGCGTGGATGAGTCGATCCATGTGTTCGAAGGCAACGCGCGCATCTTCGAGAGCCAGGACGCCGCGGTGAAGGGCATCCTCGCCGACGAGATCAAGCCGGGCGACATCGTGGTGATCCGCTACGAAGGCCCGAAGGGCGGCCCGGGCATGCAGGAAATGCTCTACCCGACCAGCTACCTGAAGTCCAAGGGCCTGGGCAAGCAGTGCGCCCTGCTCACCGACGGTCGCTTCTCCGGCGGCACCTCGGGCCTGTCGATCGGTCACGTCTCGCCGGAAGCCGCCTCGGGTGGCGCCATCGGCCTGGTCGAGGAAGGCGACAAGATCCTCATCGACATCCCCAACCGCAGCATCAGCCTGCTGGTGTCCGACGACGTGCTGCACGCCCGTCGCCTGCACCAGGACCACAAGGGCTGGAAGCCGGCTGCGCCGCGCGCGCGCAAGGTCAGCACCGCGCTGAAGGCCTACGCCCTGCTCGCCACCAGCGCC
>DASQBU010000150.1:0-2205 GCA_035635035.1 Pseudomonas sp.
AGCTCGCGCATGCTGATCTCGCGCTGGTTCGGCACCAGCTTGACCCACGGATTGTGCTGGCTGATCAGGCTCTCGATGTCGGCCAGCGGCACGTCCTTGTTCAGCTTGATGGTCAGCGCCTGGCTGTGGCAGCGCATGGCGCCGATGCGCACGCACAGGCCGTCCACCGGGATCGGGCTCTTGTTGCGGCCGAGGATCTTGTTGGTCTCGGCCTGGCCCTTCCACTCCTCGCGGCTCTGGCCGTTGGGCAGCTCCTTGTCGATCCACGGGATCAGGCTGCCGGCCAGCGGCACGCCGAAGTGGTCGACCGGGAACTCGGCGCTGCGCTGGGTCTCGGCGACCTTGCGGTCGATGTCGAGGATGGCGCTGGCCGGGTTGGCCAGGTCGTCGGCGACGGCGTTGTGGATGACGCCCATCTGCTTGATCAGCTCGCGCATGTTCTGCGCGCCGGCGCCGGAGGCGGCCTGGTAGGTCATCGCGCTCATCCACTCGACCAGGCCGGCTTCGTACAGGCCGCCGAGGGCCATCAGCATCAGGCTGACGGTGCAGTTGCCGCCGATGTAGTTCTTCATGCCGGCGTCCAGCGACTGGTCGATCACCTTGCGGTTGACCGGGTCGAGGACGATCACCGCGTCGTCGCTCATGCGCAGGCTGGAGGCGGCGTCGATCCAGTAGCCTTCCCAGCCGGCGTCGCGCAGCTTGGGGAATACCTCGTTGGTGTAGTCGCCACCCTGGCAGGTGAGAATCACGTCGAGGGTCTTCAGCTCGTCGATGCTGTAGGCATCCTTCAGCGGGGCAATGTCCTTGCCAATCGCCGGGCCCTGGCCACCCACGTTGGAGGTGGTGAAGAACACCGGCTCGATCAGGTCGAAATCGCGCTCTTCCAGCATCCGCTGCATGAGCACGGAACCCACCATACCGCGCCAACCGACAAGACCAACACGCTTCATCGCAACTACACCTTTTTCGAAAAAGTGGGGCCGCCCGCGGCGGGGCGGCGCCCGGACAGCTTACAGATTCCGCAGAGCGGCGACTACCGCGTCGCCCATCTCGCGGGTGCCGACCTTCTGGCAGCCTTCCGACCAGATGTCGCCGGTGCGCAGGCCCTGGTCGAGCACGTTGCTGACCGCCTGCTCGATGGCGTTGGCGGCTTCGAGTTGGCCGAAGCTGTAGCGCAGCATCATCGACACCGAGAGGATGGTGGCCAGCGGGTTGGCGATGCCCTTGCCGGCGATGTCCGGCGCCGAGCCGTGGCACGGCTCGTACATGCCCTTGTTGTTGGCGTCCAGCGAGGCCGACGGCAGCATGCCGATCGAGCCGGTGAGCATCGAGGCTTCGTCGGAGAGGATGTCGCCGAACATGTTGTCGGTGACGATCACGTCGAACTGCTTGGGTGCGCGGACCAGTTGCATGGCGGCGTTGTCGACGTACATGTGCGACAGCTCGACTTCCGGGTAGTCCTTGGCCACTTCCTCGACCACGGCGCGCCACAGACGGCTGGACTCCAGCACGTTGGCCTTGTCCACCGAGCACAGCTTCTTGTTGCGCAGCATGGCCATGTCGAAGCCGACCTTGGCGATGCGGCGGATCTCGCTCTCGCTGTACGGCAGGGTGTCGAACGCCATGCGCTCGCCGTTCTCCAGCACGCGGCTCTCGCGCGGGCTGCCGAAGTAGATGCCGCCGGTCAGCTCGCGGACGATGAGGATGTCCAGGCCGGCGACCACTTCCGGCTTGAGGGTCGAGGCGCCGGCCAGCTGCGGGTAGAGCAGTGCCGGGCGCAGGTTGCCGAACAGGCCGAGGGCCGAGCGGATCTTCAGCAGGCCCATTTCCGGACGCAGCGGACGGTCGAGATTGTCCCACTGCGGACCGCCGACGGCGCCGAGCAGGATGGCGTCGGCAGCGCGGGCGCGCGCCAGGGTCTCGTCGGCCAGCGGGGTGCCGTACTTCTCGTAGGCGGCGCCGCCCAGCTCGTCGTAGCTCAGCTCGAAGCCCAGGCCGTACTTGTCGTTGGCGACTTCCAGCACCTTGACCGCTTCAGCGACGATTTCCGGACCGATGCCGTCGCCCGGGAAAACCAGAATCTGCTTGCTCATTGCCTTCCTCATATCTCTTGTAGGGTGGATAACGGCCAACGGCCTTATCCACCGGAATCCATGGTGGAAAACGCTGCGCGGTTTTCCACCCTACATGGGCTCTCGCTTACTT
>DASQBU010000151.1:0-4162 GCA_035635035.1 Pseudomonas sp.
GCCGATCAGCAGGCCGGGAACGATCTTGTCGCACACGCCGAGGTACAGGCCGCCGTCGAACACCGCGTGAGTCAGGCCGATGGCGGTGGCCTGGGCGATCAGGTCACGGGAGAACAGCGACAGCTGCATGCCCGGCATGCCTTGGGTGATGCCGTCGCACATCGCCGGCACGCCGGCGGCGAACTGCGCGGTGGCACCGACGTGCGCCAGCGCCACCTTGAGCTGCTCGGGATAGGCGTGCAGCGGCTGGTGGGCCGAGAGCAGGTCGTTGTAGCTGGAGACGATGGCGATGTGCGGCGAACCGCCCTGGCGAAGGATCAGCCGGCTGGCATCCGGCTGCGCGGCCAGCACGTGAGCGAGGTTGGAGCAGCCCACCTCGCGGCGCGGCTCGCGCGCGGCGGCCTCGTCCACGCGCGCCAGGTAGCGCGCGCGCCGCGCGGCAGAGCGGGCGGCGATGCGGGCGGTCACCGCCTCGACAACGGGATGCAGCATGGCGACTCCTCGGCTGAAGGCTTGCGGGGCGCTCTCCACCGCACGGCAGCAGACACTCGCCCCATCAGGCCGTCAGTCTATCAGGAGCGCGAATAACCGAGTGCGACAGTTGAGCATTGCGCGCTCAAGGCGCCCAGTGAATCTGCAGGCGACTACCGGCCTGCTGCACCAGCGCATGCACCGGCAGATGCCGGGTCTCCGGCCGGTCGGCGAGCACTGCCTCGAGCAGTTCACGCTTGGTGCTGCCGAACACCAGCAGGCCCAACCAGTCGCTCTGCCTCAGCAAGGCCAGATTGGGGCTCAGGCGCTGACGCGGCTCGACCGGCGCGGCGCCGACCAGCGCCATCGGCGCCGCGTCCGCCGCCAGGGCAGCCGCGAGGTCCGGCATGCCAGGGAACAGCGAGGCGATATGCCCGTCCTCGCCCATCCCCAACAGCACCGCCGTCAAGGGCAGCCACTCGACCAACCGCTCCCCCCAGCGCCGGGCCGCCGCCTCCGGGTTTTCCCCCTGGCGCGGATCGAGCCATTGCCCCTGCGGCAGCGCACTGCGCAGCAGGCGCAGGTTGCTCGCCGGGTCGTCCGCCGCCACCCAGCGCTCGTCGCTGGGCGACAACTCGACCCGCGACCAGTCCAGCGCCTGGACGGCCAGCCGGTGCAATAACGGCACCGGGCTTTGCCCGCCCGGCAGCAGCAGGCGCGCCCGCTCACCCTCCTGCAGCGCCAGGCGCAGGCGCTCAGCCACTACTTCGGCCAGCGTGGCGACGCAGCTGTCGCGGTCGGGATGCAGGTGGCAAACAGGACGAGTCATCAGGCGGCGCCTCGGGGGGAAGGATGCCGCCCATGATGCGGCATTCCCCCGAAGGCGCAAGCGCTCAGCGCACGCCGTGGTCGCGGAAGAAGGCGACGTAGGCCTTGTCGACCTTGAGGATGTGGTGGGTCAGCCAGTCGGCCAACAGCTCGAGGGTTTCGCTGCCGGAGCGCTCGCCGGAATCGTGACGCTGCAGCAGATCCATGATCTGCGCCGTGAACCTGTCGTGCTGCGCCTTGTGCTCCTCGGTTTGCGGATAGCCCAGGCGCTGGAAGATCTCCTCCTCGACGATGAAGTGGTTCACGGTGTAATCCATCAACCCATCCAGCACCTCGGCGATTTCGGCCGTATCCGGCTCGGCACTCGCCAGGCGGTCGTACAGCTGGTTGGTCTTGTCCACCAGCCAACGGTGCTGCTCGTCGATCTGGGTGATACCGACCTCGAGTTCGCTGGTCCACGGCATGAAAGTCATGTCTTTTATCCGTCCCGTATTGGTTGTCTTGTTATGAGAATGGCTGCCAGACATCGCGGCACCGCCAGACTATCCCACACGAAAAATGAGGACAACTTAACAGCAGCGATTGCCAAGGACACGACGACAGACTGCCGCACCCGCGCCCGGAAGAGCGAGGTGGTGGAGGCGCGGAAAGACCGGAGCGGGAGGATGAAAACAAAAAGGGCCATTCCAAATATCGGAATGACCCTCTTGATCCCAGAGCGGGAAAATTGGCGTCCCCTAGGGGACTCGAACCCCTGTTACCGCCGTGAAAGGGCGGTGTCCTAGGCCACTAGACGAAGGGGACGTTGACCTTCGTACGACTCGCGAGGCGAATCGCTGGAAATTGGTGGAGCTAGACGGGATCGAACCGTCGACCTCTTGCATGCCATGCAAGCGCTCTCCCAGCTGAGCTATAGCCCCGATACTGCTATCGAGCTGCACCGCCTTGGCGATGCGCTGGAATAATGGCGTCCCCTAGGGGACTCGAACCCCTGTTACCGCCGTGAAAGGGCGGTGTCCTAGGCCACTAGACGAAGGGGACGCAATCCTTCGTGCAACCCGCCGTTACTGCGTGGCGAATTGCTGGAAATTTGGTGGAGCTAGACGGGATCGAACCGTCGACCTCTTGCATGCCATGCAAGCGCTCTCCCAGCTGAGCTATAGCCCCACTTTCGTGGTACTTCACCAGCGAGACCGGCTCGTCGTGAAGCGGGGCGAATGTTAAAGACCCTTGGAGAGGCCGTCAACACCTTCGCCGTTTTTTTCCGATTTTTTTTCGCTGTCAGAACAACCACTTATGCAGCGGAGTGGCGGGTAGCCCGCCACTCCGCGCCGATCAGGCGATCTCCGCCAGCAGCTTCTCCCACTCCTTGGTTTCCTTCTTCGACACGCCGCCGAGCAGCTCGACGGCCTGGCGCAGGCGGAAACGGGAGAGGTCGGGACCGAGGATCTCCATGGCGTCGAGCACCGACACCGAACTGGCCTGGCCGGTGATGGCCGGGAAGATCAGCGGCATCACGTCACGCAGCTTGTAGCCGAGGTGCTCGGCGACCTTCTGGATGATCGCGGTGATGTTGTCCTTACTCCACTGGCGCAGCGCCTCGAGCTTCCAGAGGATCAGCTGCAGCGCCTGGCGCACCTGCTCGGGCGACAGCTTCTTGTGCTCGAACAGCTTGGCGTCCGGATTGACTCCGCCCATGAAGAAGAAGCCGGCCAGCGGCGCCAGCTGGCTGAAGGTCTCCACACGGCTCTGCGCATGCGGGGCGATCTGCATCAGGTACTCGGGATTGAGCGCCCACTTCCGCACCTCGGCGGCGAACTGCTCGACCGACAGCTCGCGCAGCCACTGGCCGTTCAGCCAGGACAGCTTCTCGATGTCGAAGATCGGCCCGCCCAGCGACACGCGGCTGACGTCGAAGTGCTCGATCATCTCGGCCAGGGAGAACTTCTCGCGCTCGTCGGGCATCGACCAGCCCATGCGGCCCAGGTAGTTGAGCATCGCCTCGGGCAGGAAGCCCATGCGCTGGTAGAAGGTGATCGAGGTCGGGTTCTTGCGCTTGGACAGCTTGGACTTGTCCGGATTGCGCAGCAGCGGCATGTACACCAGCTTGGGCTGCTCCCAGCCGAAGTACTCGTACAGCTTGATCAGCTTGGGCGCCGACGGCAGCCACTCCTCGCCGCGCAGCACGTGGGTGATGCCCATCAGGTAGTCGTCGACCACGTTGGCCAGGAAGTAGGTGGGCAGGCCATCGGTCTTCATCAGCACCTGCATGTCCATGCGATCCCACGGGATCTCCACGTCGCCGCGCAGCAGGTCCGGCACCACGCAGACGCCCTCGCTCGGCACCTTCATGCGGATCACGTTGGGCTCGCCGGCGGCCAGGCGCTGCTGCACTTCCTCTTTCGCGAGGTGCATGCAGTGGCCGTCGTAGCGCGGGGTTTCCTTGTTGGCCATCTGCTCGGCACGCACGGCGTCGAGACGCTCGGCGGTGCAGAAGCAGTGGAAGGCATGGCCCTTTTCCACCAGCTCGTCGGCGTACTGCTTGTAGATGTGGCCGCGCTCGCTCTGCCGGTACGGGCCGTGCGGGCCGCCGACGTCCGGACCCTCGTCCCACTCGATGCCCAGCCAGCGCAGGGCGTCGAAGATCTGCTGCTCCGACTCGCGGCTGGAGCGCAGCTGGTCGGTGTCTTCGATGCGCAGGATGAACTTGCCGCCGTGCTGGCGAGCGAAGCACAGGTTGAACAGGGCGATGTAGGCGGTGCCAACGTGCGGATCGCCGGTGGGCGACGGCGCGATGCGAGTACGGACGGTGGTCATGGCGACTCTCGAATTGAGCGTTGAGACAAAGGCGCGATGTTAGCAG
>DASQBU010000152.1:0-7810 GCA_035635035.1 Pseudomonas sp.
ACCAAGGTCGGGGCAGCCGGCCAGGCGTCGGCGGCGGAGCAGTCGTCCGGGCGCGCCATTCGTAAGCGCAAGGTCAAAGAATGAGTCAGTGGGAACGGGTTTACGGCGTGCATGCCGTGGAGGCATTGCTGCGCCATCACCCCAGGCGGGTCAAGCAGTTGTGGTTGGCTGAGGGGCGCCAGGATCCGCGCGTGCAGGCGCTGGTGCAGCTGGCTGGCGAGGCACGCGTGCCGGTCGGCCAGCGCGAGCGCCGCGAGCTGGACGAGTGGGCCGAGGGTGTGCACCAGGGGGTGGTCGCCGAGGTCAGTCCGAGCCAGGTCTGGGGGGAGAACTTCCTCGAGGAACTGCTGGCGCGCGGCGAGTCGGTGCCGCTGCTGCTGGTGCTGGATGGGGTGACCGATCCGCACAACCTCGGTGCCTGCCTGCGCACCGCCGACGCCGCCGGCGTGCAGGCGGTGATCGTGCCCAAGGACAAGTCGGCCACCCTCAACGCCACGGTGCGCAAGGTGGCCTGCGGTGCCGCCGAGGTGGTGCCGCTGGTGGCGGTGACCAACCTGGCGCGCACCCTGGAGAAGCTGCAGCAGCAGGGCCTGTGGGTGGTCGGCACCGCTGGCGAGGCGACCCAGGAGATCTATGATCTCGACCTGCGCGGGCCGACCGTGCTGGTGATGGGCGCCGAGGGCAAGGGCATGCGTCGCCTGACTCGCGAACACTGCGACTATCTGGCCAAGTTGCCGATGGGCGGCAGCGTCAGCAGCCTCAACGTCTCGGTAGCCACCGGGGTGTGCCTGTTCGAGGCGGTGCGCCAGCGCCGCCCATCCGTGCAAGGCTGAGTCCCGGCCCCGCGTTGCTTGCGGGGCGGGCGATGCCTCCGTACAATACCGCCCCTTGCCGTCGTGGCAGGCGCGCCTGCGCCCTGCCGTCGGCAAGCACACACGAAACATTCACTCCTTGCCTGACCGCTTCCGGCGGCAGGCTGCATAACCCGTAAGGAGCATTTATGCGTCATTACGAAATCGTCTTCCTGGTTCACCCGGATCAGAGTGAACAGGTTGGCGGCATGGTCGAGCGTTACACCAAGCTCATCGAAGAAGACGGCGGCAAGATTCACCGCCTGGAAGACTGGGGCCGTCGTCAGCTGGCTTACGCCATCGACAACGTGCACAAGGCCCACTACGTGCTGATGAACGTCGAGTGCAGCGGCGCTGCGCTGGCCGAGCTGGAAGACAACTTCCGCTACAACGACGCCGTCATCCGCAACCTGGTGATCCGTCGCGACGCCGCCGTGACCGAGCAGTCCGAGATGCTCAAGGCCGAAGAAAGCCGCAACGAGCGCCGCGAGCGTCGTGACCGCAGCGAAGCCGGTGAAGGCGCCGCTGAGGGCTCCGACGGCGAAGGCGCCGACGAGTAATCTTCGTAACCAGTATTGAGGAGCCACGTTCATGGCACGTTTTTTCCGTCGTCGCAAGTTCTGCCGTTTCACCGCTGAAGGCGTCATCGAGATCGATTACAAGGATCTCAACACCCTGAAGGCCTACGTCTCCGAAACCGGCAAGATCGTTCCGAGCCGTATCACCGGCACCAAAGCCAAATATCAGCGTCAGCTGGCTACCGCCATCAAGCGTGCCCGCTACCTGGCCCTGCTGCCCTACACCGACAGCCACGGCCGCTGAGGCCAGGCTCGTCGACAGGTCAACGGATTAACGCATGCGGGCACTGGCTGACTTCGTCATGCGCGGCCGCCTGCAGGCCACCCTCGCGGTGGTCGTCACGGCGGCGCTGCCCCTGCTGTTCTGGCTAAGCGCAGCCGCGGGTTCCCTGGTGCTGCTGCGCCGCGGTCTGGGCGACGCCCTGGGTGTCGTGCTCTGGGCCCTGGTGCCGACCCTGCTGTGGTGGCACTTCGGCGAGCCGCTGCCGCTGCTGGTGCTGGTGGGCAGCCTGGCGCTGGCTCTGGTGCTGCGCGCCAGCGTCTCCTGGACGCGGGTGCTGCTGGCCAGCGTGGCGCTGGGGGCGCTGTTCGGCGTGATCATCGATGCCAGTTTCGGCGCGGAGGTCAAGCGTACCGCCGCCGAGCTGCTCGAACAGATGCCGCAGATGCTGGGCGAACACGCCAAGCAGCTGACGGCGGAGGAGAAGAGCCGTCTCGGTGCGCTGCTGGCGCCGGTGCTGACCGGGCTGATGGCCGGCCTGCTGCAAGTGCTCAGCCTGCTCAGCGTGCTGCTGGCGCGCTACTGGCAGGCACTGCTGTACAACCCGGGCGGTTTCGGTCGCGAGTTTCGCGCCGTGCGCCTGCCGCTGCCAATGGTGCTGGCCCTGCTGGCAGGCGTCGTCCTGCTGCCGGAGCTGGATCTGCAGTTGGTCATGCTGATGCCGTTGTGCAGTGTGCCGCTGGCGTTCGCCGGAGTGGCCCTGCTGCATGGTCTGGCGGCGCAGGGGCGACTGGCGCGGTTCTGGCTGGTGGGGTTGTACGTCTCGCTGCCGATGTTCATGCAGCTGGTGTATCCGTTGTTGGTCGTGTTGGCCGTAGTCGACAGTCTGTTTGATTTCCGGGGGCGCGCGACGCGCGATGGCGCGAACGGGCCCACGGACGGTGAAGGTTAAAAGTTAAGAGGTTAAAGCCAAATGGAAGTTATCCTGCTGGAAAAAATCGCCAACCTGGGCAACCTGGGCGACAAGGTGAACGTCAAGGCCGGTTACGGCCGCAACTACCTGCTGCCGCAGGGCAAGGCTACCGCCGCGACCGCCGATAACATCGCTGCGTTCGAAGCCCGCCGCGCCGAGCTGGAAAAGCTGGCTGCCGAGAAGAAGGCCTACGCCGAATCCCGCGCTGCCCAACTGGCCGAGCTGGAAGTCACCATCACCGCCACCGCTGGCGATGAAGGCAAGCTGTTCGGCTCCATCGGCACCCACGACATCGCCGACGCCCTGACCGCCTCCGGCGTGGAAGTGGCCAAGAGCGAAATCCGCCTGCCCAACGGTGCCATCCGTCAGGTCGGCGAGTACGACGTGGCCGTGCACCTGCACAGCGACGTCGACGCCACCGTTCGCGTGGTGGTGGTGGCCGCTTAAGGCCGCCATCGGTGCCCGTGCATCCCTGATGCCGGGCAGCTAACATCGGGCACGCCCTGCGTTCGCAGGCGTGCCCTTTGTCTTTCTGCACTACGGTGAATTCGGTAGCGAAGCGATGAACGAGATCAGCGTCCCCGCGCAGTACGACCTGGAAACCGCGGCCCTCAAGGTGCCGCCGCACTCCATCGAGGCCGAGCAGGCGGTGATCGGCGGCCTGATGCTGGACAACAACGCCTGGGAGCGGGTGCTCGACCTGGTCTCCGACGGCGACTTCTATCGCCACGACCACCGGCTGATCTTCCGCGCCATCTACCGGCTGGCCGAGCGCAACCAGCCGTTCGACGTGGTCACCCTGTCCGAGCAACTGGACAAGGAGGGCCAACTGGCCCAAGTCGGCGGCCTGGCCTACCTCGGCGAGCTGGCCAAGAACACCCCGTCGGTGGCCAATATCAAGGCCTACGCGCAGATCATCCGCGAGCGCGCCACCCTGCGCCAGCTGATCGGCATCAGCAACGAGATCGGCGACAGCGCCTACAACCCGCAGGGGCGCGGCGCCGACGAAATCCTCGACGACGCCGAGCGCAAGATCTTCGAGATCGCCGAGGCGCGGCCGAAGACCGGCGGCCCGGTCGGCCTCAACGAGCTGCTGACCAAGGCCATCGACCGCATCGACACGCTGTTCAATACCCACGAGGCGATCACCGGCATCTCCACCGGCTTCGCCGACCTGGACGAGAAGACCAGCGGCCTGCAGCCGGCCGACCTGATCATCGTCGCCGGCCGCCCGTCGATGGGCAAGACCACCTTCGCCATGAACCTGGTGGAGAACGCCGTGCTGCGCAGCGACAAGGCGGTGCTGGTCTACTCGCTGGAGATGCCCGGCGAATCGCTGGTGATGCGTATGCTGTCCTCGCTGGGGCGCATCGACCAGACCAAGGTGCGTTCCGGCCGCCTCGACGACGACGACTGGCCGCGGCTGACCTCGGCAGTCAACCTGCTCAACGAGCGCAAGCTGTTCATCGACGACACCGCCGGCATCAGCCCCTCGGAAATGCGTGCGCGCACCCGTCGCCTGGTCCGTGAGCACGGCGATCTGGCGCTGATCATGGTCGACTACCTGCAGCTGATGCAGCTCGGCGGCGGCGGCGGCGAGAACCGCACCAACGAGATCTCCGAGATTTCCCGCTCGCTGAAGGCGCTGGCCAAGGAGTTCAACTGCCCGGTGATCGCCTTGTCGCAGCTCAACCGCTCGCTGGAGCAGCGGCCCAACAAGCGCCCGGTCAACTCCGACCTGCGCGAGTCGGGCGCCATCGAGCAGGACGCCGACGTGATCATGTTCGTCTACCGCGACGAGGTCTATCACCCGGAGACCGAGCACAAGGGCGTCGCCGAGATCATCATCGGCAAGCAGCGGAACGGCCCGATCGGCACCGTGCGGCTGGCCTTCCTCGGCAAGTACACCCGCTTCGAGAACCTCGCCCCCGGGATGTACAACTTCGAGGACGAGTGACCGCGAATCCGTCGTCGGATCAAGGAAAACGGGCGCCCAGCAGGTAAGATGGGCGCCCGTTTTCCGTTTCGAGGCCGAGCCGTCATGCGTCCCCTGGTTGCCACCATCGATCTGTCCGCCGTTCGCCACAACTACGCGCTGGCGAAAGGCTGCGCGCCGGGGCGGCAGGCCTTCGCGGTGGTCAAGGCCAATGCCTACGGCCATGGCGCGCGCGAGGTGGTCAGCGCCCTGCCGGACGCCGACGGCTTCGTGGTCGCCTGCCTGGAGGAGGCCGGCGAGGTGCGCGCCCTGCACGGCAAGGCGCGGGTGCTGCTGCTGCAGGGCTGCTTCGAGGCCAAGGAATACCTGATGGCCGCGCAGCTCGGTCTCGACGTGGTGGTGCAGAACCGCGAGCAGGCCGAGGCGCTGCTCGGCTGCGCCTTGAACCGGCCGCTGAACGTCTGGCTCAAGCTGGACTCCGGCATGCACCGCCTGGGCTTCGCTGCCGCCGAGCTGCGCGGCTGGCACGCGCGGCTGAGCGGCGCCGCGCAGGTCGCCGAACTCAACCTGCTCAGCCACTTCGCCTGCGCCGACCTGCCCGAGCACCCGCTCAACGCCGCGCAGCTGGAATGCTACCGCGGGCTCGACGACCTGCCGTTCGCCAACCGCTCGCTGGCCAACTCGGCGGCGATCCTCACCCGTCCCGAAGCGCACATGGACTGGCTGCGTCCGGGCATCATGCTCTACGGCGCCAGCCCGTTCGCCGAGCGCCCGGCGGCCGAGCTGGGCCTCAAGCCGGCGATGACCCTGAGCGGCAATCTGATCGCCGTGCGCGAGGTGCCGGCCGGGGAGAGCGTCGGCTACGGGGCGAGCTGGGTGGCCGAGCGGCCGACGCGCATCGGCACCCTCAGCTGCGGCTACGCCGACGGCTATCCGCGCAGCGCGCCGGTCGGCACGCCGGTGCTGGTCGGCGGCCGCCGCGTGCCGCTGGTCGGCCGGGTGTCGATGGACATGCTCACCGTGGACCTCAGTGCCGTGCCCGAGGCGCAGGTCGGCACGCCGGTGGAACTGTGGGGCGCGCAGCTGTCGGTCGACGAGGTCGCCGCGGCCTGCGGCACCATCGGCTACGAGCTGCTCAGCAAGCTCACCGCGCGGGTGCCGCGCCGCCACCGCTACTGATTCCCGTCCCGTAGGGTGGACAACGGCGAAGCCTTGTCCACCAGCCTGCGGCTTCAGGCTGTGTGCCGTGGGGGAAAATCGCTGCGCGAGTTTTCCACCCTACGAGTGCGCTCCAATCCCGACTCCGATCGTCGGGCTTGCTCACTTTTTGTGCTATCCTCCGCGCCCGCGCCATTCCCGCCGAGATTCCCTGGTCACCGCCATGCAAGCCGCCAAGCCGCTGTTCGACTATCCCAAGTACTGGGCCGAATGTTTCGGACCCGCCCCCTTCCTGCCGACCAGTCGGGAAGAGATGGACCTGCTCGGCTGGGATTCCTGCGACGTGATCGTCGTCACCGGCGACGCCTACGTCGACCACCCCTCGTTCGGCATGGCGATCATCGGCCGCCTGCTCGAGGCGCAGGGCTTCCGCGTCGGCATCATCAGCCAGCCGGACTGGCAGTCGAAGGACGACTTCATGAAGCTCGGCCAGCCGAACCTGTTCTTCGGCGTGGCGGCGGGCAACATGGACTCGATGATCAACCGCTACACCGCCGACCGGAAGATCCGCTCCGACGACGCCTACACCCCGGGTGGCGTGGCCGGCAAGCGCCCGGACCGCGCCAGCATGGTCTACAGCCAGCGTTGTCGCGAGGCGTACAAGGGCGTGCCCATCGTGCTCGGCGGCATCGAGGCGTCGCTGCGGCGCATCGCCCACTACGACTACTGGCAGGACAAGGTGCGCCATTCGATCCTGATGGACGCCAAGGCCGACATCCTGCTCTACGGCAACGCCGAGCGGGCCATCGTCGAAGTCGCCCAGCGCCTGTCCGCCGGCGAGCCGATCACGTCGATCACCGACGTGCGCGGCACCGCCTTCGTGCGCCGCGACACCCCCGAGGGCTGGTTCGAGATCGACTCCACGCGCATCGACCGCCCGGGCAAGATCGACAAGATCATCAATCCCTACGTCAACACCCAGGACCTCGAGGCCTGCGCCATCGAGCAGGCCAAGGGCGAGGTGGACGACCCGCACGAGGCCCGGCCGGTCGAGCTGCTGCCGCATCCCAAGCTGACCCGCGAGCGCACGGTGATCCGTCTGCCGTCCTACGAGAAGGTGAAAAGCGATCCGGTGCTCTACGCCCACGCCAACCGTGTGCTGCACCTGGAGACCAACCCGGGCAACGCCCGCGCGCTGGTGCAGCGTCACGGCGAGCAGGACGTCTGGCTCAACCCGCCGCCGATCCCGCTGACCACCGAGGAAATGGACTACGTGTTCGGCCTGCCCTACGCCCGCGTGCCGCACCCGGCCTACCACGGCGAGAAGATCCCGGCCTACGAGATGATCCGCTTCTCGGTGAACATCATGCGCGGCTGCTTCGGCGGCTGCACCTTCTGCTCGATCACCGAGCACGAAGGAAGGATCATCCAGAACCGTTCGGAGGAGTCGATCCTGCGCGAGATCGAGGAGATCCGCGACAAGGTGCCGGGCTTCACCGGGGTGATCTCCGATCTGGGCGGGCCGACCGCCAACATGTATCGCATCGCCTGCAAGAGCCGCGAGATCGAGGCGGCCTGCCGCAAGCCGTCGTGCGTGTATCCGGGCATCTGCGACAACCTCAATACCGACCACTCGGCGCTGATCCAGCTGTACCGCGACGCCCGCGCCCTGCCCGGGGTGAAGAAGATCCTGATCGCCTCCGGCCTGCGCTACGACCTCGCCGTGGAGTCGCCGGAGTACGTGCGCGAGCTGGTCACCCACCACGTCGGCGGCTACCTGAAGATCGCTCCGGAGCACACCGAGCGCGGCCCGCTGGACAAGATGATGAAGCCGGGCATCGGCACCTACGACCGCTTCAAGAAGATGTTCGACCGCTTCTCCAAGGAGGCGGGCAAGGAGCAGTACCTGATCCCGTACTTCATCGCCGCGCACCCGGGCACCACCGACGAGGACATGATGAACCTCGCCCTGTGGCTCAAGCGCAACGGTTTCCGCGCCGACCAGGTGCAGGCCTTCTACCCGTCGCCGATGGCCACCGCCACTGCCATGTACCATTCGCGGCGCAATCCGCTGCGCAAGGTCACCTACAAGAG